>CAYWGW010000019.1:0-17208 GCA_964457385.1 uncultured Spirochaetaceae bacterium
GCGGGTTCGCCGCGAGAGGACCGGACGGCGCCTCGCGGATGAACTCGATGCCATCGCCGGGCACTGCGCGTCCCTTCCCGTGCGCGACGCGCGCACCCCGGACGAGATCATGGGCTACGACGAACACGGCCTGCCGCGCTGATGGTCATCGACACCTCTGCACTGCTGGCCATCCTGCAGGACGAGCCCGAACGGCGCAGCTTCAACGAAGCGCTCGAGGCCGCGGAACGTCGGTCCATGTCGACCGCCACTTTTGTCGAGACGTCGATCGTGATCGAGGCACGCTACGGAGCCGAGGGCCTGCGGGATTTCGATGCACTGCTGAAGACGGCCGCCATCGAGCTCGTCGCCGTGGACACCGAGCAAGCGGAAATCGCCCGGACCGCTTTCAGCCGGTTCGGGAAGGGACGCCATCCGGCGGGCTTGAACCATGGCGACTGCTTCACCTACGCGCTGGCCAAGGCACGCGGTGAGCCTCTGCTCTTCAAGGGCCGCGACTTCGCACAAACCGATTTGATGGCCCGTATCCCGAGGGACCTTCGAGAGTAAACGTAGATCGACCCCGCGAGGTCCTCTTCCCCAACCTCCACCCGCCAACCTCGACGGGGGCCTCACGGGCCTGCTCGAAGGCTGGATCCGCCACGGCCCCGGTGGGCCTGCTACAATCGGCGTGTTCCAGCGGGCCGCTCGCGACGGCCCGCAGACGGAGAGACGAGGAGGAGACCCATGATCGAAGTCACGTCCGGGGCCGCACAGCGCATCCAGACCCTGCTCGCCGAGGATGGCAAGGAGAAGACCCACGGGCTGCGGGTCAAGGTCGTGGGGGGGGGCTGCTCGGGGCTGCAGTATCAGCTCTCCTTCGACGACACGGTCCGGGCGATCGACGCCGAGATCGAGTTCGAGGGGGTGCGCGTGATCGTGGACGAGAAGAGCGCGCTCTACCTGGTCGGCTCGCGACTCGATTTCGTCGACTCGCTCCACGAGTCGGGCTTCAAGATCGAGAATCCGAACGCCTCCAATACCTGTGGCTGCGGCCAGTCCTTCGCAGCCTGATCGTCGACGGGTCTACCTCGACCACCACGCCACGACGCCGCTCGACGAGCGCGTGCTCGACTCGATGCTTCCCTACCTGCGCGAGGAGTTCGGCAACGCGGCGAGCCGGACCCACGCCTTCGGCTGGCGTGCCGAGGCGGCGGTGGAGGATGCGCGCGAGCGCCTTGCGGGGATGCTCGGGGCGGCCGACCCGGCCGAGATCGTCTTCACCAGCGGTGCCACCGAGAGCAACAACCTGGCGCTCCTCGGGCTCGCCGAGGGCTCGCTCTCCCGTCGCCATCTGATCACCCTCGAGACCGAGCATCCGGCGGTGCTCGATCCCTGTCGGGCGCTGGCGCGGCGCGGCTTCGAGCTGAGCGAGCTGCCGGTCGAGCCGAACGGGCGGGTCTCCCTCGAGCGCCTCGAGGCAGCCTTCCGGGAGGATACGCTGCTGGTCTCGGTCATGGCGGCCAACAACGAAATCGGCGTGCTCCAGCCGCTGCCGGAGATCGCCGCGCTCTGTCGCGAGCGGGGGGTGGCCCTTCATACCGATGCCGCCCAGGCCGTCGGCAAGCTCGATCTCCACGCGGAGCGGGACGGGCTCGACCTGGTCTCGGTCTCGGGCCACAAGATCTACGGACCCAAGGGCGTGGGACTGCTGCGGCTGCGTCGCAGCGGCCGTCCCCGGCTTCGGATCGAGCCGCGCCAGTACGGCGGAGGACACGAGGGCGGTCTGCGGTCGGGGACGCTGCCGGTGGCGCTGATCGTCGGGATGGCCCGGGCGCTCGAGCTCTGTCTCGAGGAGCGCGAGGAAGAAGCCCGTCGGCTCTCGGCGCTGCGGGACTTGCTGTACCAACGCCTGCTGGAAGCGCTGCCGGATCGCGTGCTTCTCAATGGGGATGCGCAGCAGCGGCTGCCGGGCAATCTGAACGTCTCGTTCGAGGGCGTGGATGGCAGCGTGCTGTTGGCGGATCTGGCCGGCATCGCGGTCTCCTCGGGCTCCGCCTGCAGCTCGGCGCGGCCGGAGCCGAGCCATGTGCTGCTGGCCCTGGGGCGCTCGCGGCGGCTGGCCGGGGCCTCGATCCGCTTCGGGCTCGGGCGCTCGACCACCCCGGATGAGATCGAGTGGGCCGCCGAGCAGGTCGTGACCGCCGTGCGTCGCCAGGGTGTCAGGCGGCGCTCCAGCTCGGACGGATAGGACGGCAGGATCGCCTCTTTGTCGTTATGATCGGGTCTCGCGCTGAGTGCGACTCCTGGTCAGGTTCAGGATCGAGAGCGAGGCGGCGCCCGTGGAAGTGCCCGTGGAGCAGGCGCTCCCGGATGCGCGGCCCGCGGGCGGCCCTCAGTGCCATGGGACGATGCCGGGTGGGCGTCGTTCCCGAGCCTTCGGGCTCATGAATCCAAGAAGCCGGGATCGGCGCATGCGACACCTCGGCCGGGAGTTCCCGGTCGGCTGCCACGAGGAAGAAACGCTGTGAGTGAATCGAAGTCCACGAACATCACCTGGCACGACGGCCAGGTCTCCCGCGACGACCGCCAGAAGCTGTTGGGTCAGCGCGGCTGCACCATCTGGCTGACGGGGCTGTCGGGCTCGGGAAAGTCGACCATCGCCGTTGCGGCGGAGAAGGCCCTCTCCGAACGGGGTCGCCTCACCTACATCCTCGACGGCGACAACATCCGCCACGGCCTGAACGCGAACCTCGGCTTCTCGCCCGAAGACCGCACCGAGAACATCCGGCGCATCGGTGAGGTGTCGAAGCTCTTCACCGACGCAGGCGTGATCGTATTCAGCTCCTTCATTTCGCCCTATCGGGCCGACCGCGATGCCGTCCGCAAGATCATGGGCGAGGGCGACTTCATCGAGGTCTACGTGAACGCCAGCGTCGAGACCTGCGAGGGACGCGACGTGAAGGGCCTCTACAAGAAGGCCCGGGCTGGGGAGATCCCCGAGTTCACGGGCATCTCGGCGCCCTACGAGGAGCCGGAGAAGCCCGAGGTGGTGCTCGATACCAACGGCCAGACGGTGGACCAGAGCGTGGCCGAACTCGTCGCCTACCTCGAGAAGAGCGGCTACTTCGGCGGTTGAAGCGAGATGGGCGGTTGACGCGAGCGGCGAACCGCTCGCCCGGGCGGGCGCACGACGGGGGTGGCGTGAGGAGGACGAACGCAGGCAGCGCCCAGCGCAGGAGTTGGCCGGGGCGGCCCTTTCTGCAGCCACTCCTGCTGTGGCTGCTGCTCGGGCTCGCCCCGCTTCCGGGCTGTAGCACGCTGACACTGCCCTTCTCGGATCGGCTGGGCGAGCGTCCTCCGCCCCGCAAGATCCCCCTGCGCATCGAGCGACCCGAGGCGCCGCCCAGCTACGACGTGCTCGTCGGCGAGCTGGCGCAGAAGGAGGGTGATTTCGCATTGGCGCGGCAGGCCCTGGAACGCGCTGCCGCCAAGGATCCGGAGTCCGCCTTCATCCATCGCCGGCTGGCCCAGCTCGCCTGGCAGACGGAAGACATGGAGGAGGCCCGGCGCGAGGCGGAGCGGGCCTTCGAACTCGATCCGGACTCCCGGGAGACCCGGCTCTTCCTGGCCCGGCTCTATCGCGTCGCCGGCGATCTGGAAGGCCTCGATCGGGTGCTTCGGGATGCGGAGGGCAGACCGCTGGACGCCGATTCCGCCTACGCCCTGCTCCAGGCGGCCCTCCATCGCGGCGACCTCGAGGCGGCCGAGCCGCTGGCCCATCACCTGATGGAGCTCGAGCCCGAAGATCTGCGCGGCGCCCTCTCGCTGGCGACGGTCCAGGAGCGCCGCGGGGATCTCGACGCCGCGGAGGCGACGGTCCGCGAGACGCTCGAGGCCTTTCCGGATCAGATGCTGCTCTACATGCGGCTGGCCGAGATCGAGCGGAACCGTCAGGACCGCGCGGCCGAGATCGCCATCTACCGGGATGTGCTCGCCCGCCATCCCCGCCACTACGGCATCCTGCAGCGACTGGGCCAGGTGCAGATCGAGGGGGACGATCTCGAGGCCGCGGTCGAGACCTATCGTCGGATCGTCGAGGCCTATCCGACCGACCTCGCCTCCCTGCGTCGTCTGGCCTCGCTCGAGCTCTCCCTGGGGCGCCATGAAGCGGCGGCGGGGCGGCTCGAGGCTGTCCTCGCGCAGAGTCCGGATCAGCCCGAGATCGCGCTCGTGCTCGGGCAGATCCAGCGCTCTGCCGGCGACGAGTCCGCCGCCCTGGCCGCCTTCGAACGAATCGGGCCGGGTGATCCCGGCTACCCCGAGGCGCGGATCCAGATCGCCTCGATCCATCAGGAGGCGGGCCGCCTGGACGAAGCGATGGCTGAGATCGAGCGACTTCGCGAGAGCCATCCGAGCCGTCAGCTCGACTATCAGGCTGCCGCGCTGCTCGCCGCGAGCGGAGATGCCGACGCCGCGACCGCGCTGCTCGAAGGGCTGCTCGACGGATCCGACGCCGACGCGGATGTCTACTACCAGATCGGGGTCCAGTACGGGTTGCAGGACCGGATGGACGAGGCGATCGAAGCGATGCAGCGGGTGCTGGAGATCGATCCGGACCGAGCCGATGCGCTCAACTACATCGGCTATTCCTGGGCCGAACGGGGCGAGAATCTCGAGCGGGCCGAACAGCTGATCCGACGGGCCCTCGAGATCGAGCCCGAGGACGGCTTCATCACTGACAGCCTCGGCTGGGTCTACTACCGGATGGCGGAGTCGGAGCTGGCACAGTCGAATCGGGAGGAGGGGCTTCGGCTGCTCGGGCTCGCCCGGGAGCAGCTGCTGCGCGCGGCCGATCTCACGGGAGGAGACTCGGTCGTGTCGGAGCATCTCGGTGACGTCTCGCTTCTCCTCGGGGAGGAGCAGGAGGCGCTGCGATACTTCGAGCAGGCCGTGGAGCTGGGCGTGCGCGAGCAGGAGCAGCCGAAGTTGATGGAGAAGCTCGAGCGGCTACGACGCGAGCTCGGTCTCATCGCGCCCGCTGGATCAACCGGCGGGTCGACCGGTGGATCGGCTGGCGAGGCGCCGTGAGCCGTCGGCGCGCTGCGATCCAGCTCGGCGTCCTGCTGCTTCTGCTGATCGTCGGTTGCCGCACCGGCCCCCCGCCCCTCGTCCGCACGCTCGGCACTCCGCTCGCCATCGACGACCCGCGTGCGGAGCGGGCGCTGCAGCGACATCTCGCCCGCGTAGCCGCCCGTCCGGCTCTTCGGGGCCTGGCTCGGGTGGCGCTGGAAGGGCCCGACTTCAAGCTGAACCGACCCCAGCGCATTGCCGTCGAAAGACCGGATCGGCTGCGTTTCGAGGTGCTGGGCCTGTTCGATCAGCTGGCGGGGCTGCTGGTGGTGGACGGAGGCGACTACGGATTCTTCGATGCGTCGAACGGGGAGGTCGTGCGCGGCGAGGTTGGGCCCACGCTCCTCTGGGAACTGGCGCGCATCGATCTCGAAGCGGCCGAGGTCGTGGGGCTTCTGCTCGGGGCGCCGACGCCGAGCGCCGGAGCGGCGCGCGCCGGTGTCTGGCTCGAGCCGGACGGACGCGTCGCGATCGCTTTTGCCTGGCCGGAGCCGGAGCCGGAGCCGGATGCGAGGCGACCGGCAGCATGTCATCTCGAGGCCGGCCCTGCGCTCTTCGATCCCCGCTGCTTCCTGGATCCATCGGTGATCGAGGCCGGCGGCGAGATCTTCTTTTTCGACGAGTCGGATCGACTCGGCGAGCTGCGGGTGCTGGAGCCGGAAGGCCGGATCCGGTACCGGGCGGTCTTCGGGGAATACGTGCCGTTGACGGCCGGGGAGGTCGAGGATGCGGCGCTCTCGGCAGGCGGGGAGTTCGCGCGGACGGTCACGATCCAGTCGCCCGGGATCGAGTCCGAAGCGCGCTTCGTCTGGAAGCGGGTCATGTTCGCCCGTAGCCTGTCCGATCGCTTCTTCGTGATCCCGGAGCTCGACGGGAGGGGGCAAGGCGGTTGAGGCGGAGAGCGGCGAGCCCTTCGGCGGAGAAAGTCGGAGGGGTGGGAGCACGGAGCGGGATTCCGTCACGAGGGTCGTCCGGCCGACCCGCGCGTCGCGGGCCGATACTGCTGGGTGTCGTGCTCGGGCTGCTGTTCGGAGGGTGCTCCAACGATCCCTATCCCCCCGAAGACACCGGGAAGAAGATCCTCTACAGCTCCTTCGTCGAGGCGCCCCGGACCCTGGATCCCGCCAAGGCGTACACGACGGTCGCCCACGCGATCACGGGAGCCGTCTACGATACGCTGCTCACCTATCATCTGCTGAAGCGCCCCCTCGAGCTGATCCCCGCACTGGCGGTCGCTCTGCCCGAGCGGACGGATCTTCCGGACGGACGCTCGCGCTATCGCTTCGAGCTCCGCCGCGATCTGCTCTTTGCGGAGGACGGTTGCTTCGAGCTCGCGGCGCCGGGACTCCGGACGCGTGAGGTGGTCGCGGCGGACGTGGCCTTCCAGCTGGCGAGGATCGCGGACCCCGAGGTCGGCAGCCCCGTGATCGAGCCTTTCTCGAACATCGAGGGCTTCGCGGTCTTCGGCGCGCAGCTGATGGCCCGGCGAGAGGCCGATCCGGCCTTTGCCGCACTGCCGGTACACGAGCAGTACGCCGCGCTCGGCGGGATTGCGGGGGTTCGGACTCCTTCGTCGCACGTCCTCGAGGTGACCCTGGCCCAGCCCTATCCGCAGATCCGGTACTGGTTCGCGATGGAGTTCACGACGCCGGTTCCCTGGGAGGCGATCGCCTGGTACGCCGGAGGCGAGGGACGGCCGCGCTTCGACGATCATCCGGTCGGGACCGGCCCCTTCGTCCTGTCGGTCTATGATAAGCAGTCCCGCTACGTGCTGGATCGCTCGCCGACCTGGCATGGCGTCCGGCATCCGGAGTGGGAGGCGCCGGGCGCCGTCTACCCGAGCGAGGGCGAGCTGGAGGACCTCGAGGCCGGACGCCTCGAGGATGCCGGTCGACCGCTTCCCTTCCTCGATCGCGTGGAGGTGCGGCGGGAGAAGGAAGGCATCCCGGCCTTCAACAAATTCCTGCAGGGCTACTACGACGCCTCGGGCATCATCAAGGAGAGCTTCGACAAGGTGGTCCAGGACGGTCGTCTCTCCCCCGAGATGGCGGCCCGGGGCATCCAGCTCGAGGAGTCCGTCTCGCCGGACGTCTTCTACATCGGCTTCAACATGGAGGACCCCGTCGTCGGCCATGCGGCAGGGGAACGGGGTCGGAAGCTGCGCCAGGCGATGAGTCTCGTCGTCGACGTCGAGGAGTTCCTCCGGGTCTTCGTGAACGGGCGCGGCGTCCCGGCCCAGTCGCCGCTGCCGCCCGGCATCTACGGGCACGATCCCGACTATCGCAATCCCTTCCGTCGCGTCGATCTCGAGCGGGCGAAGGCGTTGATGGTCGAGGCCGGCTATCCGAGGGGCATCGATCCGGCGACGGGCAACGCACTCCGCCTGACCTTCGATACCGCCGCCACCACCACCGACGGCAAGCAGCAGGTCCAGTTCTTCACGCGCGCCTGGGCGGGACTCGGGATCGACGTCCGCATCGACCAGACGAACTACAATCAATTCCAGGAGAAGATCCGCAACAACGCTCATCAGATCTTCCAGTTCGGTTGGGTGGCCGACTACCCGGATCCGGAGAACTTCCTCTTCCTGCTCTGGTCCGAGATGGCCAACGCGAGGAGCGGCGGGCCCAATGCCACGAACTTCTCGAATCCCCGATTCGACGCGCTCTTCCTCTCCATGAAGGTGCGTGAGAACGGTCCGGCGCGGCTGGCGGAGATCCGGGAGATGCTGCGGATCCTGGAGCGCGAGCGGCCCTGGATCGAGCTCTTCCATCGCGAGGACTATGCCCTCTACCACGCCTGGGTCCGGAACGTGAAGCCGATGGGTCTCTCGGTGCCGACCTATGAGTATCGCGACGTCGATCCGGAGCTGCGGGAAGAGCTGCGGGAGTCCTGGAACGAGCCGATCCTCTGGCCCGTGTGGATGCTCGCCCTGGCCGCGGTCCTGTTGATCGCGCCCGCTGTCGCGACCTACTGGAGGGAACGTCAGTAGTGGCGGCCTATGTCCTCCGTCGGTTGATCTACGGGGTCGGCGTCGTCTTCGGCGTCCTCTTCCTGCTCTTCCTGCTCTTCTTCACGGTCACCGAGCCCGACGACATCGCGCGCAAGGCGCTGGGCGACAAGGTGCCGCCCTCGGTGATCGAGCAGTGGAAGGCGAATCACGGCTACGACCGACCGCTCTGGCCCTGGCAGGACTGGAACGAGAACCTGCTCTTCGACCACTACCGTCGCATGCTCACCTTCGATTTCGGCAAGAGCGACGCCGACGACACGCCGATCGTCGACCGGATCGCGGACGGGATCGGTCCGAGCCTCTCGTTGACCGTGCCCCTGTTGATGCTCGGGCTGCTGACGGCGATTCCGCTCTCGTTGAGCGTCGCGTTCTTTCGCGAGACCTACATCGACCGGATGGGCGTGTTTCTCTGCGTGCTGGCCATGAGCGTCTCGATGCTGCTCTACATCATCGGCGCGCAGTTCCTGATCGCCAAGATCCTGCGCTGGTTTCCGATCTCCGGCTTCGACCCGGATCCCAGCATGATCTGGCGCTTCCTGGCGTTGCCACTCATCGTTGGCGTACTCGCCAGCGTCGGAAGTGACGTGCGCTTCTTCCGCACGGTCTTCCTCGAAGAGAGCAACCGCGACTTCGTGCGCACGGCCCGGGCGAAGGGTGCGAGCGAGGCGCGGATCATGGCCCGGCACGTGCTGCGCAACGCCATGATCCCGATCCTGACCCAGGTCGTGCTCTCGATCCCCTTCCTCTTCACGGGCTCGATCCTGCTGGAGTCGTTCTTCGGGATTCCGGGGCTCGGCTCGATCACGGTCGACGCGATCCAGGGCAACGACTTCTCGACCCTTCGCACGATGGTGTACATCGGGTCGTTGCTCTTCATCCTGGGCCAGATCGCCACCGACCTCTCCTACGCCCTGGTCGATCCGCGGGTGCGCTTCGAATGACGTCCCTCGAGCCCCATGTCCTCTCGAATCTCGCGGTGGGGGTGCTGCTGCTCGGAGCCTTCGCCGTCGTGCGCGCGATTCGTCGGCAGCGTCTGTGGCGCGAGGCGGCCCGGGCGCTGTGGCGAAAGCGTCGCGTCGCGATCGTCGTCGTCGGGCTCTACGTCCTGGTCGGCCTGCTCGACTCCATCGCCTGGCGAGGCGGCGTGCCGGAGGGGGTCCCGGGCATCCTGCCCAACGCGCCCCTCTCGCTCGTCGATCGCGCCTTCCTCGATACCCGCGAGGCCAGCTACTCCGCGCCCTTCGCGGAGCGGGAGTTCTACGGTGGCCGACCGCTGCGGCATCCGGGCTCCCATTGGTTGGGCACCGACATCCTGGGACGCGACGTCGTGTACATGGCGCTCAAGGGCTCGCGGGTGGCCCTGATGATCGGCGGCCTCACGAGCCTGATCGCGATCCCCCTGGCGCTCTTCTTCGGGGTCGGGGCCGGCTACTTCGGCGGGCGCTTCGACGACGTCGTCTTCTTCCTGATTTCGACCCTGGCCTCGATGCCGGGTCTGCTGCTGCTGATTGCGCTGATCATGGTGATGGGGCGGAGTACGCTGTCAGTCTGCGTGGCGCTCGGTGTGACGAGCTGGGTCGGCTTCTGCCGGCTCTCCCGTGCCGAAACGCTGAAGCTGCGGGAGCTCGACTACGTGGTGGCCGCCCGGGCGCTCGGGGTCTCGGAGCTCGGAATCGTCGTCCGTCACGTGCTGCCCAACCTGGCCCATCTCATCGTCATCACCTTCGTGCTGATGTTCTCGGGGCTCGTCCTCTCGGAGGCCGTGCTCTCCTGGCTCGGCATCGGCGTCGACGGTAGCTGGGGCCAGATGATCGACGGCGCGCGCAACGAGCTCTCCCGGGATCCCGTCATCTGGTGGAACATCTTCGCGGCGGGGACGGCGCTCTTCGGTCTGATCCTGGCGGTGAACTCCGTCGGCGACGCGCTGCGGGACGTGCTCGATCCGCGCACGCTGCGGGAGGACCGATGACCGCGCTGCTCGAGGTCGAGGGACTGCGGACCTGCTTCCCGTCGACGACGGGACTGCTGCCGGTGGTGGACGACGCCTCCTTCTCCCTCGATCGGGGGGAGACCCTGGCGCTGGTCGGGGAGTCGGGCTCGGGCAAGTCGATGACTGCGCTCTCACTGCTCCGGCTGGTGCCGAAGCCGGGGCGGATCACGGCGGGCGCCATCCGTCTGGAGGGTCGGGACCTGCTCTCGCTCTCCGTGGACGAGATGCGACGGGTTCGCGGCGGGCGCATCGCGATGATCTTTCAGGAACCGATGACGAGCCTGAACCCGGTCGTGCGGGTGGGCGATCAGGTCGTCGAGGCGATCCGTCTGCACGAGCGCGTCTCGAAGGCGGAGGCGCGCGAGCGCACGCGGGGCCTCTTCGTCGAGGTTGGCATCCCCGATCCCGAGGCGCGTCTGTCGGCCTATCCCCATCAGCTCTCCGGTGGCCTGAAGCAGCGGGTGATGATCGCGATGGCGCTCTCGACGCGACCCGAGATACTGATCGCCGACGAGCCGACGACGGCCCTCGACGTCACCGTCCAGGCCCAGATCCTGGAGCTGCTGCGCCAGCTCCAGCGCGAGCGGGGCACCGCGCTCCTGCTGATCACCCACGACCTGGGCATCGTGAACGAGCTCGCCGATCGGGTGGCCGTGATGTACGCAGGACAGCTGGTCGAGGTGGCGCCGCGGGAGGCGCTCTTCACCCGCGCCCTGCATCCCTACACCCAGGGATTGTTGCGCTCGATGCCGGCCCTCGCGCAGCCCGGCGAGCGGCTGCCCGAGATTCCGGGCGTCGTCCCGTCCCCGGAACACTGGCCTGCGGGCTGCCGCTTCGCCACGCGTTGCCCGCAGCGCTTCGAGCCCTGCGCCGACCTCGTGCCCCGGGAGCTCCGTCCGGTGTCCGGGAGACGGGTCTCGTGCCATGCGGTGGAGCAGCGTCTCGCGGTCGAGATCGCGGTCGAGGATGCGCGATGAATCACGCCGAGACCGGGACGACGAAAGGGGAGCCGCTGCTGCGCGTCGTCGGGCTGCAGACCTGGTACCCGATCCGGGCCGGGCTGATGCGTCGGATCGTGGGTTGGATCCAGGCGGCGACGGACGTTTCGCTGGAGCTGGGGACCGGTCGGACCCTGGCGCTGGTCGGCGAATCGGGCTGCGGGAAGAGCACGGTGGGTCGCTCCATCCTCTGCCTGGAACAGCCGCAGCACGGCGAGATCTTCTTCGAGGGAAGAGATCTGCTGAAGCAATCCCCATCGGAGCTGCGCGCGGCGCGACAGCGGCTGCAGATCATCTTCCAGGATCCGATGGCCTCTCTCGATCCCCGCATGCGGATCGGAGACCAGATCGCGGAGGGCATGCGATCCTTCGGCCTCGTCGAGAGCGAGGCCGAGCGACGGCGTCGGGTCGGCGAGATGCTCGAGCGCGTCCAGCTCGATCCGGCGTCGATGGACCGCTACCCCCATGAATTCTCCGGCGGTCAGCGCCAGCGGATCTGCATTGCCCGGGCCCTCGCCGTCGATCCGAAGCTGATCGTCTGCGACGAGTCCGTCTCCGCCCTCGACGTCTCGATCCAGGCCCAGATCCTCAACCTGCTCCGGGATCTCCAGGATGAGCTCGGCCTCAGCTATCTGTTCATCACCCACGATCTCTCGGTCGTGCGCCATCTCGCTCACGAGGTCGCCGTGATGTACCTGGGTCGGATCGTCGAGTCCGGTCCGACCCGACGGGTCTTCGAGGAGCCTGCCCATCCGTACACGCGAAGTCTGCTCGAGGCAATCCCTTCGATCGATCCCGAGCGGCGCGGAGCCCCGCCGCCCGTGCGTGGGGACGTCCCGTCCCCGAGCCACCCCCCGCCCGGCTGCCACTTCCACCCCCGCTGTCCCGAGGTGA
Organism: uncultured Spirochaetaceae bacterium; assembly: GCA_964457385.1. Lineage (GTDB taxonomy): Bacteria > Myxococcota_A > UBA9160 > UBA9160 > UBA4427 > UBA4427. The sequence goes on from CAYWGW010000019.1 coordinate 12,008, forward strand.
TGGATCGCTGTCGGCGTGAGGCGCCCGAGGCCTACCCCGTCGAGGGAGGCCACAGCCGTTGCTTCCTCTGCGAGCCCGATCGCGCCCCCTGAGACCGTCTCCATCGGCCCTGGCAGGAATCGGCGGACTCAGGTCGCGCCGCCGGCCGGTCGATGCCGTGGCCGAGAGGGACGCATGCAAGATCGACCGAAGCTCGGCGAGATCCTGGTCCAGGCCGGGGTCATCGACGAATTGCAGCTCGCCTCGGCCCTGGGCGATCACCAGCGCTGGGGGCGCCGCCTCGGCGTCACCCTGATCAAGCTGGGCATGGTGGACGAAGGTCATCTGATCCGCGCCCTGGCCCAGCAGCTCGACCTGCCCATCGCCAGCCTCGGCGGAAAGCGCATCGCCGACGAGGTGATCGCGCTGGTCCCGGCGAAGGTGGCCTCGGAGCACGGCGTGATTCCGCTCTTCGTGAAGAAGGGCGAGAAGGGGCGGGACCATCTCTATCTGGGGATGGAGGATCCTTCGAACATCGCGGTGCTCGACGACCTGAGCTTCCGGACCGGCCTCGACGTCCATCCGGTGATGGTGACGCCGAGCGATCTCGGGGCGGCCATCGATCGCTACTACTTTGCCCGGCCCGAGAGCGCGGGCGCGCGCTCCCTGTCGACCGCGCGGTCGGACGAGACGCTCGGCATGCCCAATCTGCATCGGGTCGAAGGCGATCCCGCAACGCCGTCGTCGCTGCATGCGGGGACGGCGGTCGCGGAGACCCGCCGGGAACCTCAGACGAGGCCGCAGCCGCAAGCCGAAACGAAACCCATCGCCGAATCCATCGACCAATCCAGCGCCGAATCCAGCGCCCAACCCACGGCCCAACCCGAGAGGCTGGAACGACGACGATCGGACCCGGAGATCGAGCTCGATCTCGAGCAGGAGGTTCCGAAGCCGGGAGCGCCGGAGGCGTTGCTCGAGGAGGTCGCGCGCGCGGTCGAGTCGAGCGAGCGGACCCGCCTGGTCACGAAGGCGCTGACCCAGCTGCTGATCGAGAAGGGCGTGCTCGACCTGCCCGAGATCCAGGCGCGCATCGCCCGGCTGAAGAGTGGCGCCGAGGTCGATCCTTCGCAGGATGCTTGAGGATGCTTGACAGTCGGTCGATCGGGCGCGACTCTGCCGCGCCGCGACGGATCCGCGAGCGAGCGTGCCTCGGGAGACCGGGTGCGGCCGAGGGAGAACCCTGATGCGTCTCGAATACGGCTTCCGGATCGAAGAGTGTGAGGTCCCGCGTTTCGCCGTCGAGGCCGTCGAGGGCATCGGCAAGCTCTTCACCCTCGCGACCCTCGTCCTGAACGTCCTCGCGACCAAGAAGAAGGTCGAGATCGTCTTCCACGGTCTCAACCCCGAAGACCCGGAGCGCAAGATCAATGCCTTCCGGGAGATCGTGGGCAGCGCCCCCTCCGGCCCGCGTCTCGAGTATCAGCCAGGAGAGAGCGGCCGGGTTCCGGGCTCCTCGAGCTCCTTCCAATGGCTGACGGTCACACCCGCGTCCGATTAGTCCGCGCGTCGGCCACCCCGAGGTCGCAGTCCTCGCCCCGCCAACGATGGGATCGGGCCCGGCTGGAGCAGACGATCCGATCCAGGATCCCGTCCACGTCCGACTCGAAGGGGAGCCGCTCGTGGTAGGCTTCGAAGGCCGCGCGGCGTGCGGTCGCAGAGAACGCTTCATCGTCGAGTGAGGCGTTCAGCTGGGCCAGGGCGCGCACCCGGTCCGGCTCGCGCACCCGACGTCCGATCCGCACGTCCTCGAGGTCGATCCACCAGAACCGGAAGCCCTCGTCGGTGCGGGCGATGCGGAGATTGCTCGCCTTCAGGTCGCGATGCTGGAGACCCCAGGCATGGCGTTCGGCGAGCCAGGTGCCCAGGGCCCGGGCGCAATCCCAGGCCTGTTGCGGAGAGGCCGGTCGGAATCGATCCAGATCCTCGTCGCCGACCGATTCCAGCAGCAGCCAGCTTCGCCAGGGTAGCCCGGCCCGGCGTGCGTCCACGAAGGCGAGGGCCTGGCAGGCAGTCGGCGCGATCAACGCGAGCCGCTGTCCCGTCGCGAAGGCCCGGGCCGCCCCCGATCCGCGCAGGCGATCGGCGAGCGCCCGGGCAAAAGTATGAGCGTCGGTTCGCTTCAGCAGCCAGCTTCGTCCCGACTCCTCGATCCGATGGAGCCCGCTGCGACCGGCCCGGCGAACCTCGCACTCGTTGCTCCCATCGTTCGAGACGGCCCGAGCGAGCCAGGTGGCCAATCGATCGGTGCCGAGCGAGGCATCGCGAAGGCCGACCAGGGCGCTTCCGGACGGATCCACGATCCGCACGGAGGCGAGACTCTGGCCGACTCGCAGCTTGCGCCGACTGCGTCCTCGCAGATGATCGCGCAGGAAACGCCGCAGCGTCGGATCGAGAACCGCCTCGATGCCGAGCCGCCGGCGCAGGCGCAGGCGCTCTTCAGGCGAGGTTCCGGCGCGCTCGAGGGAGAGTTCGAGTCGGGCGAGATCGAGCAGGCGGGATCGCTCGCCATGGTGGCGGCGCGTTCGCTGGAGATCCAGCAGCGTCAATCGATCGCCCTCGACGAGGATGTTGCCGGCGTGGAGATCGCCATGTCGGAAGCCGGCCTCGTGCAGGGCCCGGATGGCCTCCGCGAGCCGCTCGAGGAGGACGTCTCTCCGGGTCCCGCCTGCGCGGAGCAGAACGCTGCGCAGTCCGACACCTTCGCACCACTCACTCACGAGGATCCCGTCGCCGTCCGCGAGTCGACCCCAGGCCAGGGGTCGGGGGACGGGCAGGCCGAGGGCATGCAGCTGGCCGAGTGCCGTCCACTCGCGTCGGACCGGATCCCGTCCGACCCGGGTCTTGATCGCCTCCCGCAGACGATGACGAGCCCGGCCGGTCCGATGTCGCTTGACGACACAACGAAGCCCCGTCCCGTCGTCGAGGTCGACCCGATGCAGGGTCCGCCGAGGGCTCTCGCTGATGGGCTGCGCCGTCGCCGCCGCCGTCGTGGGATCGGCCAGCCAGCTCGAGATCCCTCGACAGACGGCCGCATCGCCCGCCTGCCATCGGACGACCCCGTTCATCGCACTTCTCTCGTGGCCCGCTGCGCCTCGACGATCCGTCGGTATTCCTCGCGCAGGGCCTCGATGTGAGCCGGCCAACCGAAGTCCTGCGCCCGGCGGGCTGCCCGTGCACCGATCGCCGCCCGCGCGGTTGGCTCGCCGAGCCCGGCGAGCGTCCGAGCCAGCTGGCTCGGATCGTCGTCCTCGTCCAGGACCCGGCAGGCCTCGCCGAGCCACTCCGCCGCGCCGTTGGCCCGCGTCGTCACGATCGCCAGACCCGCTGCCGCGGCCTCCAGCGTGACGTTCGCGAAGGGGTCGTAGCGCGTGGGCAGCAGCATGCCGTCGACGGCGTGATAGAGGACCTCGAGATCCCGACGCGGTCCGAGAAACCGGATCCGATCGGCGATGCCGAGGCGCGCCGCCCGGCGACGCCAGGGACCCGGCGCGTCGCGTCCGGCCACCCAGACATGGGGGGCCGTCGGCATCGAACGCGCCAGCGCCTGAAAGACCCGATCGAGCCCCTTGCGTCGCCAGCCCGAGCCGGGGAAGAGCCAGACCGGTGCGCGGCCCTCAGTCTCGCGGCCGCGTAGGGCGCGCCCCGCTGCGCGAGCGGAGTCCGACGCATAGCGTTCGAGGTCGATGCCGTTGGGAAGCAGCAGGATCCTCTCCGGGTCGACGTCGTGGCGCTCACTCAGGCGGCGGGCGACGAGGCGGGAGGCGCATTGGACGCGCTGGCGGACGTCCCTGAAGACGCGCCCTTCGATCGACAGCAACGCACGGTGTCGGGGCGAGAATCCGCGCAGGCGGCCGGCGATCCCGGGGTGGGTGCGCTCGAGATAGTCGGCGTGGCTGCCGCCGCCGGCGCGGTAGAGATCCTGGTGCCGCGTGCGACTGAAGCTGTGGACGACGTCGAAGCGGGGTCGGTCGCCGCGCCGCACCCGCCGTCCGGCCGACTGTGAGAAGGTGAGGACCCGCAGCGGCTGCCAGAGGCGCGGCGCAAAAACGGTCTCCACGGTGGGCCGGGCGGTTTCCGTCGCGGGCTCGTGGATCTCCCGGCTGACCACGGTCACGTCCTCCCCGACCCGGGCCAGGCCGTGGGCAACCTGCCACGCGACGTTCTCCACGCCGCCGCCTTCCGGAACGAAGCGTTCGATCACGATCGCGATGCGCAGCTCGGTTCTCCACCAGCTTCATCGCCGGTCCGTGAGAGTATCGACTCGACCTGCTCGCGTCAGTGGAGGCGCCCCGCGACGAGAGGCGCGACGAGACGGAACCGGCGGTCGGCCGGAGGTGTCGTCGAGCGGGCCGATCCGCGCGATCGAGCGGCGCGATCGAGCGACCAGGAGCGGGGGAGAGCAGGGGGCGTGCGGCAAGTGTGTGCGAATGAGGTTGGCAGAGGCGAGCAGCGGCTCTTAGAATCGGCCGCACGCCGTTCGATTCCGACCTCGACTCGAGGCATCCGCTGTGAGTCGACGGTCCGACACCCGGCCCTCCGGATGAACACGCACTGGACGCAGCAAGCCCTGATGCCGGAAAAGATGGAAGACAGAGCCAGGAGGGGAGTCGACAAGCGGCGCCTGATCCTCGACTCCGCGGTCAAGGTCTTCGCGGACAAGGGCTACGACGGGACCCGGATATCCGACATCGCGCGGGACGCGGAGATCGCCTACGGACTGGTCTACCACTATTTCAAGAACAAGGAGGAGATCCTTGATACCATCTTCCTCGAACGTTGGGGGGAGTTCATCGAGGAGATCGAGTCGATCTCCGGCGCCCGGATCGGGATCGAGGAGAAGCTGTTCCGGATCGCACGGGTGATCGCCCGGGCCTACTCGACGCGGGCCGACTGGGCCAAGGTCCTCGTCTTCGAGATCCAGCGCAGCCAGCGGCTCGCGGATCCCGCGCGACTCCAGAGCATCGGCTGCCTCTTCCGGAGGATCTCGGAGCTCTTGCGTTCGGCGCAGGCAGAGGGAGAGCTCCGGTCGGACATCGACCCGGAGCTGGCCTGCTACATCTTCGTCGGCGGGCTCGACATCGTGGTGACGAGTCGGGTGCTCGATCTGATCCCGCTCGACGGAGCGCTCGGCTCCGGCGAACGCAGGGGCAACGGGGATCAAG
>CAYWGW010000019.1:17308-36131 GCA_964457385.1 uncultured Spirochaetaceae bacterium
GCTCGGGAGGACGCATTCTCCGAGAAGCTCGCACGGACGGTCGTGGAGCTCTTCCTGAACGGGATGCATCCGGAAGGGGCGCATCGATCGGACGAGTCAACGGACGGAAGACGAGGGGGACGGGCCAGGTGACGACGGAGACGACGCGGGCCGAGACGTCCGAGACAGACGGGGCCGGTGGAAACGGTACGAGAGGAGAGGGTGCGCCGCGGAGCGGGGCGCCGGCGATCGAGGTCGAGGGGCTCTCGAAGCGCTACGGCGAGGTCGATGCGGTGCGGGATCTCTCGTTCCGGATCCACGCCGGCGAGGTGGTGGGCTTTCTCGGGCCGAACGGCGCGGGCAAGACGACGACGATGCGCATGTTGACGGGCTTCATCCCGCCGACCGACGGCTTCGCGCGCATCGCCGGCCACGACATCTTTTCTGATCCGGTCGAGGCGAGGAGAGCGATCGGCTACCTGCCGGAGACGCCGCCTCTCTACCCGGAGATGACCCCCGAGAGCTACATCGATTTCGTGGCGCGCCTGAAGGACGTGCCGAAGGCGGACCGTCGCGACGCGGTCGATCGGGTGCTCGAGCGATGCGGGCTCGAGGAGATGCGGCGACGCGAGATCCGACAGCTCTCCAAGGGATTCAGGCAGCGCGTAGGAATCGCCCAGGCGATCGTCCACGAGCCCAAGGTACTCGTGCTCGACGAGCCGACGGTGGGGCTCGACCCGATCCAGATCCGCGAGATCCGGGCGTTGATCGCGGATCTCGCGGCGAGCGGTGGCCAGACAGTGATCCTCTCGACGCATATCCTGGCGGAGGTCGAGGCGATCTGTCAGCGCGTGATCCTGATTGCGCGCGGCCGCAAGGTTCTCGATCAGTCGTTGACGGAGCTGACGGGGGGCGGGGTGTCGCTCGAGGAGACCTTTGCCCGGGTGATGACGCGGGATGTCCACGCCGAACACCAGGAGGACGCGGCGTGAGGCACGTGACGACCATCGCTTCGCGCGAGCTGCGCTCGCTCTTCGTCTCGCCCGTGGCCTACGTGGTCCTGACGTTGTGGTCGGTGATTGCGGGGACCTTCTTCCTGGCGAGTCTGCTGGGCTTCCAGGAACGACAGATCCGGGCCCAGCAGTTCCAGGCCTTCCAGGCGATACAGGAGATGAACCTGAACGATCATCTGATCGAGCCCTTCATCGGGTCGATGTGGGTGATCGTGCTCTTCCTGCTGCCGGCGATCACGATGGGCCTGATTGCGAGCGAGAAGGCCAACGGCACCGACGAGCTGCTGCTGACGAGCCCGCTCTCGATCTGGGAGATCGTCTTCGGGAAGTTCCTGGCGGGGGTCGGCTTCGTGGTCCTGATGACGGCGATCGTCGCCTTCTACCCGGCGCTGCTCTTCGCGTTCGGAGAGCCCGAGGTCGGCAAGACGCTTTCGGGCCTGCTCGCCCTGCTGCTGGTCAGCTGCACCTACGTGGCGATCGGCGTCTTCGCCTCCGCCATCACGCGCAGCCAGCTGATCGCGTTCGTCGTGACCCTCGTGCTGCTTGTGATCATCGGCATGATGCTGCCCTTCATCGTGGACATCAGCCTGGCCGGCAGCGGCCTCGGGCAGGACTCGGCCTTCGCGGAGGCGATGCGTTGGATCTCGACCGGGAGCCACATCGATCGCATGTTGCAGGGACTGATCGACACGTCCGACCTGGCGTACTTCGTGGTCTCCAGCGGGATCTTCCTGCTGCTCGCGAAGACCGTGGTCGAATCGGCGAGGTGGCGATAGATGGTGGGCACGGCTGCCTTGCTGGCGGGTCTCGGGATCGTTGCGATCGGATTCGGTCTGCTCTCGGCGCTGATCTGGCTGCTGCAACCCTACAGCGAGCTGACCTGGATCGTCGGCAATCTCGTGGTGGGGGTCGTGCTGCTCGTGGCCGCCGTCTTCATGAGTCTCGATTCGCTGCGCGAACGCGTGCGATCTGGCGAGGCCCGACGGGCCGGGAAGTATGGGACCAGCGCCATCCTGAGTGCCGTCCTCGGAATCCTGATCCTGGGCTTCCTGGGGTTCCTCTCGACGCGGGACGCCTACAAACATCGCTTCGACGTGAGCGAGGCGGGCGTCCACACGCTGGCCCAGCAGACGCAGGAGCTACTCGAGGGCCTCGAGCAGAAGGTGACGATGATGGCCTTCTTCAGTCCGGGCGAGGCTCCACCGGTCCGGGATCTGCTCGACCGTTATGCCTACGAGAGCGATCGGATCGAGCTTCGCTTCGTCGATCCCAACCAGGCTCCCGGGCTCGTCGACGAGCTCGGCCTCTCGACCGAGGATCTCGCGCGGGGGGTCGTCCGACTCTCCCTCGAATCCGGTGAATCGACGACGATCTCGGAGTTCACGGAGCCGGACGTGACGAACGCGCTGCTCAAGCTGGTGAAGAGCTCGGGCAAGAAGGTCTACTTCCTGACGGGACACAACGAGCGCACCATCGAGGCCGACCCGGACGGCGAGTCGCCCTGGGCGGCGTCGCCGGATTCCTACGGACGGGCCGCACAGGCACTCGCGAACGAGACCTACGAGGTGGAGAGTCTGCAGCTCGCCTCCCGGGGCGAGGTCCCGGAGGATGCCGCCGCCGTCGTGATCGCAGGGCCGACGCGACCCTTCCTGCCGCACGAGATCTCGGTCCTTCAGGCCCACGTCGAGCGGGGGGGCGCGCTCTTCGTGGCCCTCGATCCCCGGGCCCAGACGAACCTCTACGATCTTCTGCGCGCCTGGGGGATCTCGCTCGGGGACGACGTGATCGTCGATCAACAGCTGGCGGTTTTCGGTCAGGCGACCACCCCGATGGCGGCACAGTACGACGGTACGCATCCGATCACGTCGCTGCTGCGAGAGCCTACGATCTTCCCGATGGTGCGCAGCATCGAGCTCGACGGGGCGGCGGCCGACGACTACACCGTGCTCGCCCGGACCGGGCGCGAGAGCTGGGCGGAACGCGACCTCGAAGGCTGGCGAGAGAGCGGGCGGGCCGGCTACGACGCGGAGACGGATCTTCTGGGCCCCGTCGCCATCGCCGTGGCCGGAGAGCCGCGCGTGGTCAGCCAGACGGACGCGGACGGCGGTCCGGAGGCCGATGCGCAGGAGGCCGATGCGCAGGAGGCCGATGCAGAGGAGGGCGAGGTGGCGTCGGGGCCGACCTCGCCGGGTCGCATCGTCGTCTTCGGGGACTCGGACTTCGCGACCAACGAGTATCTCGACATGCTTCGCAATCGCGATCTCTTCGTGAACTCCGTGAACTGGCTGGCCGGGGACGTCGAGCAGATCGCGGTACGGCCCAACGTCTCGCGGGCCTCGACGTTCCAGATGACCCAGACGCAGTTCCGGACGATCCAGACCCTGTCGCTCTTCCTGCTGCCCGAGGCGATCGCGATCTTCGGGGTCGTGACCTGGTGGATCCGACGCAAGGCGCCGAGGTAGTCCGGGGATGAATCCGCGTACGACACTCGTGCTCGCCGTCGTGGCCGCGCTGCTGGGGGCCTTCATCTGGCTTCATGAGATCGGAGGCGAGGCCGCGCGTCAGAGCGCGGAGGATGACGCGAAGCGCCTCCATCCGGGGCTCGAGAGTAGCGACATTCAGGCCCTCGCCTTCACGACCCGGGACGGGGTCGAGGCGCGCTTCGAACGTCGGGAGGGACGCTGGTGGCTCGTTGCCCCCGTCGAGGCACCGGCGGATGCAACGGCCCTCGACGGGATCGCCGGCGCGCTCGTGAACCTGCCGCGGGAGGGCCGGGTCGAGGAGCCCGGCGCGCTCGAGCAGTACGATCTGGGAGACGAGGCCCGGGTGGTTCGCTTCGAGGTCGCCGGCGAGACGAAGGGCCTCCGCATCGGTCGGACGACGCCGGTCGGTGGGCATCGCTATGTCGCGCGGCTCGACGAGGACGAGGTCGCCTACGTCGCGACCTATCGGCTGAATTCCCTCGATCGCGATCTCGTCGATCTGCGCGATCGCCGGATCTTCGGCTTCGAGGCCGCGGACGTCGTCGGACTCGAGCTCACCTGGCCCGAGGGCGCGGTCGAGCTAGAGCGTGACGAGGCGGGGGATTGGCAGATGACGGCCCCCGTCGCAGCGCCGGCGGATGCGACCCGGATCCGCGAGCTGCTGAGTGACCTCTCCTTCCTGCGAGCCCAGTCCTTCATCGACGAGCCCGACGAGCAGGTGCAAGCAGCCTCCCAGGACCCCGTTCTCGAGCTGCGCTGGACCGTCCTGGGGCGAGACCCGGGAGCGGATGGAGATCCGGCGCAGGCGGGGGAGGCAAGGGAGGCGGCGGAGCAGACGCAGGAGATCCGGATCGGCGGCCGCGTGGGTGAGGGGCTGCTCCTCTCCCGCTCGGACGGGCGGCTCTACACGATCGCGCCCGAGCGTCTCGAGGACTTCGACCGCAGCGTCAATGCCTATCGGGACAAGACGCTCGCCTCCTTCGCCCTCGATCGAGCCGGCCGGATCGAGCTCGAGCTCGACGACGAATCCGGCGAGTCGAGGTCGTCGATCACGGTGGTGCTCGGCGAGGGCGGCTGGACGAGGCTCGAGCCGACCGAGGGAGGGAGCGCGGAGTCTCCGCTGGATTCCGAAGCGATCTCGGAGCTCGTGCGCACCCTTGCGGACCTGCACGCCGCGGACATCCTCGCCGAGGAGATGGGCGAGTCGGAGCTCGCGAGTCTGGGCCTCGCTCCGCCCCGCGCATCGCTGAAGGTGGCGGATCGCAAGGATCCGGGAGCGGAGCCGCGGATCCTGGCGGGGGTCGAGTTGGGTCGATACGACGCGGAGCGCGGGATCTTCGCGCGTCGGACGGGCAGCCCGACCATCTACGTGCTCGATCCCGAGCTCGCCGAGCTCCTACCGCTCTCCTCGCAGGCATTCGAAGAGCGCTATTCGACGGCCGGCCGTGGGTTGGACGAAGGCGAGGGCGAGGGCGGGGCCGACGAGCTGGGTGCCGCCGCCCGTAATGCCGGCGACGACGGGGAAGCGCGCCCCGAGCCCCGCGAGCCCGAGTCCGATGAGGCGTTCCTGGAAGAGCTGCCCTGACGGCCTATTCCGATCCTGGCTCGCTGGACGGCTGCTCCGCGAATCCACCCGGGCGTGTCGGGCGGGGCTCGAGTCGGTCTCGCAGGTCCTCGTGGACCAGCCCGTTGCTGGCGACGATCTCCTCTCCCGAGCGCGGCGCCGGGCGGCCCGCGAAATCGCTCGTGTGCCCGCCGGCCTCCTCGACGATCAGCAGGCCCGCCGCCACGTCCCAGGGCTTCAGCTTCAGCTCCCAGTAGCCGTCGAGCCGGCCCGCACCGACATAACAGAGATCGAGCGCCGCGCTGCCGTCGCGTCGGATGCCCCGCGCCTGCTTCACGATTCGCGCGAAGCTCGCGAGATTGTCGTCGTCGCTGTGATGAACGTCGTAGGCGAAGCCGGTCGCGACCAGGGCGCGCCCGAGCTCGTGCTCCCGGGAGACCGCCAGCCGTCGGTCTCCGAGCCAGGCCCCCGCTCCTCGTAGTGCCTCGAACCGCTCGTCCAGCAGCGGGTCGTAGACGACGCCGACGAACCGCGAGCCCGCCTGCTCGACACCGATCGAGACGCAGAAGCGGGGGAATCCGTGGGCAAAGTTCGTCGTGCCGTCGAGGGGGTCGATGATCCAGCACGTGGCCCCGTCATCGCCCCCACGCCGGCCCCCGCCGCCGCCATGCTGGCCTTCTTCCGCCAGGATGGCGTCCCCGGGCCGTGCGCGCCGGATGCCCTCGACGATCAGCGCCTCGCAGGCCCGATCGACCTCCGTCACGAGGTCGATGGCGGCGCTCTTGGTCTCGATCGTGAAGGCGGTCTCGTAGCGTTCGCGCTGGAGCGCCCCGGCGCGCAGGGCGAGATCGCGGGCGAGGTCGAGAATCTCCTGATGCTCGGGATCGGCACTCGCGAGAGTCATCCGGGAGGCTTCCCGCCCGTGGCTTCGCCGGTCGACCCGTCTTCGGACCCGGCTCCGGAGACGGGCAGCCGGAACAGCCTTCGCGCGTTGGCCGTCGTCTGCCCGGCCAGCGATTCGGGCGTGCAGCCGTGCAGTGCGGCGAGGGTGTCCCCCACGACCTTCACCCAGAGCGGCTCGTTGCGCCGGCCGCGATGGCCCTCGGGCGCGAGGAAGGGGGCATCGGTCTCCACCAGCAGTCGGTCGAGGGGAATGCTCCGAGCGACCTCGCGCAGATCGTGGCTGCCCCGGAAGGTGACGATGCCCGAGAAAGAGACGTAGAAGCCTTCATCCAGCGCGCGCCTCGCGAACTCCAGGCTGCCGGTGTAGCAGTGGAGCACGCCCTCGAGCGCGTGGCCGCCCTCGGCGATCCAGATCTCGAGTAGCTCGTCGTAGGCGTCCGGGTCGTCGCCCCGGACGTGGATCGAGACCGGCAGGTCGAGTTCCCGGGCCAGCGCGACCTGCTCGGCGAAGACCGAGCGCTGGATCTCGCGCGGCGACTTCATGTAATGATAGTCGAGGCCGCACTCGCCGAGCGCGACGACCCGTTCGTGGGCGAGCCAGCGGCGCAGGGCCGGGCGCAGCTCGTCGTCGAGCTCCGAGGCCTCGTGGGGATGGACTCCGGCGGTGGCGAAGATCCGGGGATCCGATTCGGCCAGTCGCAAGGCCTCGCTGTTGCCCCGGACGCCGTAGCCCGAGCCGATCGAGATCAAGGTTTCCACGCCGCCGGCGAAGGCGCGCTCGAGCACCTCCTTCCGATCGGCGTCGAAGCGTTCGGCCGTGACGTGGCAATGACTGTCGAGCCACATGCTAGGCCACCGTATCCCGCAGGCCGAGGAGCAGGCGCTCGGCCACCATCTGGGGGTTGGCGTTGCGCTCGAAGAGCTCGCGCCGGAGCTGCTGCAGGCTACGATGGGCATCGAGCTCTCGCGGATCGGGCCGCTCGTCCCGGGCCACCTGCGCCTTCACCTCTTCGACCAGCCAACGGGAGGCCACGTCGATCAGCTCGCCGACGGACTCCGCCGCCGTCGCCCTCACGCCCCGATAGCGTTCGGCGAAGTCGAGCACCCGACCGACGGACATCTCGCGAAGCCCGTCGAGGGTCTCGACCAGCTCGCGGATCGACTCCGGCGCCTCGGGATCCCGGAGCGGGGGCTCGGGCTCGATCGGAAAACGCAAATGGACGCTGCGCGAACGCAGGGTCGGCAGGATCGTCGAGACACGGGTCGAGACGAGCACCAGCGACGTCCGCGGCGGCGGCTCCTCCAGCAGTCGCAGCAACGCGTTCTGCGCCTGCACGTTCATGCGCTCGGCGTCCGCCAGGACGGCCCCGCGTCGGCCGCCTTCGTGGGCACCGAGGCGCAGCGCCAGCTGAAGGTCGCGGATCTGTCGGATCCGGATGCGCGTATCGTCCGCGCCGCGCTCGATCCAGAGGAGATCGGGATGATCGCCGACATGGCGAAGGGTCGGGCCGCGCCGGCCCTCGCCGTCGAGCCCGATCGGCTCGTCCGCCTCGACGGATTTGCGACAGCCCGCGCAACGTTCGCAGGTCCCGCCGCTCTGCGCCTCGCAGACCAGTGCCCGGGCGAAGGCCAGGGCCGCGGCCCGGGGCCGCTCGCCGGATCCGGTCAGCAGGAAGGAGGAGTGGACCCGATCGTGCTCGATCGAGCGGCTGAGCACCTCTTCCGGATCGCCTTCCCCTAGGGCCACAGCTTGCATCACGGCCGAGTCTAGCAGCCCGCCCGCCCCGGCTCGCCTCCCGTGAGGCACGTCACACCGACGCAGAGTCCCCCGCAAGCGCCGGGGCCTTCGGGCCTTTTCGGATCGATTGCGCTCAAGCTGCCGACCTCTTCGGCCGAACCAACCCTCATCACGCATTTCACGGAGGCGCGCGAGCAGCATGGCAATCAGCGGTTTCGGTCGGGGCAGCAAGAGTGGCACGGCGTCGGGTTCGACGTCGGCAGCGTCGTCTTCAGCGGGCAGCCCGGCGAGCAGCGGTGGCGGCTTCGGCAACCTGACGGCGTTCATCGATCAGGGCTCCGAATTCGAGGGCAAGCTCTCCTTCAAGGACACGGTCCGCATCGACGGCAGCTTCACCGGTGAGATCACCAGCGACAACACGCTGATCGTGGGCGAGTCCGGCGAGATCCGCGCCTCGATCCGCTCGGTCTGCGTCGTCATCAGCGGCCTCGTCGAGGGCAACATCGAGGCGAGCGAGCAGATCGTGCTTCACAAGACCGCCCGGGTGACGGGCGATGTCGTCGCGCCTTCGCTCGTGGTCGAGCAGGGCGCCCAGCTGAACGGCAACGTGCGCATGGGGGCGAAGCCCGCCGCCTCGGCGGCGTCGGTCGCGTCGGCCAAGGGCGGGGCGAACAACGGCCAGGAGTCGGTCGCTGCCCGACCGGAGGGAGCCAAGGCCGCTTCCTGAGTCAACAGGCGCTCTTCCAGGAGCGCTCCAGCTGAGCATGGGGGGCCGGCCCCGTCTCTTTGCGTACAGCACGCGGGGGGCGGGGCCACTCTCATGGGCCTCGTGCCCTTCCGCGTTCAGTCGTCGGTGCCCTCGTCCCTGTTGCCGGCCGGGACCGCGTCTTCCTCGAAGCCGCGATCCTCCGTCCAAGCGATCCGGGTCATCGGTCCACGCCGCACGTCCCAGATCTCGAGCGCGTCCTCCCCGAGCCAGACGAGCTCGGACGCATCGTCCCCATCGAGATCGACGCTCGCCATCAAATCGAGCCCCTCGATCCGGAGCTCCGGGCCGTCGACCCTCTCGAATCGGAGACTCCCGTCGGCGAGGGGGCGACTCAGCATCAGTCCGAGCCGGCCTTCGGTGCTCCGGGTCGAGAGATCGTCGAGGCCGTCGCCGTCGAAGTCGGCGATGGCGGGGAGCGCCTCCATCGGCAGCGAAGGCAGGTCGCCCGCCGGGATCGCCGAGATCTCGCCTGTCTCGGACTCCACACGTCCCAGGAAGAGGCTGTCGTCTTCGCGTCGCCAGAGCAGCTCGACACGGCCGTCTCCGTCGAAGTCGCCGTGCCCGGCGAGGCGCGCGACGCCGGGCACGGCGCCGACCAGGGCCGCGCGTGTCTCTGCCGTCGCGCCATCGATGATCCAGACCGCTCCAGTCGTCGTCTCCTCGATCAGCCAGTCTCCGATCGTGTCCCCATCGACGTCCGCGAGACCGACGAATCGCTCGGTGGCCCGCAGCCGGATCGCTTCTTCTGGGGTATCGCGGAGATCGTCCCGGGTGGCGGCGACGGCACCATCCGAGACGAACAGCTGTCCCGTCGCATCCCGCCAGACGAGCTCGCTCCAGGCGTCCAGATCCCGCCGTCCGCTTCCGATCAGGGCCAGACCTGCGGTCGGCTCCCGGGCGACCTGCACGGCCAGCCAATGGGCGGCTCGGGGAGAGTGCCGATACAGCGAGAAGCGCAGGTCGGCGCGGAGCAGGCGGTCGCGCAGCGCGAGGCTCATGCTCGACTCGCCGATGGCCGGCGCCGTTCCGTCTCCGGCGGACGGGTCCCGGGCGTCCGGCGCTTCCGGGGCCGCCGCCTCCGGTGCACCGGAGGCCGTGGCGGGAGTGGAAAGCGGCTCGGCCACGGGCGAAGAGCTGCCCGGAATGGCCGCGACCGCGGCGGCCTGTGTCGCCGCGGGAGGCGGCGCGGGCGCGCTGAATCGCAGGACTGGAGAGGGGGGAGACGGATCGCTCGCGCTGCCGTTGGTGCCCTGGGCGATGGTCATGATCTGGATCTCGTCCCCCGGCTGTGCGCGGACTTCGACCCGCGGAGGCTGGACGCGGGTGAGGAAAGTCCACGTGCCGCCGTTGCGAGCCTGCAGTACGAGGTAGCCGTCCACGGGGCCTCGCGACGGAGTCCAGCCGAGCACGACGCTCGTCTGGCCCGGGGGCACATCGATGGCGGTGGTGGCGACGGCGGAAGGGGTCGATGGTTCCGCGCCGGCTGCACCGCTGCTTCCGTCACCACCTCCGTCACCATCGCAGCCGGAGAGGACGAAAGCCAGCATGGCTCCACGACAGATCACCCTGCCGAGGCGGGTTTTCCGTCGGGTCCGACCCTCCGCGGGCGGAAGCGTATGGCTCGGGCTCGTGGCTTCGTTCGACACGGGCCCCCCTCATGGCCCCTGCGATCGATCGTTCGCTGTCTCCTGGTCATTCTCTCGGCCGACCGCGAGAATCGCTGTTTGCGCTCAGGACCGAAGTGATCGGGATCACACTGTAGTGAACGACCATCCCTCCGAGTCGATTGAGCTTGGGAAAGACGAGCGGTAGGCTTGGCGCCCGCATGGCCTCCATGACGATCACATTGAAGCTCTTCGGCTCCTTGCGCGAGGCAGGCGGCGAGTCGAGCCTGCGGGTGGAGCTCGAATCGGGCTCGACCGTGGCCGACCTGCGGCGATGGCTGGGCAAACGCAATCCGCGGGTCGACGAGCTGGGGGAGCGGCTGGCGGCCTCTGTGAACCTCGAGCTGGCCCGACCGGAGACGGTGCTGGCAGAGGGGGATGAGGTCGCGTTCCTGCCACCGGTGGCAGGTGGATCCGGCGCACGCAGCGGTTCCCTTGCCCGGTGCTGCACGATCTCGGATCAGCCCCTCGACGAGGCGGAGGTGCGCGCGCGTGTCGCCGGACCCGATGCGGGCGGTCTCGTCTCCTTCATCGGCGCCGTCCGCGATCATGCGCGGGGGCATTCGATCGAGCACCTCGAGTACGAGGCCTACGCCGAGATGGCCGAGCGCGAGATGGAGAAGATCGCCGACGAGGCCGCCGCGACCTGGCCCGGCACGCGGGTCGCGATCGCCCATCGCGTGGGTCGCCTCGAGATCGGGGACGCGGCGGTCGTCGTCGCGGCGGCCTCGGCCCATCGGGCGGAGGCCTTCGAGGCCTGCCGCTTCGCGATCGACACCTTGAAGCAACGCGTGCCGATCTGGAAGCGCGAAGTGGCGACCGATGGCGCCTACTGGGTCGACGATCATGCCTGAGCACGAGCCGTCCCCGGCCGAGGGCGGCCATCACCACCGTCGCGCGGCGCCCGCGAAGGTGCCCACGGCCATCGTCACCGTCAGCGATACGCGGACGCTCGAGTCCGACACGGGCGGGGCGTTGGTGGAGGAGCTGCTGCGGGCGGCCGGGCAGCCCGTGACCGAACGGCGCATCGTTCCCGACGAGCCCGAGGCGATTCGTGCTGCGCTGGGATCTCTCGTCCGCCAGGGTACCGCCCGTGCGATCGTCTTCACGGGCGGAACGGGCATCGCTCCCCGCGACGTCACCCCCGACACCCTCGAGCCCGAGCTCGAGCGGCTGATCCCGGGCTTCGGGGAGCTCTTCCGGCTGCTCTCCTACGAGGAGATCGGCTCGGCGGCACTGCTCTCACGGGCGATCGCGGGACTGGTGGAGGGACGGGTGGTGTTCGTGATCCCGGGCTCCCGGGGCGCGGTGCGGCTGGCGCTGGAGAAGCTGATCCTGCCCGAGCTCGGCCATCTGGCGGGCGAGGCCGTCAAGACACGCTGAGCGCCGGGTGCCCCCGCCGGCGCCCGAGAATGCCGCTCAGCGGAGCGCGAGGCCGGCCGATGAATGGCGGATGGCGATGCCGACCTTGCTGCCCGCGCGCACCGAGCGACCCGCCCATCGGCGCGCGGAAGCCCCGCTATCCAGGCGCAGCTCCGGGCTCGTACTCCTACTGACCCTGGTGCTGCTCGGGCCGACGGGATCCGCGATCGGACAGATCCATTTCTGGGTGGACGAGCAGGGAGTCACGCATTTCAGCGACGACCCCGAGGCGCCGCCGCCGGAGGCCGAGCCGACGGCGGATCCCGAGCGGCTGCGCTCGGCCTGGGGCGCTCGGGTGGTCGGGCCGCCCGTGTCCCCGGATTCAGGCGATTCGAGCGGAGAGGCCAGTCGCATTCGCCGACTGCTGCGCGGTGCCCTGGCGGATCTCGAGCGCGGCGAGAACGCCCGCGCCGAGGCGACCCTGCGCGGACTGCTCCGGCTGGCGCCCCGCCAGCCCGAAGCGCATTGGTATCTCGCTTCGCTGGCCCGCGGCCGGGGCCGCTTTGCGACCGCAGAGCGACATCTGCGTCTGTTCCTCGACGGCGCCGGACCCGAGCTCGCCGCCTGGCGTGCCGAAGCCGCCCGGCGGCTGACCGCGCTCGAGAAGGAGCAGACGCTCGCCGATCCCGAGGCCCTGAGCGGTCCGCTGGAGCTCGAGACCGTGCGCAGCAGGCATTTTCGCGTGCAGCTCGACGAGCGACTCGGCGAGCGATCGAGCGACTACGCCGCGCGCGTCATGCAGTACCTCGACGAGGCCCGGGCGGAGGTCTCGAGCGCGATCGGAGTCGAGCCTCTCGAGCCCCTGGGCGTCGTTCTCTACGCGAAGGCCGCCTACGTGCGCGCCCATGCCCATCGCTTCTCGTTCCGGACGATCGGCTTCTTCGACGGCCGGATCCACGTCGCTTCTCCCGCCGAGCCCGACGAGAGCCTGCGCGGCCTGCTCTTCCACGAGTACGCCCACGCGATCTTCCGCGAGCAGACCGGCGGCGACCGACCCTACTGGCTCAACGAAGGACTCGCCGAGATGATCGAGCGGAGGGCGCGCGGACGCGGCGTCTCGACGCGCAGCGAGCGCGCCGCGCTGCGGACGAACATCGAGAGCGGATCCTGGCTGCCCCTGGATTCGATCGCCGAGAGCTTCTCCGGGCTGACGAACGAGCTCGCGCGCAACGCCTATCTGCAATCGGTGTTCACCGTCGGCTACCTGCAGTCCCGGACCGACGTCGACCAGCGGCGGCGCCTGCTCCAGCAGCTCGGGCGCGGCTTCTCGATCGATCAGGCCCTGCACGAGATCCTGGGGCTCGACACGGCCGGCCTCGATCGGGTCGTGCGCCAGGAGATCCGGTCGGAGTTTCCCGAGTGGGCGACCCCCGCCTCGCCCTAACGGGCTACCGGGGCGACTCGTTCGAAGACGACGCGATCGCCGACCCGCCAGCCCTGGGCGGCGGCGTAGCCCGCTGGGAGCTCGAGGACGGCGTTCACGAGCGAAGAAGGACGCACCGTCGGCCCGTTGCCGCCGGGCTCGAAGGGCACGTTCGGATGGAGATCGACGATGCGTCCGTCCCGCAGCCAGACGATGTCGATCGGAAACCGCATGTCCTTCATCCAGAACGAGTAGAAGCCCGGCCGGTCGTAGACGAAATACATGCCGTGACCCCAGCTCAGGGAATCCCGATCCCCGAGTCCCTTCGCCTGCTCGGCGCGCTCCTCGGCGATCTCGACCGCGACGCGATGGCCCCGGATTTCGACCCAGCCCTCGGGCTGGGGCCCCTCCCGCTCGACCAGGCTGCAGGCGAGTGCGGCGAGCGTGACCAGGCTGGCGATCGCGACCCGCGTCCCAAGGCCCCGACGGAGTGTCGGCGATGGCGAACGACGACGGACCGGATTGCCGCGATGGGCTCGTTCGGGATCGCTCATGCGCGTTCGCGCCGTCGCCACAACGCGTTGCTTCGCACGGCCCGGGCTAGGCCCGGTCCGGTGCGTAGTATTCGAAGTCCACCAGGCTCTCTTCCATGTAGGTCCGCATACGCTTGACCAGCTTCGCCTCGAGCTGACGCACCCGCTCACGGGAGACGCCGAAGCGCTCCCCGAGCTCCGCCAGGGTCAGCGGCTCGTCGGCGAGAATGCGCGTCTCCAGGATCAGCTGATCGCGTTCGTCCAGGGTCTCTGCGAACTCGCCGACCTTGCCGAGGAAGACCTCACGCATCTCCGAGGCACCGAAGGCGGCCTCGGAGCTGATGCCGGGGGACGCCATGCGATCACCCCAGGTCGCTCCGTCGGCCTCCTCGCCCCGGAGCGGTGCATCGAAGGAGAGATCGGGGCGGGCAAGGCGGGCCTCCATCTCGACCACGTCGTCCTCGCTGACGTCGAGGCGATCGGCCAGCAGCCGGGGCTCCGCCTCGTAGCCTTCGCGCTCGAGCGCGCGCTTCTCCTTGTTCAGCCGGAAGAAGAGCTTGCGAGAGGCGCGGGTCGTGCCGAGCCGGACACTTCGCATGTTGTCGAGGATGTACTTCAGGATGTAGGCGCGGATCCAGTAGACGGCATAGGAGGAGAGCTTGACGTTCTGGTAGGGGTCGTAACGCTGGACCGCCTCCATCAGCCCGACGTTGCCTTCCTGGATGAGGTCGAGGGTATTGGTCCAGGCGCGTCGATACTCCATCGCGATCTTGACCACGAGCCGCAGGTTCGCGAGCACCAGCAGGCGCGCCGCCTCGACGTCCCCGTCCTCGAGCCAGCGGACCGCGAGCGTCTGCTCTTCCTCGCGCGAGATCGGCGGGTAGTGGCGCAGCTGGGACATGTAGGCGGTGAGCGCGGTGGTCTGGGAGAGGCCCGGTGCGCTGGGGTCGGGCACGACCGGGATGGCGGGCAGGGCGGGGAGCGGATCTTCCACATCCGAGACCCGGGACGAGTCGCGCTCCGTGCGATCGCTGGTCGCATCTTCTGTCGGGGTTGCCATCGGAGATCCTGTCCACTGCACCATAGCAAAGCGCGCCATCGGGCCGGCCGGGGAGCCGACTCGATGGCGCGCTGGATGTCCCGATCGTGAGGAGCGGGTCTGGGAGCGGGTCGCGCTACTCCTTCAGGGAACGGATGAAGGCGACCAGGTTGTCGAGATCCTGATCGCTCAGGCCGGCCACCGGGGCCATCATGGCCGACCCGCCGTAGGCCATCGCACCCTTGGTGATCACGTTCTTGATGTCCGTGTCGGTGCCGGCTTTGCCGTCGTCGTCGGTGTCGAACTTGAAGTTGCCCTTGGAGAGATCGCGCGGCGCGGGCTGTCCGGCGGCCGCGAGGGCCTTGCCCGTCGGACCATCGCCCTTGCCCTCGGGACCATGGCAGGAGGAACACAAGGCCTGGAACTTCTCCCGACCGGCCTCCACGTCGCCGGCCGCCAGGGCCACGCCGGGAGCGAGGAAGGCTGCCGCCAGGAAGCAGGTCGTCCAGAATCGGGTCATGGAGTTCTCCTCTGTGATGGCCGGGAGAATGGATCCCGAAGTCCCGATCGTCCAGGGGTGCAACTGAAGGTTGCGGATTCGGTCTACTCGCATCGGCCTCGGACCCACTCCGTCAGCAGGCGCACGCCCACCCCCGTCCCGCCGCCGACGTGCAGGGGCGTCTGCTCGCTGGTCATGCCCGAGCCGGCGATGTCGAGATGCACCCAGGGCGTGTCGCCGACGAAGCCGCGCAGGAAGGCGGCGGCCGTCGAGATGCCCCCACTGCCGCCGGCGGAGTTCTTCCAGTCGGCGACCTTGCTCCGCATCGCCTTCTCGTGATCCGGCAGCAGGGGCATCGGCCAGACCGTCTCGCCGGTCCGGCGACCCGCGGCGCGGACCTCCTCGAGCAGGGCCTCGTCGTTCCCCAGGCCGGCGCTGGCATGGGGACCGAAGGCCATCATGGCGGCGCCGGTCAGTGTCGCGATGTCGACCATCGCGTCCGGCGAGTAGGTCTTCACCGCATGGTGCAGCGCATCCGCCAGCACCAGGCGACCCTCGGCGTCGGTGTTGACGATCTCGACCGTCTGCCCCGACGCCGTCTCGATGATGTCGCTCGGTCGATACGCCGTCCCGCTCGGCATGTTCTCCGCCGCCGTGAGCAGGCCGACGACGTGGATCGGCAGGTCGAGCAGGGCGATCGCGCGCATTGCCCCGAAGACGGCCGCCGCTCCCGACATGTCGTGCTTCATGTCGGGCATGCCCGTGGCGGGCTTGATCGACAGCCCGCCCGAGTCGAAGGTGATCGCCTTGCCGACCAGCGCCAGCGTGCCCCGCTTCTTGCGAGCGGCGGTGGCACCGTGCTCCAGCACGATCAGGCGCGGGGGATGGACGCTACCCTGACCGACGGCGAGGATCGCGCCCATGCTCCGGCGCTCGAGCTCGGCGACGTTCATGACCCGGCAGCGCAGCCCGACGGCGCGCGCCATACGTCGCGCCTCCTGGGCCAGGGTCTCGGGGTAGAGGGCGTTGGGCGGCTCGTTCGACAGGTCGCGGGCGGCGATCTGGCTCTCCGCCAGCTGCAGCGTCCGGCGGACCCCGGCGCGCAGGGCGCCCAGACCGCCAGACTTTTTCGTGGCCGACTTCCTTGCGTAGACGATCCGCAGGCGGGACTCGCCGGAATGCGATCGGGACTTCTGCTTCGTCCCGTCCTTCCCGCCGTCCTTCCCGGCATCGCCTCCGTTGGAGGACCGCTTGTAGCGTTCGAAGCGATAGGCGCCGAGGGCGGCTCCCTCGGCGATGCGTTCGGAGGATCGCTCGGGCGCCAGGGCGGCGGCGGCCGGGACCACCAGCGCGACGCGCCCGACCCCGGCGCGCACCAGCTCCCGTCCCACCCGGCCTCCGAACAGACGCAGCCCCTCGTCGTCGATCGCTTCGGACTCGCCGAGTCCGAGCAGCAGGCAGCGCACCAGGTCGCCGTCGCGCGGCCCGTAGACGACGAGGCGGTCCCCGACGTTGCCCTGGAAGTCGCCGGCGGCCAGCGCATCGGAGAGTCGGCCGCCCATGCGCTGATCAAGGGCCGAAAGACCCTGGGGCAGCTTCTTCGGGGTCTCGCCGTGACGCGTGATCGGAATCACCAACGTGTCGGCCTTGATCTCCGCGATCCCCCCCAGATCGATCTGAACTCGCATGGTCAGCGCACTCCTTCTTCCCTAAGTTCCCGCGCACCGCCCGTTCGGCGGTGGTGTCCGATTCATCGGCTCGCATCGCGCCCTTGTACGGCCGGGCCACCGGGCAGTCCGGAGCGGCCGGTCGGAACGGACGATCACAGGCCACCGGCGCAACAAGCGCAACAAGCGCAATGGGCGCAACGGGCGAGGGGGGGAACGCCGTGAGCTTCGACCTGATCGGCCTGATCCTTCAGGCAGGTCTCATCGTCAAGCTCGTCCTGCTGCTGTTGGTCGGATTCTCGCTCACGTCCTGGACGATCATCGTCACGAAGTGGTGGGAGCTCCGCGCCGCCGATCAGGATAGCGAGGCCTTCCTCGAGGTCTATCGACGGGAGGGATTCAGCGAGGTCCAGGAGGCCGCGCGGCATCTCGACCGCAGCCCGTTGGCCGTCGTCTTCCTGGCCACGGGTGAGGAGCTGCAAAGGGCGAAGACCCGGCCGGCGAGCGAGCGGGCCGCGGAGTCCCTGCTGATCCAGCTGAAGCGATCGATCGCCTGGAGCGCGGCCGCGCAGGCCCGCCAGCTGGAGCGCGGGCTCTCCTTCCTCGCGACGACGGGCTCCTCGACCCCCTTCATCGGCCTGTTCGGCACGGTGGTCGGCATCATCGTCGCCTTCCAGAGCATCGGCGAGGCCGGTCAGGCCTCACTGGCCGTGGTCGGACCGGGCATCGCCGAGGCCCTGGTCGCGACCGCCGTGGGGCTGCTGGCGGCGATTCCCGCGACCATCGCCTACAACGCCTACGCCGGCCGGATCGACGCCATTCTCGGAAGCCTCGACCGCTTCAGCGATCAGCTCGAGGAGGACCTGGTCCGGCTGGTCAAGAGCCCCTTCCTGCAGCCCGTGAGCGGTACCGACGCCGGACGTGCCGCGAGCGGCGAGTAGCTCCCGATGGGCAGCCAGCTCTCCCGCCACAGCGGTCGCCGACGCAACATGTCCGAGATCAACGTCACGCCCTTCGTCGACGTGATGCTGGTGATGCTGGTGATCTTCATGGTGACGGCGCCGTTGATGCTCCAGGGGCTGGACGTGAACCTGCCCGAGACGACGACCCAGCCGATCCGGATGTCGAACGCGCCGCTGGTGCTGAGCGTGACGAAGGACGGAAAGTTCGGTCTGGCGCGTCAGGTGATTCCCGCCGACGAGCTGCAGGCCCGGCTCGAGGCGGTCTTCGAGGCGCGGGACTCGAAGGAGATCTTCCTGCGGGCGGATGATGCGGCCCCCTACGGCCTGGTCGTGCAGGCGATGGCGGCGGCGCGTCGGGCCGGGGCGACCCGGCTCGGGATCGTGACCGAGGACGAGCGTTGAGTGAGGGGGAGATCGGCTGGCAGGAAGAGCTCCGGATCGATCACCGACGCCATCTGCGCAGCGCCGCCCTCGTCTCCCTGGCCCTGCACGGGGTGATCTTCGCGGTCCTGACCCTGGCCCCTTCCCCGTCGATCCCGCCGCTGCCCCAGGTGCTCTCCGTCGAGCTGGTGGCCGCGCCGCCCGGACAGGCGTCGCCGCCGGCCCGCACGAAATCGAAGCCGGCCCCCGCCCCCGCCCCGCCGGCCCGGGTCGAGCCTCAGCCGGCTCCGTCGCCCCCGCCTCCGCCTCCGCCGAAGGCGCAGGTCGAGGTGTTGCCCGAGCAGGCACCCGCTCGGGTCGAGAAGGTCGTGCCGCCGCCACCGGAGCCGCAGCCGCAGCCGAAACCGGAACCGCCGCCGAAGCCGCAGCCCGCTCCGAAGGTCGAGCCCAGGCCGGCTGCGAGGCCGGAGCCTGCGCCGGAGCTGAGCTACGAGGAGGCGATGGCCTCGCTGGACGATGAGCTTGGTGTGGATGAGACCTCGGAGCTGCTGGCGCCGCCGGAGGAGACGAAGTCGGAGCGGTCCGACGAAGCCTCGAGCTCCGCCGGGAAGCCGGATCGGGCGCCGGGGACCTTCGTCTCTCCTGAGCTGGCCGCCTGGAGCCGTGCGGTCCGGCGGCGCATCCAGAACGTCTGGGTCACGCCCGAGAGCTTTCGGGGCCGCAGCCTCGTGACCCATCTCGAGATCCGGCTCGCCGCCGGCGGTGAGGTGCTGGGGGAGCCCCGGGTCCTCCGCAGCTCCGGGGACCCCTTCTTCGACGACAACGCCGCGCGTGCGGTGCTTCA
>CAYWGW010000020.1:0-35457 GCA_964457385.1 uncultured Spirochaetaceae bacterium
GAGAGGCATATCCGCTGGCTCGAGGATCTCTATGCCGCGATCGTCTCCGAGATGCCCGCTGCCCTGGTCGTGATCGACGACGAGGGTCGGATGGTGGCGACCAATCCGGAGTTCGAGCGTCTCTTCCCACGCGTGGGGTCCCCGGATGCGGGCGACTCCGTGATCGGTGGCGAGTGGCTGGTGGACCGGCTTCCTGCGGAGCTGGTCGAGGCCGTCGAGCGGCGGAGGCCGGCATCGCAGGAGGGCAGCGCCGACGATCCAGGCGGATCGGTGGAACTGGTCCGGGTCGAGGCGGGGCCGACCGGGAGCCGGGCCTTCGAGATCCGCCGTCGGCGACTCGACGAGATCGGTGGGGTGCTGCTCCTGATCTCCGACGTGACCCGCAGCGAATGGCTGGGCCAGCGCCTGGATTCCCTGCGTCGCGATCGACGCGAAATCATCGAGAACATCAATAGCGCCCTGCTGGTGGTGGACGCCGGGGGAGAGATCCGGTTCGCCAACTCGGCTGCCGAGGCGATCCTCGGCGGTGACGGCGAGGCGGTCGTCGGCCGCCGGATCGGGGACTGGTTCGACGCGCCGGAGAGCCGCAATACGGCCCCGATGGCGAGCCCGATCGAGGATTGCCTGGCGACGGGCGCCCGCAGTCGAGGGACGGAGACGCTTCTGCGCAAGGCGGATGGTCAGTGGATCCCGGTCGGGATCTCCTGCTCGCCGCGGGTCGATGCAACCGGGAGCCCGCGTGGCGCCGTCGCGGTCTTTCAGGACCTTTCGGAGATCAAGCAGCTCGAGCTGCAGGTGCGCCAGTCGGAGAAGATGGCCTCGATCGGACAGCTGGCGGCAGGGGTGGCCCATGAGGTGAACAACCCGATGGGCTTCATCCAGGCGAACCTGCATCAGATGACCGAGTACCTGAACGACCTGAACCGCGTCTTCGAGGCGCTGGACCGGCTGCAGGAGGCGGTGGCGGAGGGCGAGCTGGAGACGATTCGTTCGGTCTCCCGGAATCTGACGGCGGTCTGCCAGGAGGTGGATCTCGACTACGTACGGCACGACTTCGAGCAGGCGTTGCTCGAATCCGGCGAGGGCGCCGAACGCATCCGTTACATCGTGAAGGATCTGCGCGATTTCTCCCGTCCGGATCTGCCCGCGCGCTCCTCGGCGAACGTGAACCAGGCGGTCGAGTCCACGGCCAACATCGTCTGGACCATGATGAAACATTCGATCGAGCTCGAGAAGGATCTCTCCGTGCTGCCGGAGATCGAGGCCTACCCGATGCAGTTGAAGCAGGTCTTCATGAATCTGCTCGTGAACGCCTGCCAGGCGGTCGAGGCGCGTGAGGACGAGGCACCGGGTTGGGTGCGGATCGAGACCGAGGTCGATGGCCCGGAGATCGTCGTCCGGATCCGGGATTCGGGTGTCGGCATCGCCCAGGAGGACATGCCGCGGATCTTCGAGCCCTACTTCACGACCAAGCCTGTCGGCTCGGGAACCGGGCTCGGTCTATCGACGTCCTTTGGAATCGTGGAAAGACATGGCGGGCGGATCCTGGTGGAGAGCGAGCGAGGGCAGGGCACGACCTTCGAGGTCCGGTTGCCGGTCGGCGAGCCGGAGGATCTGGATTCCGCGGCGGAAGAGCGCAGGCTCCATGGCTGAGCCGAAGGCTTCACTGTTACTGGTCGACGACGAGCCACGGATCCTCTCCGCGCTCGCGCGCGCGCTCCGGCGCGAGGGCTATGCCCTCGAGACGGCCGACTCCGTGGCGGCGGCCCTGGCAACCCTGGAACGGCGCGCCTTCGCCCTGATCCTCTCGGACTACAAAATGCCCGGACGCAACGGAACCGAGCTACTGGCGATCGCCCGACGACGATTCCCCGAAATGCGTCGGATCCTTCTGAGTGGCTGGACCCCGGAGATCGCGGGCAGCGAGCTCGAGGCGGCCGCACCGGATGCCGTACACACCAAGCCCTGGGACGACGAGGCACTGAAGGAGTCGATCCGTAGCCTGCTGCTGGAGCGGACCTGAAGGGATATCCGGGCGCGTGAACCGAGCGCTGACGCCCTGATTTCGTGCGGAGCGATATCGGAGCCGTCGATCGCGTCGTTCGCGTTCAGACGCGCTCCTCCCAGATCAGACGAACTCGTCTCGCGGGAGACGGGAGAGGTACTCGAGGTCGGCGGGCTGGGTGTTCTTCGCGCCGACGAGAAGCACCCGAAATCGCCGCGTACGCCCCCGCGTGTAGTAGATGCGGCCCTTGCCGGCGAAGCCCAGCTCGTAGACCTGGACATAGTCGGGCAGACCCCCGACCTTGCGGCGCACCGCGACGTTGTCCGCCTCGTCGGACAGACGCTTGACACTCTCTTCGGCCTTCAGCCGCAGTGATTCGTCGCCGAGTCCCGCGATGTCGTCGATCGCGCGGTCATCGACCTCGATCGTCTTGTAGAGTGTGCGGAAGCGACGTGCGAGCTGATCGGCAATGCGGTTCCGGCTGCTTCGCGCTCGGGTCGCACCCGCGCCCGCGCTGCGGTTGGCCTTCTTCAGGCTCTGCTCGAGGCGGACGATCTCGTCGTTCTTCTGCTCCAGATCGACGGTCGCTTCCTCGAGCAGGTCCTCCAGGGCACTCACCTCTTCGGCCAGATCGACGGCTCGATCCGCGCGGCTGCGAAGGGACTCTTCTCTACGGGCCAGCTCCGCCAGGCTTCTTTGCAGACGTTCCCGTTCAGTCTGGAGCAGATCGATTTCTTCGCTCTGCTCGCGGTCGGTCGGTTCGATCTCGGCCAGGCGGGAACGCATCAGGGCCAGCTCGGACTCGATTGCGGACGCCCGTCGTGACGCCGCTTGGCGACTCTCCACGGCCTCGGCCAGGCGTTGGGATTCGAAGCGGGTGACGCGCCGATGCGCGAGATAGACGAAGAGCAGCAGCACGCTGGCATAGCTGACCAGGATCAGGTTCGAGAGCAGTGCCTGATGCGGCAAGGTCACGCTGACCTCGGCTTGTGCCGGCAGGTAGTCGATCCATTCCGAGAGCAGGTCGGTGACGGCCAGGCCTTCGGGTGCGACGGGATCGCCACGGCCGTCGACGTAGAGCCAGGTGACGCCGTCCCGGGCCAACACCAGGGTCGTCACGCGCACGCCCCCCCAACGCACCCAGAGCGAATCCCGCACCGCGGCCTCTACCCGCTCCTCGATCTGGTAGCTCACGGGACGGTCGAAGAGGGTCACCATGATGGCCCGCTCGACCCGGGTCTGGAAGATCGTCTGAAGACGGGATTCGACCAGCCGGACGGTGGCGAGATAGGCGAAGAGCAGGACGAAGAGGCCCACGTACATCACGTAGAATGCCGAGACGCCCGGGCTCGAGGGGCGCGGCGGAGAGTCCGATCGATCCTCGTCGGGATCGGCCGGATATGAAGAGGCGGCACTCGCGACGGCCATCGTTGCAGTGTACCGCTCGCCCCCGGAATTGCCGATTGCCCCGCCTGTGGCCGGGCAGCCGCAGGGAGCCCTCGCTAAGCTGCGACGGATGCGCGTAGTCGATCTCGATCGGGACATGAGCGACGTGATTCCGACGGGCATGTCGCCCGACAGCGAGTTCCTCTTCGCGAGGATGACGGAGGCGACGTTGGAGGCGACCTGCGCGGGGGCGGGCAGGCGCGTCCTGGATGTCGCGAGCGGCTTCGGACAGGACTCCGTGGCACTGGCCCGGCAGGGAGCGCGGGTCGTCGGTGCCGAGCCTTCCCTGCGGATGACCGCCATGGCCCGGCTTCTGGCCGCGGAGGGTCAGCCGTCGGGCGTGTCCCCGCCGCTCTGGGTCGGGGGGTGGGCGGACGCGTTGCCCTTCGAAAACGCCTGCTTCGACGCAGTCTTCTGCAAGGGCGCGATCGACCACTTCGACCAGCCCGCGACTGCCATCCGCGAGATGGCGAGGGTCACGCGATCCGACGGCCGCGTTGTCCTCGCGATCGCCAACTTCGACTCGCTCTCCTGCCGCATGACCCGGATGATCGACGCCGTGCGGGAGGATTGGCTTGGTTGGCCCCCGCTGCGGGGGCGGCGCGGATACGATACGCCGAGCGATCATTTCACCCGCTACGACCTCGATCTGATGCGAGAGCAGGCGTCCGAGTCACTCCGGATCGAACGCCTGCTCGGCGTCTCGATCGGCTGGGGCATGCCCGGCTGGGCAACGCTCGTATCTCGTCTGCCGACGCCGATCGCCCAGGCCCTGCTGCGCGGGCTCGACGCCTGCGCGCGTCAGTTCCCGACTCTCTCCGACGTGATCCTGGTCGTCGGTCGACCGCGTCGAGTGCCGGCCACGAGCTCTTCGTAGACCGCAGCCGTAGCCGCGGCGATCTTCCGCCAGGACAGGGTCTCCACCACCCTCTGGCGGCCGCGCTTTGCCAGCTGGACCCGGCGCTCCCGATCCTCGAGGAGTTCAAGCACGCCGCGGGCGATGGATTCGGGGTCGTCGCGTTCGACCGAGACGCCGCCACCCGTGAGATCGAGGACCTCGGGCAGGGCGCCGGCTCGGGTGGCGACGACGGGGGTGCCACAGGCCATGGCCTCGACCGCCGGAAGGCCGAAGCCCTCGTAGCGCGAGGGGACCACGACGACCGTGGCGCGTCGGTAGAGTTCGACCAGGGTCGCGGCATCCACTCGGCCCGTCAGCGAGACGCGATCCTCGACACCGACCGCCCGCGCCCATGCGAGAACCTGATTGTCCGGACTGTCGTCGTCGACGAGCGTAAGCCGGATCCGGGAGGGAAGCCGTGCCAGCGTCTGGATCAGTATGGGGATGCCCTTGTTGGGGTCGGTCGAGCGTCCGATGCAGAGCAGCTCGGACTCGTGCTTCTCGACCGACGGGTCGGGGCTGAAGAGATCGGTGTCGAGTCCGTTGCGCACGTTCCGGAGTCGCTCGGGCCGCACGCCGAAGTCCCGGACGATCTGCCTCGCGCTGACCTCGGACGACGTGAAGATGCGATCGAGCCTTCGGGCGACGAAGGACTGCATTCCGATCGGATAGAACTTCATCGTGCCGACTGCGTCCTTGAAGCTCTCGTCGCGCACGAAGGAAGCGCGTCGATCCACGCTGAGGGGATGATGGACCGTGGAGACGACAGGAAGCCCGGACGCCCTGAGACCCAACAAACCGTAACCCAGGCTCTGCACGTCGTGGACGACGTCGAAGCGCTGGCCCTCCCGGAGCAGCCGGGCCAGTCGGGCGAAGGCCAGCACGCTGAAGCCGAAGGGTTCGGGCAGGAAGCCGATGCGGCTGGCGGCGAGCTCGTACAGCTCGAGGGGGCGGAGGATCCGGAACGGGTCGTGGCGTGGGACGATCTGGTCGGTCTGATCGAGGACCCACTTCGCCCAGAACTGCTCGTTCGGAATCCGATCGACGCCGTCGGCCCAGGGCATTGGATCGGGGTAGGGAGGGCCGACGAACACGTGCACCCGATGCCCGAGTCGGGTCAGCTCGCGCGCGAGGAACCAGAGGTAGATTCCCTGGCCGCCGGAGTTCATGTTGCCCCGATAGGCGACGAGGGCGATGCGCAGGGGCCGTCCCATGCTCAGGCTGCGGCGCTCGAACGGGCGGGTTCCGGTGCCGGCGGTCTCGCGCTGCGACCTGCGACGCGCTTCTGACCGTAGAGGATGATGCTCTTGGGGCAGACATGGTTGAGCAATCCCTCCAGCCGGCCCAGCCAGGGCGAAGCGGTCGCTCGGATCAGGAAGTCGCGATAGGCCTGCACCAGACGGCTCTGGTCGGCATCCGGCAGATGCATCACCGATCGCAGGACCCAGTAGGGCGTATGGAAGCCATGGGCAAAGCCACAGCCGAGAACGTCGAAGCCCGCCGCCGCGAGCCCCTCCGCGAGCTGCCGTGGCCGGAAGATCCGGATATGGCCTCCTGGACTCTCGAAGTACTCGTCTCCGAGGTGCAGGTAGAGGTGCTCGCTCGTGGCCGTCGGGATCGTCACGGCGATGCGCGCCTCGGGCCTCGCGACGCGTGAGAGCTCCCGGATGGCCCCGCGGTAGTCGTGCACGTGCTCCATCACCTCGGAGCAGATGATTCGATCGAAGCTGGCGTCCGCGAAGGGCAGGTGGAAGGCGTCGCCCTGGAGCATCGCTCCCATTCGGTTCGCTTCGACGCCCCGTTGGCGGAGAGCCTTCGATGGTGCGCGCAGTGAATCGAGATCGAGGTCGATCCCGACGACCGCCGCCCCCCGAGCGAGGCTGCCGAAGCAATGGCGTCCCTCACCACAGCCTGCGTCGAGCAGACGCTGGCCGGGACGGACGTCAAGCCGATCGAGATCGACGGTGAGCAGCATTCTTCACCTCCTGGAAGACGTCGACGAGCTGGGCGGCCGCCTGATCCCATTGGAAGATGCGCTCGACCCGGGCCCTCGCGGCCCGGCCCATCCGCTCGCTCCGTGCCGGGTCCTCGAGGGTCTCCCACATCGCGTCCGCCATGGCGCGTGCGTCAGGCTGGGGTACGAGACGTCCCGCGTGTCCGTCGGTGCCCACCACCTCCGGCAACGCGCCCGCGGCGTTGGCGATCACGGCCAGACCGCAGGCCATCGCCTCGCTGGCCGGGAAGCCGAAGCCCTCGAAGAAGGAGGGCACGATCGCCACCCGCGCCGTCGAGTACTGCTCGACGAGCTCGGGCACCGTCAGCATGCGATCGACGATCTGGATCCGTCCCTCGAGGCCGTACTCGCGGATCAATCGAGGCACCAGCCCATGGGCCGGGATCCGCCCGTCCACGATCTTGAGGGTCACGTGCTCGGGCAGCATCGCGAGGGCCTCGAGCATCGTCCCGATCCCCTTCTTGCGATCCTCCGTCCGGCCGACGAAGAGCAGGTCCGCGGTCTTCGCGACGTGGGGGAGGGGCCGGAAGAGCTCCGTATCGGTGCCGTTGTAGACGACCGGAATCGCCTTTCTCGGGATCCCGAAGAAACGCTCGATCTCGACCCGCGAAGCCTCCGAAACCGTCACGATCCTCGACAGCCGAGGCGCGACCCGCTGCTGCATGAAGAGTGGGAAGTACAGCGTCCGCATGATCCGTTTCTTCAACGAGGGATCGATCTGGAAATCGGCGATGCGATCGATGTGCAGCGGATGATGGATCACGGAAACCACGGGTACGCCCATGGCCTGGATGCCCAGCAGAGCCCAGGAGAGGCTCTGATTGTCGAAGACCACGTCGAAACGATGCCGCCGCTGGATCTCGCCCCAGCGCCGCATCAATCGCAGCCCGAAGGTCTGCATCTCCGGAAAGACGCCGAAACGCGACACCCCGAGCTCCCAGAGCGAGAGGGGTTTCAGCAGCGAGAAGGGTGCCTTCGGATCGAAGCTCTCCCGCATCGGACGGCCGAAGCTGTTGTCGTTCGGAATCCGATGGAGCGGGATGTCCTCGTCGAGCTCTGGGAAGGGCGGGCCCGCGAAGACGTGAACGTCGTGGCCCAGGCGTTTCCATTCGCGCGCCAGATAGGCGGCGTAAATGCCCTGGCCGCCGCAGAACATGTTGCCCCGATAGGTGAGAAGCGCGATGCGCAAGACCCGGCTCTCCGTCGGCTCAGGCCGCGTCCTCGGTGGACCGCGATCGGTCGGTCGATGTCGGGGGCTCCGGAGAGGAGAGCCGCGCAGAGGTGGACGGGGTTGCTTCCCGATCGGTCGAGAGGATCTCGGGCGCGGCGTCCGCTTCCAGCTGAATGGTCGCGATCGTGTAGCCGACCCAGGCGACGAGGCTCAGTACGAAGAGTGTGAGGATCGCGACGGGCACGGCGAGCGCCCAGTAGCTCCCATTCAGGATTCCGATCACGAAGAGCAGGGCAGCCACGGCAGCGGCGGCGAAGAGGGCCCATCCCTGGGCGCGAGAGGCGTCGTTCATCATGTCCTCGTCGGTTCCGAGCAGTCCCGGCGGCGGATTCCGCGAGAACGCGAGGCTCACGGTCTGCGATCGTGAGCGGGAGCGCCTGCGTGGCCGGGCGGGTCGGGGCGTGCGTTCGTTCAGTGGCTGGGTCGCTTCCGATCTTCAGCCGGGACTCGCTCGGGAGGCCTGCGAGGCGCTCCCTGCACAGGCAGTATCGTGGATTCCCTTTGCCTGTCAAGGAGTTGAGTCGCGTCCGGTGGAGTCCGATCGAGCCGTCGCCCGGGCGACGGTGGCGGGCGGCGAGCGGGATACCGCCTATGCTCCCACGGCATGCGGATGGTTGGCTTGATGTCCGGAACCTCGGCGGACGCCATCGACGTGGCGATCGTCGATTGGCCGGACTCGTTCGAGGCCCACCCCTTCGAGCTGATCGCCTATCGCGAGCTTCCGCATCCCGAAAGCCTTCAGGCGGAGATCCATCGGTTGGCCGCAGGTGAGCTGCCGGCGACGGCGATGCTGGCGGAACTCGTCCGGCTCGATCGTGTGATCGCCGAGGTTTCGGCCGAGGCGGTGCTGAGCCTGCTCGAGGAGAGCGGCATCGCGCCCGAGCAGATCGCGGGCATCGCGTCCCACGGCCAGACGGTCGCTCATCATCCCGAGCATGGGGGCAGCCTTCAGATCGGATGTCCTGCACGCATCGCGGAGCGGACCGGACGGCCGGTGATCGCCGACTTCCGGCGGCGGGATCTCGCGATGGGCGGCGAAGGGGCAC
The DNA here is from genome assembly GCA_964457385.1 of uncultured Spirochaetaceae bacterium. Classification (GTDB taxonomy): domain Bacteria; phylum Myxococcota_A; class UBA9160; order UBA9160; family UBA4427; genus UBA4427. The sequence continues at coordinate 8,641 of CAYWGW010000020.1, forward strand.
CGCTCGTGCCGTTCTTCCATCACGCCGTCTTCGCCGACGCGACCGAGTCTCGTGGGGTGCTCAATCTCGGCGGCATCGCCAACCTGACCTGGCTGCCGGCGGGCGCGAAGCCGGAAGGCGTGATGGCCTTCGACGTAGGGCCGGCGAACGCGTTGGTCGACGCGGTCGTCTCGCTGGAGACCGGCGGGCGGGATCGCTTCGATCGCGACGGGCTCCGGGCGCGGGCGGGCCGGCCGATCGAGCGCTGGCTGGACGAGCTGCTGGCGGATCCCTATCTCGACCGCCCGCCGCCCAAGTCGACCGGGCGCGAGCGCTACGGCCTCGCTGAAGCACGAACGCTTCTTGATCGCTCGCGCCGCGAGGGCATCGTTTTCGACGATCTGGTGGCGACGCTGGTCGCCTTCTCGACCCGCGCGATCGCCCGGGCCTGGCAGGCGCTCGGCGGGAATGAGGTCGTCGCCGGACGGCTGCTGGTCGGGGGCGGGGGTGCACGGAATCCAGCCGTGCTCACGGCGCTCGCGCAGGCGCTCCCGAACGTGATCGTCGAGCCGATGGACCGGGCCGGGGTGCCCGCGGACGCGGCCGAGGCGATGGCCTTCTCCTTGATGGGTCGCAACAGGCTCCTCGGCCTGCCGAACCAGCTGCCGCAGTGCACGGGCGTGACCGCGGCCCGCTCGCTCGGCGTTCTCCACGAGGCACCGGCTGCGAAGCCGTGTCGATGACGGGGTGTCTGCCCAGCGAACCACCCCGAGCCGGACGCGCAGCTTACGCTAGAGCTTGACGGTCAGGCCGTCGTCAGCCGTCTCGATCTCGATCTGGCCCCGTTCCCGGGCCATCGCCTCGCCGAGGTGGGTGAGGATCAGTCGGCCGCAGTCGAGCTCGCTCCGGTGCTCGCGCAGCTCGTCGAGACTCAGATGGAAGTCGAGTGCCGCGTGGCGCTGCGTGCACTCGCAGATGAAGAGATCGCTGTCGGCGGCGTGGGTCGGAAGCGCATCGAACCAGCCGGTGTCGCCGGAGTAGCTGATGCGTTCCCGGCCGAGGCGGATGCGGTAGCCCTGGGGATGGGACTCAGGCTGGTGCTCGGTGGCGAAGGCGTGGATCTCCGCAGGGCCGGAGTCGAGCGTCTGCTCCGCATGGATCTCCCGGTAGCGGATCGGAAAGCTCCAGTCCCGATCCTCGAGGCGATGGCCCATGGCGTGTGCGAGACGGTGGACGCGGGCTTCGATCTCCGGAGGACCGACGATCTCCAGGGGACGACGACGCGAATCCGTGTAGAGCGCCGCGTAGAGGAAGGCAGGAATGCCTCCGAAATGGTCGCCATGAAAATGGGAGATGAGGATGACGTCGATCTCGTCGCGCTGGATGCCGAGCTGGGCGAGACCCGTGTTGGTCGTGGCACCGCAGTCGAGGAGCAGGGCGCCTCGATCGCCGCGGGCGAAGACCGCGGATTGACGTCGGCCGCCGGCGCCGAAGGCATCGCTGGTGCCGATGAAGACGATCTCGCTCATGCCGTCGCCTTCGACTCGGCCGGCCCCGTTTCGGCGGTACGGCAAGGATGGAACGCTCCTCCTGCGAAGACGCCAAAGCTCCCCTGGAGCCCGGCCGGGACCTCTTCTCCTTCCCAGACGACGGCGTGGTCGAGACGCGCTCCCTCCCCCAACACTGCCTGGCGGCCGAGCAGGACGTCCTCGCCGTGGCCGACGATCTGGATCTCTCCCGACCAGCGCTCGACCGCTCCCCCGAGCGACGGCAGGCTTGGAGGATCGAGGTTCGCGCGCAGGTACTCGCTGGGCGTGCCCACGGGCTCCCAGACCGAATGCGCGCGCTCGACGATTTCTCCGCCCACCGGCAGCCCGTGATCCTCCATCGCCGGCACCAGCCAATCCCGGAGATCCTCGAAAGCATCCCGATCGGGCCAATGATCCAGGGCCTCGCGCGAGAAGACGCGGATCCCGGTGAAGAGGCCTGCGCATCGCTCCTCCCCGATCCGCGGGTCGCTGCCGACCCGCGCGAGCCGGCCGGAAGCGTCCAATCCGATCGAGCCGAATTCGCTCGCACGCGGATCCTCGCGAAGCACGAGGGTCGCAGCTCGTCCGCTCGTCCGGTGGCGCGTCGCCAGTGCTTCGAGATCGAGATCGATCAGCATGTCGCCCGCGAGCACGACGCAGGTCTCGCTGCCGCGCAGGAAATCCGCGGCCCGGCGGATGCCGCCGCCCGTCCCGAGCGGCCGGGGCTCCTCCGACCAGTCGATCTGCAACGATTGCGGATGGTCGGATTCGACGGCCTCCCGCAGGCTGTCGGGACGATGGTGCCGGTTGATCATGACCTCGCGGACGCCGTGTCGGGCGAGAAAGGCGAGCAACAGACTGACGACCGGTCGGCCTCGGACGGGCAGGGCGGGCTTGGCGCGCAGCGACGTCAGGGGCTGCATCCGGCTGCCGTGGCCGGCCGCCAGGATCATCGCCCGCACGACGCGCCTCCCGGTCCCGCGCGATTCGCCTGGGTTCGTCTCGTCGCTCGTCTCATCTCGCCCGCTCCCAGATCCGATGATCGGATGATCGCGCCTCTCGGGTAAGTGCCTGGATCACCGAAGTCAGTTCCCGGATCTTCGGAAGCGCCCGTCCGAGTCGGAGGGCCGTGCCCTCGACCAGGTCGAGGCCGCGGGGAATCTCCGGCCAGCGGCGTGTGTCGCCTCGCTCGAGACCGGCCTGGACGACGTGCGCGACGTCCTTGCACAGCCGCAGCAGCCCGAGCTGATCGAAGCGCAGCGCCGCCTCCTCCTGCGAGGGGCGATCGGGAAGGGCTGGCAGGATTTCGCGCAGTAGCGTCTGCACCTGCGATTCGGGCAGATCGACCTGGAGGTCGTGGAGCAGGCAGACCAGATCGTATTCAGGCGGTGCCAGGAAGGCGCCCTGGACGTCGATCATGGCCAGACCCGCGCCACCCGGCGTGACGCTGCCGTCGCGGAGCAGCAGGTTCTCGGCCTTGAAGTCCCGATGTGCCAGTCGCCGAGGAGCCTTCTCCAGGTCCTCGCTGATCAGCCGGAAGCCCTTCTCGATTGCCTTGCGCTCGCTGGGGCGAGGGGCGCGGCCGAGCAGTCCGGGAATGGCCCAGTGGACCCACTTCCAGGCCTTCGTCTCGACCAGGGCCGCGTCGAACACGCGACCGAAGGCAGGGATCGTGTCGGGCGCGGCGGTGAGCGCCTGTAATCGCGGGACGAGTGCGCAGGCGGCGCGGTAGCCGGTCTCCCGGGCCTCCGGAGCCAGATCCGAGAGCCGTCGGTCGCCGAGGTCCTCGAGCAGATCGATCCCGAGCGTGGCGTCGTGAAAGTAGGAACAGGGCACCGGCAGCCCTGCATCCTCGAGGAACCCGCGGAGTGGCTCGAGCGGGGGCTCGGCGAGCCAGCCCGGGGCAAGGCCCGCGAGCTCGTCCGAGGCCCGGTGGATCGCGGCGGTCCGGATCGGGGCGGGCGGCTCCAGCCGCGCGATCACGCGGGTCGGGGCGTCCGCAGCCTCCAGCTCGATGCGATAGAAGCGGCGCAGGCCAAGACCGGCGGGAATTCGTTCCACCCGACTCGGCCGGGTCTGCCAGCGGATGCGCACGAGCCTCGTCAACAGATCTCGATCCACCTGCAGCTCCGACGGCTGCTGCTGAGACGGGGTTGCCCTGGATGCTCGACTCACGGGAAGAGCCTCATCGGAAGAACCTCATCGGAAGAACCTCATCGGAAGAAGTAGTCGCAGGCCATGACCGCGCCGAAGAACCCGGCGAGGTCACCGGCCAGGCAAGCCAGAAGGGCGTGCCGTCCATCCACGACACCAGCGGCGCCGAGGTAGACGGCGAGGACGTAGAAGGTCGTCTCGGTGGATCCCATGAACGTGCTCGTGAGCAGCCCGATGTAGGAGTCCGGGCCGTGGGTCGTCAGGATCTCACTCATCACGCCGAAGGCCCCGCTCGCCGAGAGCGGACGCAGCAGCGCCATCGGGAGGGCTTCCGCCGGCACGCCGAGTCGGCTCGTCCATGGATCGATCCCGCCGACCATGAAGTCGAGTGCGCCCGAGGCTCGGAACATCGCGACCGCCACCAGGATCGCCACCAGGTAGGGCACGATCCGCACCGCGACGTCGAGCGCTTCCCGTCCGCCGGCGATCATCGCGTCGTAGACCTTGACCCTGCGCGCGAGACCCAGCAACAGGATTGCGAGCAACAAGGCGGGCAGCGTCCACGCCTGCAGGACCTCGCGCAGGGCGAGCCCCAGACCACCACTCGAGACGGTCGCTGCGAAGCTGCGGCCGAGCCCGAACAGGAAGATCGCGAGGACCGCGAGTACCAGTAGGCGCCGCACGACGCGCCTCCATCCCTCTGTTGTCCTTCCGTCCGCCGTGCCCCCGGATCCGATCGCATCCCCCGCCTGCTGGGATCGCGTGGTCTCGGTCGTCTGCGTCGGATGCGCGACGTCCTCGTCCGCCGACATCGCAGATCGAAGCTCCGGTCGATGCGTGAAGATCGGCAGACGTCCGAGCAGGAAGTAGCTGGTGACGGCCACGACGGTGGAGCAGGTGGTCGCGATCAGCGTCGGCAGCCAGATCGCCCAGGGATCCTGGGAGCCCGCTGCGGCGCGGACGCCGATGGTGCCGAGAGGTGGCAGCAAGGTGACGGCCGAGCTGTTGATCGCCAGGAAGAGCACCATCGCGTCCGAAGCGGAGCCCGAATGCCGATTCAGCCGCGCGAGCTCGGACATCGCCTTCAGTCCGAAGGGCGTCGCGGCGTTGCCCATGCCGAGCACGTTCGAGGCGATGTTCATGATCATGGCGCCCATTGCAGGATGATCGGCGGGCACCTCTGGGAACAGTCGTCGGGTCAACGGGGTCAGCCCCCTTGCGATCGCATCCCGAAGACCGGCGTCGAAGGCGATCCGCATCAGGCCGAGGAAGAAGACCATGACGCCGACGAGCCCGATCACGAGCTGGATCGCCGACTGGGCACTCTCGAAGAGCGCGTCGCCCACCGCCTTGGGATCACCCCAGAGCGAAGCCCAGACGATCGCCGTCAGCGCAAGAAAGAGCCAGATCCCGTTGAGCAACGGACCCCCCGATCCCGAATCGCAGTCAAGCGCGCCCTTGCGCCGGTGCGATTGCTCCCCAGCAGGCTCCCGGATAAGCTGCGGATCGTCAAGCTCGCTGCTCTTCCCCCCGATGCAATCGACGGCTTCGATCACCGTTTGCGGCCAGCTGGCGGCGAGCAAGGTGGCTCGGGGCGCGTTCACACCGGAGTCCGTAGGATGGGCAGGATGGGAATGTCCGTAGTCGCGTCGATGCGGCTGCACGCCTCGAAGCCGAGGGGGCTGCGCCTGATGCTGCGCGGGTCGAGTCGGGGCCTGCTGCTCTGGCTCCTGGTCTGGATCGGCGCCGCGGGCGCAGCGCCGACCGTCGCCCCGAACTCTCCGGCCCTGGTCGCACGAATCGAACGATTGCTGGAGCAGAAGCCTCTGGCCGGAGCCCGTGTCGGAATCCACGTGGTACAGGCGAGCGACGGCATGCCCGTCTATTCCCGGGATGCCGATCGGCTCCTGATGCCGGCGTCGAACCAGAAGATCCTGACTTCGTTGGCGGCGCTGCATCGTTTCGGACCGACGCATCGCTTTCCGACTCGGATCCGATCGCCTCGGAAGCTCGATGCAGAGGGCGTCGTGCCCGCGCTCGTCGTCGAGGGTGGAGGCGACCCCGTCATGAACTCGGAAGACTGGTGGCGGCTCGCAGCAGAGTTGCAGCGGGCGGGCTTGCGCGGGGTCGAGGGGGATCTGCGGGTCGACGACAGCCTCTTCGACGGGCCAGCCTGGCATCCGAGCTGGGGACGGGTATCGGCTCGCGCCTACCATGCACCCGTCGGTGCCCTGACCGCCAACTACGGATCGTTCTTCGTCTCTGTCCGCCCTCGCTCCGAAGTCGGATCGACGGCGCTCGTCGCCATCGATCCCCCGGTCTCCTACCTGCGACTCAGGAATCTCGCCAGGACGGCGGCTCGTGGGGCCCGTGCGCAGCTCTCCGTGGATCGGGTGCGGGCTCGCGCGGAGGATGGGGCGCCGCAGGAGATCGTGCAGGTGCAGGGAGCCGCGCGGTTGGGCGACGACACCGATCGGTTTCCGCGCAGCGTCCTCGATCCGGGGCTCTACGCCGGCTCGTTGCTCGCCTATCAGCTGGCAGTTCACGGCGTTCGCTTCGAAGGCGTCGTCCGGCGGACGCCGCCTTCGGTCGACCCGGAGACACTCTTACTCGAGTGGCAGGGGCGACCGCTTTCGGAGATCGTGCAGCTCTGCATGAAGTACAGCAACAACTCCATCGCCGAGACGTTGCTGAAGAATCTGGGGGCTGAGCCGGGTGTGGACCCGACCGGAGACGCGAAGCGGCAGGGGGATTGGCTGAGGGGTGTGCAGGTCCTGCGGTCCGAGCTCGAGACTCTCGGCGTCGATCTCGGTCGGGCATCGATCGTCGACGGGTCGGGTCTCTCGGTCGAGAACCGGTTGACCCCGAAGATGTTGGTTGCGGCGCTTCGTGCCGGGCGCGATTCGTTCCGGATCGGACCGGAGTTCGTAGCGGCGATGCCGATCGCGGATCGGGACGGTACGCTCGAGAGGCGGCTCGGCCGCGGTCGGGGTCGGATCCGCGCGAAGACCGGACTGCTCTCGGACGTCTCCACCACGGCGCTTTCGGGCTATGCGGAGCGAGTCGATGGAGAGACTTTGATCTTCTCGATCCTGGTGAACGGGCATTCCGGGCCGAGCGGCCCGGCGATGGACGCGGTGGACCGGATCGCCCAGACCCTGGTCGATGCCCCCTGGCCCCGGACTGCGACGTCCTCTGCGCTTCCGTGAGCGGCTCGGTCAGGAGCGCCGGGGACCGGCGTCCGGGCGGCGGTCGTAGGCGCGCATGACCTGCTCGATATAGCGGGAGGGAACGGTGGCGCCGCGGCGCAGACGCCGGTCGATACGACCGGGGCCCCAGTTGTAGGCGGCCAGGGCGATCGTCACGTTGCCGTAGCGATCGGCGAGCTCCCGGAGATAGGCCGTACCGAGCTTGATGTTGATGGTCGGGTCGAACAGGGTGTCGTTTCCATGCCAGTCGAGGCCTAGCTTGCCGGCGAGTTCCTCCGCGGTCGAGGGCAGGAGCTGCATCAGGCCCATCGCGCCGACGTGGGAGACGGCGAGGTGGTAGCCGGCGCTCTCCACCTCGATCACGGCCAGGACGAGATCCGGCTCGAGATCGTGTGCGAGGGCTTCCCGCACGATGGTTCTGGCCAGGTTCATTCGCTCATGAGGGGGGAGGGCGGTATGCCTCGCCGAGAGCCGCGTAAAGATCCTGGAGACGATCGGGTCGGGCTGTTGCGGTTCTCCGATGCGCTTTTCCTGGAAGGGCCCTCGCACCTCGCCGGGTTCGTCGGCCCGTTCGCGCTCGGTCCGGGTCTCGGGAGTCGGATCCGACGCGATCGGCGCCGGCGGATGCGAATCGTCCCAGGACCCGATCGAGGTCGTCAGGAGCGCGCTCGTGAGAAGGAGCGTCAGGGGCGCTCTGCGGGCCATCACGCTTCCCCGGACCAGGGCATCAAGCCCATGCGTACGATCGCGCCGACGTTGTTCACGACCGCATAGCCCGTGGAGAGTGTGATCAGCGCCAGGAAGGCGACCTTCAGATTCGGAGCGAGGACGCGCGTGGTGAGCAGGAAGACGACCGCGAGGAGGGTGACTGCTGTGTCCACGGCCAGTCCAATGTCGAGACCGGCCCGGCGAAACAGCCAATCGGCGAAGGGATTGGCCTCGGTCACCACCCAGCCCTCGACCGGCGCCCGCAGGCAGAGGTAGGTCGTCCAATGATCCAGACCGGTCAGGACGAGCGTGCTCAGTGCGAAGACGCGTAGCATCATGGGGCTCTCTATGGGACTCTCTGCTCGGTTGACCGGGGCCGGTATGCGGGAAAGGGCGCCGCGGGCGTGCGGCTCGTCGTCGTTTCGCTTGCAGACTCGAGACAGCAAGAGCCATGCCGATTGAGTTCGGAATGTGGATTCAGCTGCAGGATCAGGTGAATGCGATCCAGAGCTTCCGCTGACTGCGAGCGCTGGGGACGGTCAGGAGGGAAGTGGAATTCTCAATCGATCCCGACCGGCGACGCGCAGGGCGGCGGTCTTCGAGCGGCACGGCCCGGCGCCCGAGTCCGTGACGAAGCAGAGGGCCCGCCGGCGGTCCGGACAGGCCCCCTGGAGTTCGAACGGGGGGTCAGAGGATTCTCCTGACTCCAGATCGGGGGTGCCACTTCGGGGGAGTCGAGGGATCACGGCGCCTCGACTCCGCTTGCTCGTGCGGACGCTCAGCGGCTTCGACGCATGCGTCCCTTGCCGAGGAGCAGCCAATCGAGGGAGATGTTCTCCTTGGTCGAAAGCGTGATCAGAAAATCGGTATGGGGTGTCGTGCCATTTTCGTAGCGATTCACGTTCTGCTGAAAGACGCCCAGATCCCGCGCGAACTGTCTTTGTGAGCGATCTCCACGGACCTCGGCGAGGCGTTCGGGCAGCTTCTTCTTGATTCGCTTCAATGCAGCATTGGACATCGATCGAGACCCTTTCTCTTCTGTCTGTGTTTCATTCGTTTCGTTCCCGCGCTGGTTGGGGCCTCGACCCGATCGGACCGGAAACCTCGTACCCCGGCTGCTCAGGTCCTGCCCATCCTCGCGCGGCTCGACCCCGCATGTCCATCGGTCCACCGCTGTGCTGCGCCTTCGATCGGCGATCGGGCGTTTCCCCTCGGAGGCGGAGAGGCCGGGACTCGAACGCCGTTTCCGTTCAGGCCGATCGTGGACCGGAGTCGGCCGGGCTGGAGTCGGGACCACTCGGCTCAAGCAGGCCGAGCACGCCCGTGCCGGCCAGGTCACACAAAGATGTTTCGAAGGATTGAACCGGCCGCAGTCTAGGCAGCGCGTCCGGGACGAGCAACCCTCTGAGTCATCCGAAGCGGCAATACACAGAATTGAATCTCGACGGCCGGCGACTACGACTCCCGGATCGAAATGTGATGCAACGGCGGCGAATGACGCAGCGGATCCAGACGCGAACCGGTATGGAGATCGGCATGAGGATCATCGGTGGAAGCCTGCGTGGGCGGGACCTGGGCTCGGTGCCGGCGGGCGTACGCCCGACGGGCGATCGGGTACGCGAGTCGATCTTTGCCTCGCTCGGTGACGTGACAGGCGTGCAGGTTCTGGATCTCTTCGCAGGGACCGGCGCGCTGGGTCTCGAGGCCTATTCCCGAGGGGCCGCTGGGATCGTGTTGGTCGAGCGTTCCCGGCCGGTGCTGCAGTCCCTTCGGCAGCGGCTCGAGCGTCTCGGCTTGACGGAGGAGGACCGGATTCGCGTCATCGCGGGTGAGGCGGGCCGGGTCCTACGTCGGCTGACGGCGGAGTTGGCCCGCTTCGATCTCGTCTTCGTGGATCCGCCCTACGCCGATCCGAGGCGGGAGGTCCTGCTCGAAACACTGTTTGGGAGCCGGCTGCTTTCCCCGCGCGCGGTGGTGGTCGTCGAGGGACCGAAGCGTCATCCTCTGGGCGCCGTGCCGGGAGCCAGGGGCGTCGACCAGAGGCGCTACGGCGAGACCCTGGTGACCTGGCTCGCACCCATGGGCATGCCGGTCAATGAGGAGTGACGCACGAATGGCGGAGGGCGCGGGGAAGAAGCGGATCGGACTGTTTCCGGCGAGCTTCGACCCGATCACGAACGGACACCTCGATCTCATCGAGCGGAGTCGGGTCCTCTTCGACGAGGTCGTCCTGGGGCTGGCGCGCAACGTCTCGAAGAGCGCCACGTTCTCCAACGAAGAACGGCTGGCGATCCTCGAGGCGGTCACCCAAGACATGGAGAGCGTCTCGGTCCGGGTCTTCGACGGGCTCGTCGTGCATTACGCCCAGGCAATCGGGGCGAGCGCAATCATCCGCGGCCTTCGTGCCAATCAGGACTTCGAGTACGAGTTCGAGATGGCCCTGATGAACAACCACCTGGCTCCGGGCATGGAGATCGTCTTCTTCATGACCAGCCAAGAGTATCTCTACGTGAGCTCCTCGCGGCTCAAGGAGCTCGTGCGCTTCGGTGCGAGCATCGATGAGTTCGTCCCCTCCATCGTGGCCGAGGCCTTGAAGAAGAAGCTCGGTCCCGCTTGAGCGATCCGTTTGGCTCATGGGATGGGAGCGGGTACCCTACGGGGGCCCTTCCATCCATCTGCGGAGGATCGACCGCCATGGCGCCGCGACGCATCCTGCTGGCGATCTCGGGCGGAATCGCCGCCTACAAAGGTCCGGAGCTCGTGCGTGCGTTGCGACGCGCAGGCCACGAAGTGCGGTGTATGTTGACTCCCGAGGCCGAACGTTTCGTGACGCCGCTCTCGCTTCAGGCGGTCTCGGGCGCACTCGTTCGGCGGAACCTCTTCGATCCGGGTGAAGAGGGAGAGATCGATCATATCGGGCTGGCGGACTGGGCCGATCTCGTGCTGGTGGCGCCGGCGACGGCGAATCTGCTGGCGAAGATGGCTCACGGCCTGGCGGACGACCTGGTGACGGCCGTGCTGCTCGCCACGCGCGCGCCGATCCTGGCCGCTCCCGCGATGAACGTGAACATGTGGAGCCACACCGCGACCCAGTCGAATCTCGCCCTGCTTCGGAGTCGTGGGGTCGCCTTCGTCGGTCCGGACGCGGGCGAGCTCGCCTGCGGTTGGGAAGGGCTCGGACGCATGAGCGAAGCGGCCACGATCGTCGATGCAGTCGAGGCCCGGCTGGCTCCGCAGGATCTGGCGGGTGAACGGGTCCTGGTGACGGCGGGGGGGACGGCGGAGCGGATCGATGCGGTGCGATCGCTGACCAATCGCTCGTCTGGGAAGATGGGCTTCGCGATCGCTCGGGAGGCGGCGCGACGCGGGGCCGAGGTGGTCCTGGTGGCGGGGCTGACGGGGCTGGCGACGCCCTCCGGTGTGCGCCGCATCGACGTGCAGAGTGCGCTGGAGATGCGCGCGGCCGTGCTCCAGGAGTTCGAGGAGGCGACGATCGTGATCAAGGCCGCGGCGGTGGCCGACTTCAGGCCGCGGTTCCCGAACGAAGGCAAGATCAAGAAGGAATCGCTCGTTCCGGGGCAGGGTCTGAGCCTGGAGCTCGTGGAGAATCCCGACATCCTGGCGGAGATCAGCGCGCGCAAGGGCGCGCGGACGATCATCGGGTTCGCGGCCGAAAGCGACGACGTGGTGGGCGCCGCTCGTCGCAAGCTGGCCCGCAAGGGTTGCGATCTGATCGTCGCGAACGACATCTCCCGTACGGACTCGGGCTTCGAGGTCGAGCAGAACGCGGTCGTGCTGGTCTGGCCGGATGGCGGGCTCGAAGAGCTACCGCTGCTGCCGAAGCCTGGCGTGGCGGCCGCACTCTTCGATCGGATCGAGAAGCTGCGGGATCGTCGATGAGCGGATTCACATCGTCTCACCGCGGAAAATGCTCTTCGGGCCGCCGGCGAGGAAACGCGCGGCTCGTTTCGAGGCTGCTCGTGGCCTGGCTCGGCCTGGCCTGGCTCGGCGCCGGCGTCGCCTCGGCGAGCGAACTGCTCGTCGCGACCGTGGATGGCTCGATCAATCCGGCGAGTGCGGACTACCTGATCCAGTCCATTGATCGCGCGGAGCGCGAGGGGGCCGCTGCGCTTCTGATCGAGCTCGACACGCCGGGCGGTCTGGTCAGCTCGACCCAGGACATCATCCAGAAGATGCTCAACGCCAGGGTCCCGGTGATCGTCTACGTGACGCCTCGTGGAGCCTGGGCTGCCTCGGCCGGGACCTTCATCACGCTGGCCTCGACGGTGGCGGCGATGTCGCCGGGAACCAGCATCGGGGCCGCGCATCCGGTGAGTGCGGTCGGTGGCTCGGGCGACAAGGGCAGCGAGGGCGAGGGCGGGGGCCGCGATTTCGCGGCCGAGAAGGCCGAGAACTTTCTCGCCGCCTACGTCGAGTCGATCGCGAGGCAAAAGAATCGCAACGTCGAGTGGGCCGTGGAGGCCGTCCGGAACTCGGTGGCGATCGACGCCGAGAAGGCCCTCGAGCTCGGTGTGATCGACGTGGTGGCCAACAGCCGCTCGGCGCTGCTCGAGAAAATCGAGGGGCGCGAGGTCCAGGTCGATGGGGAGCCGATGAAGCTCGCTCTGGTCGGAACTCCCCAGGTGGCGGTCGAGATGACCCTCGTGCAGTCGATCTTCGCGTTCCTCGCGGACCCGAATGTGGCCGTTCTGCTTCTGGCCGTCGGCGTGATCGGGATCTACATGGAGGTTCAGGCCCCCGGCATGATCGTGCCGGGTGCGGTCGGCGTGGCGGCGCTGGTCCTGGCGGGTTTCGCCTTCCAGATCATGCCTTTCTCCTGGATCGGCCTGATGCTCGTGCTGCTCGGCATCGGTCTGATGATCGCCGAGGTCTTCATCACCTCCTTCGGGCTTCTCTTCGCCAGCGGCATCGTCTGCTTCCTGGTGGGGGGTACGATGGTCTTCGATCGACCTGCAGTCTCGGACCTCACGATCTCCTTCTGGGAGGTACTGGTTCCCACGGCGGTCGCGATGGCACTCGTCGGCTTGCTGATCGTCTACAGTCTCGGAAAGACACTCTTTGTCCACCAGACGATGGGGCTCGACGAGATGATCGGCCTCGTCGGGCGAGCCACGAGCACGATCCATCCGCGGGGCACGATCTTCGTTCGCGGCGAGCATTGGACGGCCCTCTCCGACGACTCGATCGAGCCGGGTGAGGCGGTCGAGATCCTGTCGATGGAGGGACTCATCTTGCGGGTCCGCCGGGCGCCGCGATCCGACGAGCCGCGATCCGATTAGAAGCACGACCGCGTTCGCGTGCGTACCCAGATCGGGACCTCAGAACGGATACGCGGACACCGAGGAGGAAGTTTCGTTGGCAATCCTGATACTGGTCGTCTTTCTGGCCCTGTTCATCGTCGCCGGAGTGCGGATCCTCCCCGAGTACGATCGGGGCGTGGTCTTCCGTCTCGGTCGTTATGTCGGGACGCGAGAGGCGGGACTCCGCTGGATCATTCCCGGTGTCGATCGAATGGTGCGGATCGGCCTGCGAGAGATCGTGATGGACGTGCCGGCCCAGGAGGTGATCACCCTCGACAACGTCTCCGTCAAGGTCAACGCAGTCCTCTACTTCCGCGTGATGCATCCCGAGAAGTCGGTGATCCAGGTCGAGAACTACCTCTATGGAACGTCGCAGCTGGCGCAGACGACCCTGCGCAGCGTCTGCGGTCAGGCAGAGCTGGACCAGCTCCTCGCCGACCGGGAGCGGATCAACCAGAAGCTCCAGGAGATCATCGATCAACAGACCGAGCCCTGGGGCGTCAAGGTCCGAGCGGTGGAGCTCAAGCAGATCGACCTGCCCCAGGAGATGCAGAGGGTGATGGCGAAGCAGGCCGAGGCCGAGCGGGAGAAACGCGCCAAGGTCACGCTGGCGGAAGGCGAGTATCAGGCGGCCCAGCGCCTCGCGGACGCCGCCGAGACGCTCTCGACCCAGCCGTCGGGCTTGCAGCTCCGCTATCTCCAGACGCTGGCGGAGATCGCCGGGGGGGGGAAGAACTCGACGACCATCTTCCCGATTCCGATCGATCTCGTCCGACCGTTCTACGACCAGTTGATCGAGGGACGCGCCGCGACCCGGGCCGCAGCCGCCCCCGAGCGCGTCGCGACCCTCGAGGACGGCGATGGAGGAGATTCGTAGTTGGCGCGCGGCGAATCGGACGGCCGTCCGGACGAGGCGGGTGAAGAGGGGCGTGCACGGCGTGGGCTGACCCGTTCGATCTTGAACGGGGCGGTTCTCCTCTCTTCCCTGGCCGTGCTCCTGGGCTGGGCCTATCAGGGCTTCTATCGGCTCGAACTCGGCGAGTCGGCGGTGATCCTTCGACTCGGCCGGCTGGATCGGATCGAGAGCCTGGAGGGCCTCCAGTTCCACTGGCCGCCCCCCCTCGAATACCATGAGATCGTGAACACGAGCGGCCTGCGCACGGAATCCTTCGGCGAGAATCCAACGCTCTCGACTCCCGGACGACCAGGCGACGCGGAGGACCGGGAGATCGCGTCGCAAATCAACCGAAACGCCATCCAGACGGCGGATAGCAACATCGTGAACGTCGACTACGAGCTGCAGTACGAAGTGGACGATGCCTTCGCATTCGCCTTCGGCATGGCGGACTCCGGCTCGATCCTGCACGACGCGACCGAAGCCGCAGTCCGGGAGGTGATCGGAAAGAGGACGATCGATGAGGTGCTCTCCCAGGGCCGGGGCGCGATCGAGCGCGAGGCCGCCGTGCTGCTCGAGGAGCTGCTCGGCTCCTATTTCGAGGAGGTCGGGCTGCGGCCCGCCTTCGAGGTCGCCGCGATCAATCTCCAGAAGCCACAGGCTCCAGAGCCCGTGCGGGAGGCCTTCGCCGACGTGGTCTCTGCGGGTCAGGACGAGAAGCGGGCCCTCTCCGAGGCCCAGGGCGACGCTCGCGAGATCGTGGAACGGGCCGGGGCGGAGGCGGCCGAGATCCGGGAGGCGGCGGAGGCCTATCGGGAGGCGAAGATCATCGAGGCACGAGGCGAGTCGGCCCGCTTCGAGTCGCTGCTGGTCGAGTACCTAGCCGCACCCGAGGTGACGAGGAGAAGGCTCTACCTCGAGACCCTGGAGGAGATCCTCCCGGCGGTCGAGAAGCTGGTGGTCGAGCCGAATACGGTGAACATGCTGCCGATGCTTCCGCTGGGCGAGCAGGCCTATCCAGGAGGGCGCGAGCGATGAGAGTCTTCTTCGTCGTGGTCGTGCTCGCCGCCCTGGTCGTCGGCATGATCTGGGCTGCCCAGTTCGATCGGGGTCCCCTCGTCATCAATCGCGAAGGCCAGTACCGGATCGTGCTCCGCCTCGGGAAGCCGATCAAGGAGATGGTCGAGGCGGGCTGGACCTGGCGGATCCCGCTGCTCGACGAGGTCCAGGTCTTCGATCGGCGGCTCCAGTACCTGAACGCGGCGGCAACCGAGATCGAGATCGGCGAGAACGAGCGACTGATCGTGGACTACTACGTCATCTGGCAGGTCTCGGCTCCACTGGAGTTTCGCCGGAGCTTTCCGGGCGGCTTGCGAGAGGCGAGCGATCGGATCCAGCAGCGGGTCGGCTCGCTGGTGGGCGCCTCGATCGGCAACCTGACGATGCAGGAGCTGCTCTCCCGCGCCGAGGTCCTCGAGGCTCTCGATACCCGGGCGAGCGAGGAACTCGAGTCGAACGGTGTCCGCGTAGTCGACGTCCGGATCAATCGCACCGAGCTTCCGCTCAAGGCCGAGGCGGCCACCTTCGACCAGATGCGGGAGCAGCGGCGGGCGATCTCGCGCGAAAAGCGGGCGATCGGCCAGCGCGCGGCCCGGGAGCTGCGGGCCCAGGCGGAGCGCGAGGCGATCGAGATCGTCGCTTCCGCCCGTTCTCGAGCGGAGATCCTGCGAGGCGAGGGAGACGCCGAGGCCGCGCGGATCTACGCGCAGGCCTACGGCAAGGACCCCGAGTTCTACGGGTTCGTGCGGAGCCTCGAGGCATACCGCAAGACCCTCGGCGAACGCACGACCCTCGTCGTACCGCCGGATCACGAGTTCTTCCGCTTCCTCGATCCGACGCGTTCGACCCGATAGAAGCAGGGTGGGGAAGCATCCGTCAATCCGAACCGCTGATCCGGGTCAGGGCCCGGGTCCGGATCGACGCAGCTGCGAGCGGGGCAGGGGCTAGAGGTCGCTGCGGCGAAGCAGCCAGGCGCTTCCGGCGAGCGACATGCCGATCATCAGCCAGGGCGTGAGGCCGACCGGAAACAGCTCCTCCTGGGCAAGTGCCTCGCCGGCGCTCCGGAGCAGGAAGTAGACGGCAACGCCCGTGACCCCTTCGATCGCGGGTCGAGTGACGCGTCCGTCGCGGCCGACGCGAAGGCCGAAGGGAACCGCGAACGCCGCGAAGACGAGCAGCAGCCAGGGGCTGCTCAGGCGTTCGTGGTAGCGACCCTCGTGGCGACGCAGACTGGAGGAGGTCTCGCCCGCTGGACGATGCTCGAGATAGCGGCGGAGCAGGGGCAGCGGCAACAGGGCCGGATCCGCCCCCAGCAAGGCGTCCCCGCCGAGGGTGTCGAGGTCGAGGTCGACGTGTATGTGTCTGTCGAGTCGGGGGGGCGCTGCGGCATTCATCGGGTCGAATCTCCAGATGGACGCATCCTCGATCACCCAACGACCATCCGGTTCGATCCGGACTCGATCCGTACGGATCACCCGCACGACGAGGCCATCTTCTCCACGTTCGAAGATCTCGACGCCCCTGAGTATTCGATCGTGCGGATCGGCCTCGTCGACGTTGATGATGGCTCGTCCGCTGCGGTACCAGAACGCGCGCCGCGCGAAATCGATGTCCTCCCGGTCTCCTCGTTCCTCCGCGGCCCAGCTGCGGCCCGCCTGTAGGATCCATGTCTCGTGGAGAATGGCACTCGCACACGATAGGATCAGGGCGGAGGCGAGGACGGGAGCCACGACCCGGAGCAGGCGAACCCCTCCTGCCTGGATGGCGACGAGTTCCATGGCTCGGCCCGCCCAGGCAAAGGTGATGAAGACGGCGACGAAGCTGGTGACGGGCAGGAGATCCGCCAGGTAGTAGGACATCAGGCGGAGCCAGAGGTAGTGGACTAACGTGACCCGCGACCCCGGTCGTCCCTCGAAGGACGCCACGTCATCCAGATTCAGGACCAGCTCGATCGTGACCAGGATCAGGATCGAGGCCGTGAGGACCGTGGCGAATAGGCCCAGATATCGGCCGGCGAAGTAGTGCGAGAGGATCCGCACGGCCTGCAGTCTAGCGGATGGAGGATGGGTTTGGAGATCTTTCGCGGCGTGTCGGATCTCGACCGGGCCCTACGGCGCCCCGTGGTGACGATCGGAAACTTCGATGGCCTCCATCTGGGGCATCGGGCGATTCTCGACATCGTCATCAAGCGAGCCCGGGCTCTCGAGGGCGAGTCGGTGCTCTACACCTTCGAACCCCATCCGCGTCGAGTGTTGCAGCCCCACTCCGATCTGCGCCTGCTCGAGACATTCGGGCAGAAGGTGGAGATGCTCGAGTCGCTGGGGCTGGATGTGATCGTTGCGGAGCCATTCGATCTCGGGTTTGCGCAGCTGACGCCCGAGCGCTTCATCGAGCATCAGATTCATGAATGCATCCGTCCGGTCGAGGTCTACGTCGGGTACGACTTCCATTTCGGGCGGGATCGCGAAGGCTCCATGCGCTTTCTGACCGAACTTGGACCGCGTCTCGGGTTCTCGGTGACCATCGTTCCAGAGGTCTCGATCGCAGGGCGGGACGTGAGTTCGACGCGTATCCGGCAGCTTCTCGCGGAGGGGGCTGTAGAGGGGGCGGCGGAATTGCTCGGGCGGCCTTTCTGCGCACGGGGAGAGGTCGTTCCGGGGGATCGACGGGGCCGCGAGTTGGGTTTCCCGACGGCCAATCTCGCTCCCCGTACCGAGATTCTCCCTGCCCCAGGGGTGTACTACGGACATCTCCGTTGCCTCGATCGGGCTGCGTCCGGGGCCGCCGAGGCCTTTCCCGCAGTGACGAATGTCGGTGTTCGCCCGACCTTCCAGGATGGCCGGGCGCTCGTGGCAGAGGCTCATCTGCTCGATTTTTCTGGGGACCTGTACGGAAGAGAGGTCGACGTCTGCTTCGAGGGACGCATCCGGGGCGAGCGACGCTTCGAGAACGTCGACGGTCTGCGAGATCAGATCGGCCGGGACATCGCAGAGGCTCGGAGGCGTCTCGGGGCCTGATCCGGCCCCCCGGCCCGTTTCTCGAGGGGCTCACCTGCACGTCCCGAGAGCCGGAGATCACCGCTCTGCCCGACGCTCCGACGGCTGGCTCCGTCGCGACCCTCAGAGCCCGCGTTCGGCTACTTCCCGCCGCGCTGCGGGGTCAAGTTCCCCGGATTCCCCACCGATAAACCGGCGAGATTGCGTTTGTTTTGTCCCGTACAGGACATCCGCGACGACGTCCGGAGCTTCTTTCGGCTCGCCGACCTGCGAGCCCGATCGAACCGGTGGGGGAGGGGGTTCGTTGAACGAGCGCATCGGCGAGCTGCTGGTCAAGGAGAATCTGCTCTCATCGGAGCAGCTGCTCAAGGCACGCGAGGAGGCCGCCTCCAAGGGACGCCGCCTCGGCGCCCAGATCACCGAACTCGGATTCATGGACGAGAACGAGCTGACCGACTTCGTCGCGAAGCAGTACGGCGTCCCTTCCATCGATCTCAGCGACTTCCAGATCGAGCCGGACGTGGTGGCTCTGGTGCCCATGGACGTCGCGACCAAACACAACGTGGTACCGGTAAACCGGGCTGGATCGACCCTGATCCTCGCGACCGCTGACCCGTCGAACATCTTTGCCCTGGACGACATCAAGTTTCTCACCGGGTACAACATCCAACCGGTCGTGGCCTCCGAAGAGGCGATTCGCAACGCAATCGAAACCTACTACGCGGAGCCTGAAGAAGACATCCTCGAAGACGTCATGGCCGGCTTCGACGACGAGGGAATCGACTTCGTTTCGGGCGAGGACGAGGAGGATTCAGGCGCCCTGGCGCGCGAGGCGGAAGATGCGCCGGTCGTCAAGCTGGTGAACCTCATCCTGACGGACGCGATCAAGAAGGGCGCGTCGGATATCCACATCGAACCCTACGAGAAGTCGTTCCGAGTACGGTATCGCATCGACGGCATTCTCTACGAGGTGATGAAGCCACCGCTCAAACTCAAGAACGCACTCACCTCCCGCGTCAAGATCATGTCGGAGCTGGATATCGCGGAGCGGCGTCTGCCCCAGGACGGACGCATCAAGCTGAAGCTCGGCAAGGGCCGCGAGATGGACTTCCGCGTCTCGGTGCTGCCGACGCTCTTCGGCGAGAAGATCGTCCTCCGCCTCCTCGACAAGAGCAATCTGCAGCTCGACATGACGAAGCTCGGATTCGAACAGAGCCAGCTGGACGACTTCCAGAGATCCATCCACCAGCCCTTCGGGATGGTCCTCGTCACGGGTCCGACTGGATCCGGCAAGACGACGACCCTCTACTCTGCGCTCTCGGAGCTGAACCAGACGAGCGAAAACCTCTCGACGGCCGAGGACCCGGTCGAGTTCAACCTGGCTGGCATCAATCAGGTACAGATGCACGAGGACATCGGCCTCAACTTCGCCGCCGCCCTCCGTTCCTTCTTGCGTCAGGACCCGGACATCATCATGGTCGGTGAGATTCGCGATTTCGAGACCGCGGAGATCTCCGTGAAGGCCGCACTTACGGGCCACATGGTGCTCTCCACCCTTCATACCAACGATGCTCCGTCCACCATCAACCGCCTGCTCAACATGGGTATCGAGCCCTTTCTCGTGGCCTCGGCGGTGAACTGCATCGTCGCACAGCGTCTCGCACGTCGAATCTGTTCCGACTGCGTCGGGGACGATCCCGAGATCACCCGGGAGCAGCTGATCGACGCGGGCCTCTCGGAATCAGACGCGAGCGCGTACAAGCCGCTCCGAGGCCACGGCTGCGGAAGCTGCTCCGATACCGGATTCAAGGGACGTGTCGCGATCTACGAGGTGATGGTGATGACTGATGCCCTGAAGGAGTTCGTCCTGAATGGGGCCTCCGGTACCGAAATCAAGCGAGAGGCGATGCGAGGGGGCATGTGCACCCTTCGTCGCAGCTCACTCAACAAGATGCTCGAGGGAGTGACGACGCTGTCGGAAGTGTTCCGGGTCAGCGCTTCCGATTCCGTCTAGCCAGTCCACCCGGACATCGTCGGGAAAGGGTCTCCAGTCTTGGCCAACATGCATCAGCTTCTGAAGGCGATGATCGAGAAGGGTGCCAGTGATCTTCACGTCACGACCGGATCGCCGCCGCAGCTTCGGATCGACGGCAAGCTGCATCCCCTCAAGATGCCCCCGCTCTCGCCGCAGGAAACGAAGCAGCTTTGCTACTCCGTCCTGACGGACGCGCAGAAGCATCGTTTCGAGGAGACGAACGAGCTCGACCTATCCTTCAGCGTCCAGAAGCTCTCTCGATTCCGAGGCAACGTCTTCGTTCAGCGGGGCAACGTCGCGGGCGCCTTCCGCGCGATTCCCTTCAAGATCCTGACCTTCGATGAGCTCGGACTTCCTCCGGTGGTGCAGGTCCTGGCCAAGAAGCCGCGAGGACTGATCCTCGTGACGGGACCGACGGGATCTGGGAAGTCGACGACGCTGGCCAGCATCATCGATCGCGTGAATCAGGATCGGAACGAACACATCGTCACGATCGAGGATCCGATCGAATACCTTCATCCCCACAAGGGATGCATCGTCAATCAGCGTGAGATCGGCGCGGACACCACCTCTTTCAAGGCAGCGTTGAAGTACATCCTCCGACAGGATCCCGACGTCGTACTGATCGGCGAGCTGCGCGATCTCGAGACCATCGAGGCGGCTCTGACGGTGGCCGAGACGGGCCATCTCGCCTTCGCCACGCTCCACACGAACTCTGCCGTCCAGACGATCAACCGGATCGTCGACGTGTTCCCGCCGTACCAGCAGTCGCAGATTCGACAGCAGCTCTCGTTCGTGCTCGAGGCCGTGATGTCCCAGACACTCCTACCGCGGGCGAACGGCCCGGGACGAGCACTCGCCCTCGAGGTGATGGTGCCGAACTCGGCGATCCGCGCCTTGATGCGGGATGACAAGATCCATCAGATCTACTCGTCGATGCAGATGGGTCAGGAGAAGTCCGGGATGCAGACGATGAACCAGAGTCTCGCCGAACTCGTGGGCAAACGCCTAATTGATCTGGATACGGCGAAGAGTCGGAGTCCCGACATCGACGAACTCGTCAGATTGATCGATCAGGGACCGGGTGCCAAACGCGCCGCAGGTGGGCGTCCGGTGGCCCGGTCCTGAGTTCAAGGGAAGGCTGATCGCGTCGGACCCGATGGGGTCGCGATCATGGGGGAGACCGAAACATGCCGATGTATCTCTGGAACGCAAAGACGCGTTCGGGCGACAAGAAGTCGGGGGAGCTGGAGGCTGCGAATGCGGATGCGGTCGCGCTTCATCTGAAGAACATGGGGCTCGTGCCTGCAAAGGTGAAGCAGAAGCCCAAGGACATAGGCGAGATCTTCCCGTTCCTGGCGCCGAAGGTGACGATCAAGGATCTGGTCGTCTTCACCCGGCAGTTCGCGGTGATGATCGATGCGGGGCTCCCGTTGGTCCAGTGCCTTCAGATCCTGGGCGATCAGCAGGAGAACGTGACCTTCAAGGGAATCATCCGTGCGGTGAAGTCCGACGTCGAGTCCGGATCGACTTTTGCCGAGGCGCTCGCGAAGCATCCCAAGGCGTTCGACGATCTCTTCGTGAATCTCGTCGCGGCTGGCGAGGTCGGCGGTATCCTGGACACGATCCTGAATCGCCTGGCCGTCCAACTGGAGAAGGCGGAGAAGCTGCGGAAGCAGCTGAAGGGCGCGATGGTCTACCCGGCGACGGTCTCCGTGATCGCCCTGGCCTGTATCGTCCTGCTGCTGGTCAAGGTCATCCCGGTCTTCGAGCAGATGTTCGCGGATTTTGGAGGCACGCTGCCGGGTCCGACGCAGATGGTGATCGACCTGAGCAACTGGCTGCAGGCATACATCATGTACATGATGGCGGGGATCGTCGCGATCGTCGTCGCCTTCGGACAGGCACGCGCCCGCAGTCTTGGCTTCCGTTTCCAGACGGACAACCTCGCGCTGAACCTTCCCGTCTTCGGGAACATCATCAAGAAAGTGGCGGTTGCGCGGTTCACACGAACGCTGGGGACGATGATCTCGAGCGGTGTCCCCATCCTGGATGGACTCGAAATCGTCGCGAAGACTGCCGGAAACATGGTGATCGAGAGAGAGTTGCAGGAAACTCGGCAGTCGATCTCGGAAGGTCGGACGATCGCCGAGCCGCTGCAGGGATCGAAGGTGTTTCCGGGGATGATGGTGCAGATGGTCGCCGTCGGTGAAGAGACGGGATCGATGGAGGCGATGCTCACCAAGATCGCGGACTTCTACGATGACGAGGTCGACAGCGCGGTGGCAGGTCTCACCGCGATGCTCGAGCCGATCATGATGGTCTTCATGGGCGGATCGATCGGAACGATCCTCATCGCGATGTACCTTCCGATCTTCACGATCGCCGACACCATCAACTGACCGCGTCGTTGGGCGAGGGAAGCGGGATGGCTCCGGATTCGGCGGGACCGCGGGGACTGTCCGGACGGGCGGGTCTGGGTGGTCTGCTCGGAGCGAGACTGCTCCTGGCGGGGGCGAGTCTCGCCTTGGCCGTCACCGTCGATCGGATCGACGGGAGTCAGGGGAACCCGGGCATCTGGGGCGTGTACTGGACGGTGGCGGCGGCTTTCGCGGCGGCCGTCGTCTCCGGCCTCATGTTGCCGAGAACCCGGAATGCAGAGCGCTTCGCGACCCTCCAGGTCGCAATCGACGTCGTGATCGTCACGATGTTGGTGTACTTCTCCGGCGGAAGCGAATCGGTATTCACCTTCCTCTACGCCCTGGTCGTTCTCTACGGGGCGCTATACCTGGATCGGCTCGGCGTCGGTCTGAGCGCGGGTCTCGCCGCTGCCGGATACGCGTTCGTGGTCTTCGGGTCGCGTCTGGGTTGGCTCCCGACGCTCGGACTCGAGGCACGACCCCTACCGCTCCCGTTGTTGGGCGCGTACGTCGGTTTCCACGCAGGCGCGCTTTGGATGCTCGGGATGCTCGCGAATACGTTGTCGGCGGAGTTGCGGCGGACCGGGGCGGCACTCGACCGCCGCACGATCGATCTGGAGCGCTTGCGGGATCTCTACCTGAGAACGGTCGAGAGCATCGGGAGCGGGATCCTGACGCTCGACGGATCGCAGCGGATTACTTCCTTCAATCCTGAAGCCGAGCGGATCACGGGTATCGCGACGAAGGATGCCCTAGGACGGCGGTTGGAAGAGTTGATTCCTGGGGCGCACGCCATCGTGTTGGACCGGGCAGACGAAGAGCATCGCTCCGGATCGCGTTCTACACGTGATCGGATCGCGTATCGCAACGAGCACGGAGATGCATTGTTCCTCGGAATGGCGGCCTCGCCGTTGCGCGACGAGACGGGCCTGGGAACCGGCCACGTCGTGATTTTCCAGGACGTGACGCGCGTCGTCTCCATGGAGGCAGAGCTTCGGCGGTCCGAGCGGCTGGCCGCAGTGGGTGAGATGGCCGCGAGGATCGCTCACGAGATCCGGAACCCGCTGGCGTCGATCTCCGGATCCGTACAGATCCTGCAGTGCTCATCGGAGCCGGAGCAGGGGAGCCCGGAGCACGGCAAGCTGATGCAGATCATGGTACGCGAGGTCGATCGATTGAACGATCTCATCGGTGATTTCCTGCTCTATTCCCGGCCCGCCAATCCCCAGCTCGAATGCATGGCGCTGGCGCCGCTGGTGGAGGAGGTGGCGAAGATGAGTCAGTCGAATGCCAGCTGCAGCGTTCGGACCGAGCTGGCGCTCGACCCCGACGCAAGGGTGATGGCAGATCCGGCCCTCTTCAAGGGCGTGGTCTGGAACCTCTGGAACAACGCGATCGAAGCCGCTGAGGCCGGCGGCGGCGGCGGTCGGGTACGGGTCCGTGTGGCGCGAGAGGAGAGGGGGCTTCCGGCTCAAGCAGAGGCTCCCACAGGCCGCAAGGGGAAGAGGGAGCGGTATCCCGACATGCATACGGGACGAATGGTGGTCCTCGAGGTGGAAGATTCCGGCGGCGGGATCACGTCGGAGGTGTGTGAACGAATATTCGAGCCCTTCTTCACGACCAAGCAGGAAGGAACCGGGTTGGGGTTGGCGACGGTGCAACGGATCGTGGAGCAGCATGGCGGTGCCATCGAGGTCTCGAACGGGTCGCTCGGTGGGGCTCGCTTCCGGATTCTCTTGAACGAGGCGGAGTCCGCAGAATGAGTGACGAGAAGGCGCGCATTCTCGTCGTCGACGACGAGCGGAGCATGCAGGAGTTCCTGGAGATCTTCCTGCGTCGGGAGGGGTACGAAGTCCTGACAGCGGGCGACGTGGATACCGCGATCGCGCAGCTCGAGGCGGACGAGGTCGATCTCGTGCTCACGGACATGCAGATGCCGGGAAAGACGGGGCTGGATCTGATCCTGGCCGCGAGAGAGGTATCGCCGGACACCGTCATGATCGTCGTGACGGCCTTCGGCACGACGGACAGCGCGATCGCGGCAATGAAGGAGGGTGCCTACGACTACCTGACTAAGCCCTTCAAGGTCGACGAACTCCGGATCGTGATCGAGAAGGCGCTCGAGAAGAAGATCCTGTCCAGGGAGAACCTCCGGCTTCGGCGGGAGATCCGCAGCCGATCACGAAGTCGCCAGATCATCGGACACAGCGGGCCGATGCAGGACGTCTTCGAGTTGATCTCCCAGGTCGCGGAGACCAAGACGAACGTGCTGGTCTATGGCGAGAGCGGTACGGGCAAAGAGCTGGTGGCACGAGCGATCCACGAGCAGAGCTCGCGTCACGACGAGCCTTTCGTGGCGATCAACTGCGGCGCCATCCCCGAGAATCTCCTCGAGAGTGAGCTCTTTGGGCACGTGAAGGGGGCCTTCACGGGCGCAGTCCAGAACAAGGAAGGTCTCTTCGAGTCGGCGACCGGGGGCACGCTCTTTCTGGACGAGATCGGAGAGCTCTCGGGTTCGCTCCAGGTGAAGCTGCTGCGGGCCTTGCAGGAGAAGACCATCCGACGTGTCGGGGATACTCGCGATCGCAAGATCGACGTGCGGATCGTCTCCGCAACGAATCGGAAGCTCGAAGAGGAGGTGGCCGCCGGTCGATTTCGCGAAGACGTCTACTATCGACTCAACGTGATCCAGCTCGTCCTACCGCCCCTGCGCGATCGACCCGAGGACATTCCGCTCCTGGTGCAGCACTTCGTACACAAGTTTGCTCAAGAGCTCGGGAAGGACGTCGAAAGCATGGACGACGAGGCACTGGAGCTGCTTTCGTCGTATCCATTTCCAGGAAACGTGCGCGAGCTCGAGAATCTGATCGAGCGGGCCGTCGCCCTGGCGAGAGGATCGACGATCGGTCGGGATCTGCTCCCACCGACCGTAGGTGTTTCCGTGGATCGGAGCGCCATGCCGTTGATCGCAGACGGCGGTGTCAAGCTCGAACAGCTCGTCGACGACTACGAGCGATCGCTGCTGCGCGCGGCGCTCGTCCAGTCGGGTGGCATCAAGAAGAGGGCCGCACGACTGCTGGGTGTCTCCTTCCGGTCCTTCCGGTACCGACTCGAGAAGCTGGGGATCGAGGATTCGAAGCGAGAGCCCTGATGGCGCGCTTCTACCGGGGGGTCCAGGGAGAGGTCCTGCTGTCACTCGCGTTGGTGATGGCAACCGGGACGGCGCTCCTCGCCGCGATTTTTCTCGAGGTCAATCGCGCGCGGATCGATCAGGTCCACGAGCTGTTGGGCCGCGGCTTTGCCGCGGAGACCCGCTCCCCCGGATTCGCTCTCGAGCCCTGGGAAGGCGCGTCCTGGTGGCGGATCGCGGTGGACGGGAGGGTCGCCGGCCTCAATCGATCCGCAGCGGCGCTCGATCCCGCCACGCGGAGCCTCGGTGAGGCCGCCGCAGTCCGGATGCGAACCCAGATCGAGACGGGAGCGCCCTGGTCCCCGATTCGCTTCGCGACCCCGGACCCCGATCGCGGAGGGGTTCTCGTCGCGCGGCTGGATGCTCCTCTCTCCGGTCGCGTGCTGGCCGCGCTGATCGTCGCCCACCTGCTGGTCTTCGTCGGCTTCGGGCTGTCGATCCTGCGGAGCCGGGTCGTGGGGCCCGTGACGAGGCTGGCTGCGGCGGTCCACGATCTCGGCATCGGTTCAACCTCGAAGAGCGTCCCGGCCGAGGGTGCGGAGGAGATCGCACGGCTGGGAACGGCCTTCAACGAGATGCAGCACGCCTTGACGCTCCGCACAAACGCGCTCGAGCGGGCGGTGTCGGAGCTCCGGACTACGAACGCGAATCTCATGCAGGCGCGTGACGGACTTGATCGAGCGGAACGACTCGCGCTGGTCGGGAGCCTCGCGGCCGGGGTCGCCCATGAAGTGGGCAATCCCATGGGCGCATTGTTGGCCTTCCTGGATCTCGCCGGTCGGGATCCGGGGATCGGAGAGGAAGGACGCCGTTGCCTCGCTCGTGCGAGCGAGCAGGGCGAGCGGATCCGGATCATCCTGAGGCAGCTCCTCGACTTCTCCCGACCGCCTAGGATCGAGCGGGTTCCAATCTCGATCGCCGAGGTCGCGGAGCAGGTCGTGCAGCTGGTGCACGCCCAGAAGCGCCACGCCGGCATCGACTTCGAGGTTCGATGCGAGAAGGAATCGATCCTGGCACGGGGCGATGCGAGTCTGGCGTCGCAGGTCCTGCTCAATCTCGTGCTGAATGCGGCGGCTGCGGTCGAGGGCGGCAGGCAGCAGAGGATTCGACTGGAGGTCCGGCCGGAGCACCGGCATCGGAGGGACGGGGAAGGGAACGAAGGCGTCCAGGATCGGAGAACCTGGGACGCAGTCGCCTGCCTCGTCGGGGACTCGGGCCCGGGGGTGGGGATCGAATCTCGCGAACGGATCTTCGATCCCTTCTTCACGACCCGCGACCCGGGACAGGGAACCGGGCTCGGATTGGCCAACGCGCGCCGGCTG
>CAYWGW010000021.1:0-34512 GCA_964457385.1 uncultured Spirochaetaceae bacterium
GATCGCGTGGCGCAGTATGGATTGCAGCCGTGGGTGGCCGAGACCGAATCTGCGCTGGCGTCCGGCAACTTCCGCGATGATTCAGGCGTGAATGAACTTACTGTATCTTCGGCGGATGTCGTGGCGGCTGGAAGAGATCATCGCCTTCCTTCACGTGGTGGAGGTCGGGAGCTTCACCGAGGCGGCGAGGCGTCTGAAACTCTCGAAGTCGGTGGTGAGCAAGCGGATCAGCGATCTCGAGGCGGTGCTGCAGCAGCAGCTCCTGCGCCGCTCCACGCGGCGGGTCCGGCCGACCGAGGAGGGGCAGGCGCTCTACGCGCGCGTGCGACCGCTGGTCGGGGAGCTGGTGAATGCGGTGGAGGCGGCGGCGGACGCCGATTCGATCCGAGGGCGGCTCCGGGTCGCGGCACCGATGACCTTCGGAACCCTGTACCTGTCTCCGATCCTGGCGCGGTTCGCGCGGGACCATCCCGACCTCGAGCTTGCGATCGATCTCGATGATCGCATGGCCGATCTCGTCGCGGGAGACTACGACCTCGCGATCCGCATCGGGCGATTCGAGGATTCCAGCCTGATTGCACGCAAGCTGTGCAGGAGCAGCCGCGTCGTATGCTGCAGTCCGGGCTACGCGGAGGTCCACGGTCTTCCGGAGTCGTTGGACGACCTGACCCGCCATCGCTGCATCGACTACGCCAACGTCCACGCGGCGAGGCTTTGGCAGTTCGAGCCGACCCGCCGTGGCGGACGCCCCCGGAGTGTCCGTACCCACAGTCGATTCGTGGCCAATAACGGAGAGGCGATGCGAGACGCGGCGATCGAGGGCCTGGGCCTGGCGCTGCTACCGACCTTCATCGCGGCCGGCCCGCTCCGCGAGGGTCTGCTGATCGACGCGCTTCCGGGCGAGACGCCGCTGGCCTACTCGATTGCCGCGGTCCGCGGGCCTACGCGTCAGGTGCCGAAGCGGGTGCGCGCGCTGATCCAGCACCTCTCCCGGGAGCTCGGCGGGATTCCGCCCTGGGAGGCCTAGCTCGGTGGGGACCCTTCGGCGCGACTCTTCGATGCAACTCTTCGACGCGATTGTTCGGCGTGACTGTTCGGCGTGACTGTTCGGCGATCGCGAACACGGTTTTCGCGAGATCGAGCTTCCGCTCCTCCACGTCCGCGTGTAGCTTCGGGCACAGGGTCGGGTGTGGAAATCAGTCGGCCGCGACCGATCGGCGGCGGCCCGTCAGGCCGCCAGGAGGACCAGGGAAGATGTCGACGAGAAAGCTCCTCTCCATCAGTCGGGATGCGGATCGCCACTGGGTGGGCGATGGGTTTCCCGTTCGAACCCTGCTCGCCTACCCGTCCGTGGGACGGGAAATCGACCCATTCCTGCTGCTCGACCACGCCGGTCCCCACCGCTTTCCGCCGACGGAACAGCGGCTGGGAGTGGGAGAGCATCCCCATCGCGGCTTCGAGACCGTCACCCTCGTCTACGCCGGCGAGGTCGAGCATCGGGATTCGTCGGGAGGAGGAGGCCGGATCGGTCCCGGCGACGTGCAGTGGATGACCGCGGCCTCCGGCGTCGTGCACGACGAGTTTCACGGTCGGGAGTTTGCCCGAAGCGGAGGCTGGTTCGAGATGGTCCAGCTCTGGGTCAACCTGCCCGCCCGATACAAGATGGCGCCGCCGCGCTACCAGGGCATCGCCGCCTCCGATATTCCCGAAGTCGAGATTCCGGGCGGCGGCGGCCGGGCCCGCGTGATCGCGGGCTCGTACCTGGGACAGCGCGGCCCCGCGAAGACCTTCACGCCGATCGAGCTCTGGGACCTCCGTCTGGACGGTACCGGTCCCATCGAATTGCCGGTGCCGGAGGGACATTCGGCCGCTCTCGTCGTGCTGCGAGGCGAGGTCGAACTGGACGGATCCGAGGTTGTCCTGGGAGGGGAGGTGGCGCTCTTCGAGCGTGACGGCAGCGCCGTGCGGCTGGTCGAGGCCCGGGACGCCACCGCGCTGCTGCTCGGCGGCGAGCCGATCGGCGAGCCGATCGTCGGACATGGACCCTTCGTGATGAACCGGCCCGAGGAGATCCGGCAGGCGATCGAGGACTACCAGAACGGCCGCATGGGCCACCTGGCCTGAACGACCGCTCGAAACCGAGGACAGAAGACCCAATCGGACAGGAGACCGACTCCATGGCAAGCCCCTCATTCCAGTACCGGCGCCTCTCGAAGCAGGACGCCGCCGTCCTGCTGGTGGACCATCAGTCGGGACTCATCTCCCTCGTGCAGGACCATTCCCCGGCCGAGTTCAAGGACAACGTCCTCGCGCTGGCCGACGTGGCCCGGTTCTTCGAGCTGCCGACCATTCTCACGACGAGCTTCGAGGACGGACCCAACGGCCCGATCGTGCCCGAGCTGAAGGAGAGGTTCCCGAAGGCGCCCTTCATCGCTCGCCCCGGCCAGATCAACGCCTGGGACAACGAGGAGTTCGTGGCGGCCGTAAAGGAGACGGGCCGAAGCCAGCTCATCATCGCCGGCGTCGTGACGGACGTCTGTGTCGCGTTTCCGACGCTGTCGGCGCTCGAGGCCGGTTATGAGGTCTTCGTGGTCACCGACGCCTCGGGCACGTTCAACCAGACCGTGCGGGACGCCGCGCTCACGCGGATGTCGCTCGCCGGAGCGCAGATCATGAACTGGTTCAGCGTCGCCTGTGAGCTCCATCGCGACTGGCGCAACGACATCGAGGGCCTCGGCCAGCTTCTCTCGGAGCACATTCCAAACTACCGGAACCTGATGACGAGCTATGCCGCCAGGTCGGGATAGCGGGCGCGTCGACTGGCTCTCGAATCGCCCGGAGCCTGGGGGGAGTGCCAACCTCGAGAGAGGCCAGATTGGAGGCTGTGATCCTCCTCGACATCGATGACGCGCTCGTAGATCACTCCGGGGCCGAGCTCCGCGTCGCGTTCCACTTCGGCAGGGTTCACGCCGACCGGATTCCCGTCTTCAGCGAGGCGCCGTGCCCCGCCATATGGAGACGGGCTTGCGAGCGTCACGTCGGGTCGTTCCTCGCCAGGGAGTACAGCTTCCCGGAGCTACGGCAGGAACTCCCTTCCTGCTGCTTCGCGATCGAGCTGACCCGAGTCGACCGTGGTAGCCTCGTCTGCATCTTTGTGAGCCGGAGCGGCAAAAGAGCGGATCGCCGCTCGACTGCTTTTCCGTCTACGGGCAACCCTTGCTGGAGTTCCTCTGTGTGTCCCACCGACTTTTTCGCTTCGTCGTGATTGCCGTCTCGCTGACGTTCGTGGCGTATTTCACGATCGTCGTCGTGCCTCCCCTTCTCGAGAGTGGGGAGGTGATGGGCGCCTTTGCTGCGGGCTTCGCGAACCCATACTCCTCTGGCTACTCGGCGGACGTGATCGCGTGCTGGCTCGTGCTGGCCGCCTGGGTGCTCTACGACGCTCGGTCCCTCTCGGTGCGAGGTGGTTGGATCTGTCTGGCTCTCGGGATCGTTCCGGGCGTGGTCGTCGGATTCGCCGCCTACTTGCTCGTGCGCTCTCGGCAGGTCTCCGAGGCAAGACGGCCGGATGCTGCATGACGACTAGATCCAGCGGCAGAGCACTTGTCGAGCCCCTCTCGGACTTCGCCGCGCTCGATACCCCGCCCGCCCGCGAGCCCTCCCCATGCGCCTCTTCATTGCCCTCGAGCTCCCCGCCACCGAACGCAAACGCATCCATCGCGCCGCGCACCCGCTGCGCGCTCTCGATCTTCCCGTCCGCTGGCTCGACCCAGACGCCTACCATCTGACCCTGAAGTTCCTGGGCGAGGTCTCCGCAGAGCGGTTGTCGGAGCTGGATCGGGCGATGGGCGATGCAACCGCCGGCCTCGATCTCACGGCTCTCGCTCTTCTCGGTCTCGGCGGAGCCCCGTCCCTCGCGCGGCCGCGAGTGCTCTGGATCGAGGTGGAGCAGAGCCGGGCCCTGATGCAGCTGCAGTCCCGACTTGACGCCATCCTGGTGAGGATCGGCTTCCCCTCCGAGGCGCGCCCCTTCCGCCCCCACATCACCCTGGGTCGGATCCGAGGCAGGCGGGCGATCAGCCCCGCCGACCTCGAGGCGCTTCGGGACCTCGTCGCAGAGGTCGACTCGTGCAGCGAAGTCGCTACTGAAGCCCCGACCCCGACCCCGCTTCCGACCCGAATCCCGATCGCCTCCCTCGCCCTGATCGAGAGCCGTCGATCACCCGACCCCGACTGCGCGCGCTACCGCGTCCTCTTCCGTGTTCCACTCGCTTCGCCCGCTTCTCCCGAGGGGCCCGCGCGCCAGTAGAGCCCGACGGGTCGCCGGGGCCACCGGGGCCACCGGGGCGTCTCCGGGTTGACGATCGCGGCGGATGGCCCACCCTACGGCGCACCCCCTGTCGAATGCCCGAATCCAAAGCGAGAGAAGAACGCCAGGCATGCCCGCCAAAGCCAACAAAGAGGCGAAGGCGAGGGCTGGAGCGTCGACGAAGGCCTCCACGTCCTCCTCGTCCGCCTCCGGCCCGCGCAAGAAGAACGTCGCCTACGACGAGAAGGCGATCCAGACCCTCGACGCCCTCGAGCACATCCGCCTGCGGACCGGCATGTACATCGGTCGCCTCGGTGACGGCTCGACGCCGGTCGACGGCATCTACGTGATGCTGAAGGAGGTCGTCGACAACTCGATCGACGAGTTCATCATGGGCGTGGGGAAGAAGATCGAGATCGAGCGCGAGGGCGCGACGATCTCGGTGCGCGACTACGGTCGCGGGATTCCGCTGGGCAAGGTGATCGAGTGCGTCAGCCAGATCAACACGGGCGGCAAGTACAACGACGACGTCTTCCAGTTCTCGGTCGGGCTGAACGGCGTCGGGACCAAGGCAGTGAACGCGCTCTCCTCGGGCTTCGAGGTGAAGAGCGTGCGCGAGGGGAAGTTCAAGCAGGCCTTCTTCGAGCGCGGAAAGCTCGAGAACGAGAAGTCGGGGAAGACCGACGAGCCGGACGGGACCTTCATCCGCTTTACCCCCGATCCCGAGATCTTCGACGAGTACGAATGGCGTGAGGAGTTCATCGAGCATCGCCTACGCTACTACGCCTACCTGAACAGCGGTCTCAGGCTTCTCTACAACAAGGAGACCTACCAGAGCCGGAATGGCCTGAAGGACCTGCTCTCCGACGAGCTCGGGGAGGCCCAACCCCTCTACGAGATCGCCCACCATCAGGACGACCGCTTCGAGTTCGCCTTCACCCACGGCAACGCCTATGGCGAGTCCTACTTCTCCTTCGTGAACGGCCAGTACACGAACGACGGCGGCAGCCATCAGAGCGCCTTCCGGGAGGGGCTGCTGAAGGGGGTGAACGAGTACGCCAGGAAGAGCTACGCCGGGGAGGACGTGCGGGACGGCATCGTCGCCGCCATCGCCGTGAAGCTCCAGGATCCCGTCTTCGAGAGCCAGACGAAGAACAAGCTCGGCTCGGCCGACGTGCGCGGTTGGCTGGTCCCCGCCGTGAAGGACAAGGTCGTCCGATGGGCACACGAGCATCCCGAGGACGCGAAGGCGCTGCTCGAGAAGGTCTCGCTGAACGAGAAGATCCGGAAGGAGCTCTCGGCGATCAAGAAGGAGGCTCGGGAGCGCGCCAAGAAGGTTGCGATCCGGATCCCGAAACTGGTCGACTGCAAGTTCCACTACGACGACCCGAAGGCGAAGCGGCGCGAGGAGACGACGATCTTCCTCTCCGAAGGCGACTCGGCGGCAGGGGTGATGGTGCCGACCCGGGACGTCTACACCCAGGCGATCTACTCGTTGAAGGGCAAGCCGCTGAACGTCCACGGGCTGAAGCGCGACGCGATCTACAAGAACGAAGAGCTCTACAACATCATGCGCGCCCTCGGCATCGAGGACTCGCTCGAGGGGTTGCGCTACAACCGCGTCGTACTGGCGACCGACGCCGACGTCGACGGCATGCATATCCGCAATCTGCTGCTGACCTTCTTTCTGCGCTACTTCGAGGAGCTGGTCCTGAAGGGCCACGTCTACATCCTGGAGACGCCGCTCTTCCGCGTGCGGAACAAGAAGGAGACGCGCTACTGCTACTCGGAAAAAGAACGGGACCAGGCGGAGAAGGCCATCAAGGGCGCCGAGGTGACGCGCTTCAAGGGCCTGGGCGAGATCAGTCCGAAGGAGTTCGGTCAGTTCATCGGCGAGGGCATGCGGTTGGTCCAGGTCGGTGTCGGATCGATGGGCGAGGTCGAGAAGAGCCTCGACTTCTTCATGGGCAAGAACACACCCTCGCGTCGAGACTTCATCGTCGAGAACCTCGCGACCGACGTCGTCTGAACGGCTTCGGCGTCCTTTCGAGCGCGGAGAGCCGGGAGCGCCCGTCGAAAGGGTGCCCGCCCGCCGCCCGCCCCGAGCATCGGATCAAGGAGAGCCTCGATGAGCCAACTCGAGTCCCTGATGAAGGACCACTTCATCGAGTACGCGAGCTACTTCATTCTCGATCGTGCGATTCCCGATCTGCGCGATGGGTTGAAGCCCGTCCAGCGGCGCATCCTGCACACACTCTTCCGGATGCACGACGGCCGTTTCCACAAGGTCGCCAACGTGATCGGCGATACGATGAAGCTGCATCCCCATGGCGATGCCTCGATCGGTGACGCGCTCGTCGTCCTCGCGAACAAGGACTACTTCATCGAGCGCCAGGGCAACTTCGGGAACCTCCACACGGGCCATCCCTCCGCGGCGCCCCGCTACATCGAATGCCGCCTCACGGAGCTGGCGCTCGACACCCTCTTCCATCCGGCGCTGACGGAGTTCGTGCCCTCCTACGACGGGCGCAACGAGGAGCCGGTCGCCCTGCCGGCCAAGCTGCCCGTCGTGCTGATGCTCGGGACCGAGGGCATCGCCGTCGGCATGTCGACGAAGATCCTTCCGCATAACCTACCCGAGATCTGGCAGGCCCAGATCGCGATCCTGAAGAAACAGCCCTTCCGGCTCTTCCCGGACTTTCCGCAGGGCGGACTGATGGACGTCGCGGCCTACGAGGACGGCGCCGGCAAGGTCGAGCTTCGCGCGAAGATCGAGGCGAAGGACCGCAAGACCGTCGTGATCCGCGAGATCCCGTTCGGGACGACGACGGAGAGCCTGATCGCCTCGATCGAGGCGGCGGTCGCAAAGGGGCGCGTGAAGATCTCCTCGATCGACGATTACACGACCGAGCAGGTCGAGATCGAGCTCGCCCTGGCGCGCGGCTCCGATGCCGAGGAGGTGATCCCGCAGCTCTACGCCTATACCGACTGCTCGCTATCGGTCTCCTCGAACGTCGTCGTGATCGACGGTCGGCGCCCGATCATCCTCACCATCCCGGAGATCACGCGGATTCTGACCGAGCGCCTGAAGGAGCAGCTGAAGCTCGAGCTCGAGTACGACCGCGACCAGCTGATCGACCGTAAGCATTGGCTCACCCTCGAGCAGATCTTCGTCGAGCAGCGCGTCTACAAGCTGATCGAGGACAAGACGACGGTCGAGGACGTCCGGAAGGCCGTCTGGACAGGCATGAAGAAGCACCAGCAGCTCTTCGTCCGTCCGATGATCGAGGAGGACGTGACGCGGCTTCTCGAGCTGCGCATCCGCCGGATCTCCGCCTACGACATCGAGCGCAACCGCAAGGAAATCGAGGAGATCGACAAGAAGATCCGGGAGATCGAACGCAAGCTGAAGAACATGGTCAAGACGACGATCGCCTATCTCGAAGCGATGATCGCGAAGTATGGAGATCGGTATCCGCGCAAGACGACGATCACCGAGATCGAGGCGGTCGACAAGAAGGCCGTCGCGCGCCAGAACCTTCGGCTCTCCTACGACAGGAAGACCAGCTTTTTCGGCTCCGAGGTGCGCGGCGACGAGTTCAAGCTCTCGGTCTCCGAATTCGACCACGTCCTTGCGATCGCCCAGGACGGGACCTATCGCGTGATGAGCGCGCCCGAGAAGATCCTCTTCACGGGCAAGCTCCTCTACGCCGACCTCTTCGACCCCGAGCAGGGCGCTGGCTTCACCGTCGTCTACCGCGACAAGAAGAAGATGGCCTTCGCCAAGCGCATCCGGATCGAGAAGTTCATCCGCAACCGCGAGTATCGCCTGATCAAGGACAAGGGCGGCCGGATCGATCTGCTGCTGCCGGAGGACGAGATGGGCCGGCTCCACCTCGACTTCGTCCCGGCCAAGCGTCAGCGGCTGAAGGAAGCCGAGTTCGACCTCTCGACCCTCGAACCGACGAGCCCAGCGGCCCGGGGCGCGCGGCTCGCGCCGAAGCCCGTGTCGAAGGTGAAGCTGCTCCCGCCGGAACCGTCAGGCTCGGGCTCGGGCTCGGGCTCGGGGTCGGCGAAGGCGGCGAAGGCGGGGAAGACAGGTAAGGCGGGCACCTCGGGTAGGCGTGGCGGGTCGAGCGCCGGTGGCAGGAAGAGCCCAGACCGCTCAATCACGGCCAACAGAAGGTCGGGCGCCACGAACTCCAAGGCCGAGCAGGGCGATCTCTTTCAGTCTTGAGGCGGGGCGCCTGGATCGTCTGGGCGCAGCGCCCGATCCCGCCCGAGGAGCGGCAACGGTGCGCGCCCCGGGTCGAGGCCGAGCAGCGAGGCCGAGCAGACGGCGCGGCAACCGTGTGCGCTCAGGGTCGATCCCGAGCAGACGGCGCGGCTCACGTGATGGGTACCGGTCGAGTTGGTATTGCTCCCGCTCGGTGGGCGGCTCCGACGAGCCGTGGAAGCCGAGCGGATCGATGAGACTTCATCGGCGCAGCTCCCGGTACTGCTCCGCGTCGAAGGAGTCGACCTGGATGACCTCGTCGCGTGCGGCGTCGGCGCTGCGGAGCAGCTCGAGTTCCTCCTTCGTGATGACGTCGGCTGCCAGGCCCGCCTCGGCGAGCTGCAAGCCGGGCGCGTGCTCGAGACGACCCTCCCGCACCGCGTGGCGCAGCTTCGCCTCCACCGGCAGCGCCTCGGTCGCCCTGGCCAGCGCATCCTCCAGGCGCCCCAGGCCGACCTCCTCCGGAGGCGGGATGAAGATGCCCGCGGTGAGACGGTTCCGGATGTCGGCCTCGTCGAGCAGCGCCGCAGCAGCTGCGCCGAGGCAGGCATCGTCGGGCTCTTTCGCGCGGCGACCGAGCGGAAAGACCAGTGGCCGCAGCCCCCAGGCAATGGGTCGTGCGGGCAGATTGCGCAGCACGCCGTCGAGGGCTTCGTCGATCTGGACGAGCGCGTGCTCGCAGGCCCAGGTCACGAGGGGCTGATCGGCGGCGGGGCTTTTCGTGTCCTGGAATTGTTTCAGCGTCGCGGAGGCGAGGTACATCCAGGCGAGCGCGTCGGCCAGCCGTCCCGTGATCATCTCGCGGCGCTTCAGCTGGCCGCCGAGGCTGGCCATGCAGGCGTCCGAAACCAGCGCGAAGGCGGCGCTCGCTCGCGAAAGTCGCTGCACGTAGCGGCGGGCGAACCCGTCGGGAGCCCCGCGCTCGAGATGTCCGTCCGTCAGCCCGAGCAGCAGCGTGCGGCTGGCGACGCGGAAGACGTGACCCACGTGACCGAAAAACGCACGATCGAAGGCCTCCAGGTCGTTCGCCTCGACGGCATGGATCTCGTCGAGCGCGAAAGGATGGCAGCGGATGGCGCCCTGGCCGTAGATGATCATCGAGCGCGTGAGGATGTTCGCGCCCTCGACCGTGATGCCCACCGGCACGGCGTCGTAGACGCGTCCGAGGACGTTGCGCGGTCCGCGCTGGATCGCCGCGCCCGCGCGGATGTCCATCCCGTCGTTCACGACGTCGCGCAGGGCGTCCGTCAGATAGGTCTTGGCGATCGCCGACAAAACGGAGGGCTGCTCGCCGGCGTCGACGGCCGCCGCCGTCAGCCGGCGGGTCGCGTCCATCAGGTAGGTGAGACCCGCCATTCGGGCCAGCGGCTCCTCGACGCCCTCGAAGCGCCCGATCGGCGTATCGAACTGCTCGCGTACCATGGCGTAGGCGCTGACGACGCGCGTCGCGAGCTTGGCGCCGCCCGCCGAGAGCGAGGGCAGGGAGATCGAACGCCCCGCCGCCAGGCTCTCCATCAGCATGCGCCAGCCCTGTCCCGCCCCCTCCGCACCGCCGATGATGGCATCGATCGGGACGAAGACGTCGCGTCCCACGATCGGGCCGTTGTGGAAGGGGATGCCCATCGGATCGTGACGCGATCCGATCTCGATGCCCGGCAGGCCGGCGGGAACCAGCGCACAGGTGATCCCGAGATCCTTCTCGCCGCCGAGCAGACCATCGGGATCGCGCAGCCGGAAGGCCAGGCCGATCAGGGTCGCAATCGGCGAGAGCGTGATGTAGCGCTTGCGCCAGGAGAGCCGGATCCCGAGCAGCTCCCTGCCCTCGAAGGTGCCGCGGTAGACGATGCCCTCGCTGTCGGTGGCGGCGGCGTCGCTGCCGGCTTCGGGGCCCGTCAGCGCGAAGCAGGGGATCTCCTCGCCCCGGGCCAGCCGCGGCAGATAGTAGTCGCGCTGCTCGTCGGTGCCGTAGTGGAGCAGCAGCTCGGCGGGACCCAGCGAGTTCGGGACCATCGCCGTCACCGCCGCCGTGATGCTGCGACTCGAGATCTTCTGGACGATTGCGGAGTGGGCCTGCGCCGAGAAGCCGAGCCCTCCGTATTTCTCGGGAATGATCATGCCGAAGAAGCGTTCTTCCGCGAGGAAGCGCCAGACCTCCTCGGGCAGGTCGCCGGCCTGCGAAACGTCCCACTCGTTCAGCATCCCGCAGAGCTGCTCGACGGGGCCATCGAGGAAGGCCTGCTCGTTCTCACTGAGGGGCTGGACCTGGAAGTCGAACAGACGCGACCAGTCCGGTGCACCGGAGAAGAGATCCCGGTCCCACCAGACCGTGCCCGCCTCGAGGGCGATCCGTTCGGTGTCGCCCAGCCGCGGCAGGATCCGGCCGACGCGGGACATCAGGAAGGGTGTGAGGAACCGACGACGCTGCGTCGGATTGCCGGTGAGTGTCGCGATCGCGCCAAAGACCGCCGCCACGACGACGAAGCCCAAGAACGAGGCGTCTCCGGAGAGGACCCAGCCGAGGATCAACAGGCCACCGCCCGCCACCCAGGACCACCAGGCCCGCCCGACGAACAGAAGGCCGATGAAGACGACGACCGCCGCCAGTACCCAGATCAGTGTCATGTCTGCTCTCCTCTGCCGGTGCAGAAAACCTCGATGCAGGACACGTCGGCGCAGGCTTCAGGGTCTCGATCGTCGGGGGATCTAACTCGGGGACTCACTCCGATCTCGATGCCGATGCGGGTGAGGTAGCCGGGATCCCGGCATCCGCGTCCGGCGGATCCCCGTCCGCCCCCGGTGTCGGATCCGCCACCGGCGTGGGATCTGCCACCGGCGTGGGATGTCCGTCGGCGTCGACCGTGACGATCGGCTTGCGCGCGAAGCGCGAGGCCACGATGAAGGCGAGGCGGTCCATCAGGCTGAGGGCTCGACCACCGAAGAGCGTGCCCTGGCTGTTCGTATCCGTCGGAAAGACGATCCCGACGATTCGAAGCGCCTCATCCGGGTCCGGCATCGGTGGTCTCCGCTCCTCGTAGGAGGCTAGGAGTCCCGCCTGCCCGATGCCAACTCCGCGAACCGCGTCCGCCCCGCTCGCTCCGGCTCCCGCCAGATCACGCCCGCCCGCTGGAGGCCGAGGGCGGAGGCCGCGGGCAGAGCGCGGAGCGCCGCGCGCCCTCAGCCAGTGATCAGACTCTGGCCGCCGCGTTCGATCGTGACGGCTTCGGCTTCGGCGTCGACGTCGGGTGGGGACCCCCCCGCGATCGCTGAGGGTGGCGGGTCGGGGCAGGCGCCGCTCCGGGGTGAGGATCCAGGGCTCCGCGCGGTAGTGGACGCTCACCATCCAGTCACCGTAGCTCTCGTAGAGCGTCTTCAGTGACTGGATGAAGGCCGCGCGCACCGGCCCCTCGATGAGCGCGCCCTGGCCGGGCCAGATCCGGAACTTCGTGCGTAGGAAGGCCGAGCCGTCGCGGGTCTCGATGCGACCCTCGAAGGTGGGCGGGAGTAGCAGGACGCCCGGGTACTGCTCATGCGCCGCCAGCCCCAGCTCGCGGAGGCGTTTGGCCGCGGCGGCCTCGATCCGGTGCTCATCGCCGGGCATACGCGCATCGACGTAGGCCCGGATCTAGCCCTTCAGATGATTGATCACGCTCGCGATGGCGCGGTTCGGAACGAAGACGCGGGTACCGGAGGAGTTGATGAGCACCGTGAATCGCATGCCGACGCTCTCGACGATGCCCTGCGATCCGAAGCTCACGGCCAGCCCGATCACCGAGGCACTCGCCAGGTAGGTCGTGAGGGCGATGCCGAGCTCGGAGAGGATGAAGCCGACCGCGGCGAAATAGATGCCGAAGACCACGAGGCTGGTGACGAAGCCCGTGATCGTCCGGGCCTTGGCCTCGGAGTGGAGCCGGGAGCGAAGAAACCGCCCGTTCGAGAGCCGGATCAGGACCGTGGCCAGATGCGCCGCGATGGCGACGCCCACGATCAGGCCGAGACGGGCGAATGAGGCGAAGGAAAGGTCGGACAATGGGAGGGAGGCTCCCAGGAGTGGAAGCCTCGATCCTAGGGCATTCTCTGCGGATGCAGATATCGGCGGGCGGTGTAAAGAACCTGGACGCGGGCTGCCAGGGCCCGCCATGATCGCGCCGGGGCCCGGCCATGACCGCGAGAAGGGGGAGAGCATGATGAGTTCGGAGTCCAACGAGAATCGGCTGGCGAGATTGGCCAGCCGGGCACGCGACCTCGTGCGCGTCTCGACCACGCTTCCGCTCGAGGCGATCGATTTCCTCGGTCGGCCCGCCCTCGGTCGGCGCCGGAGACCGCCGAGCGGCGCCGCTCCGGGCGAGATGATCGTCCCGGAGGATGCGCCGGCGCCGCAGATCCACGGGATCAGCTACGGACCGGAGATGCTC
This sequence comes from uncultured Spirochaetaceae bacterium, assembly GCA_964457385.1. Classification (GTDB taxonomy): domain Bacteria; phylum Myxococcota_A; class UBA9160; order UBA9160; family UBA4427; genus UBA4427. The sequence goes on from CAYWGW010000021.1 coordinate 12,998, forward strand.
GAGGAGTTCGTGATCGACCACGTCGAGGCTTGTCGGGAGCGATTGACGGTGCCGGGCCGGGTCGTCTGGCTCGACGTGCAGGGCTTTGGCAGCCAGGAGATCCTGCAGACGCTCGGCGAATGTCTCGGGATCCATCCCCTCGCCATGGCCGACGTGGTTCATGTGCCGCAGCGTCCGAAAGTGGAGCTCTACGACGATCGTCTGCTCGTGATCACCCAGATGGCCCGCGTCAACGACGAGGACGAGATCGTGATCGAGCAGGTGAGCCTGGTCCTGGGGCCCGGCTGGGTCGTCTCCTTCCAGGAACGACCGGGGGACGTCTTCGATCCGATCCGGAACCGGATCCATGTGCAGACCAGCCGGATCCGCAGGATGGGCCCCGACTTCCTGCTCTACGCCCTGATCGACGCCGTGATCGACGGCTACTTCCCGGTCGTCGAGCGGCTGGGTGACATCGTCGAGACGCTCGAGGAGGAGATCATCGAGCGCCCGGACGTCTCGACCCTGACACGGCTACACGCGACCCGCCGGACGTTGCTCATGCTCCATCGGGTGCAGTGGCGGCAGCGCGACGCGGTGAACTCGATGCTGCGCGACGAGGGTTTGCCGATCGGGGACGAGCTGAAGCCCTATCTGCGCGACGCCCACGATCATGCCTTCCAGACCCTCGACGCGATCGACACCTATCGCGAGATGGTGGGTGGGTTGATGGATCTGCAGCTATCGAGTGCCAGCTACCGCATGAACGAGGTGATGAAGACGCTCACGATCGTCGCGACGATCTTCATTCCACTGACCTTCGTGGTGGGGGTCTACGGCATGAACTTCGATCATATGCCCGAGCTGCACTGGCGCTGGGGCTACGGGGCGACCTGGGCCGTGATGATCGCGATCGCGGCGGGGCTGCTCGGTTGGTTCCGGTACCGCGGCTGGCTGGGCGGGGAATCGGATCGGAAACGCTGAGCGTCGACCGCACGGGACGCCGCTCGAGCGCTCAATCGCCGTCCTCCGGGCCGAGCATCTTCTCGGGACGGACCAGCTCGTCGAACTCGCTCGCCGAGAGGCTGCCCAACTCGAGGGCCGCCTCGCGCAGGGACGTGCCCTCGTCGTGCGCCTTCTTCGCGACGGCCGCGGCACCGTCGTAGCCGAGCCGCGGGGCCAGCGCCGTCGCGAGCATCAGCGAGCGCTCGAGATGGAGCCGGGTCGTCGACTCCTCGATCCGGATGCCTTCGACGCAATGGACCCGGAAGCTCTCGCTGGCATCGCGCAGTCGGCGGATCGAGCCGAGCAGGTCGAAGGCGATCAGCGGCTTGTAGGCGTTCAGCTGGAGATGACCGCTGGCGCCCGCGATCCCGATCGCGACGTCGTCGCCGATCACCCGGGCGCAGACCATCGTGAGCGCCTCCGCCTGGGTCGGGTTGACCTTGCCGGGCATGATCGAGCTACCAGGCTCGTTGGCGGGAAGCTCGAGCTCGCCGAGGCCGCAGCGGGGGCCGGAGCCCAGCAGCCGGACGTCGTTGGCGATCTTCGTGAGTGCGACCGCCACGACCCGCAGCGCGCCGTGGGCGGCCACGCAGGCGTCGTGGGCGGCGATGCCGGCAAATTTGTTGGGCGTAACCCGGAACGGCAGCCCGGTCGCGGCCGAGAGCGCCTCGACCATGCGCGCGTCGAAGTCGGCGGGTGCATTCAGGCCGGTGCCGACCGCCGTGCCCCCGATCGGCAGATCGAGGAGATCGTCGAACGCCCGGGCCAGGCCCCGATCGGCGGCCCGCAGCTGCTCGGCGAAGGCGCTCCACTCCTGGCCGGCGCGGATCGGCACGGCGTCCATCAGATGGGTGCGCCCGACCTTCATGGTGTCGTGGAATGCCGCGGCCTTCGACGCCAGCGCATCGGCCAGCGCGCGCAGCGCCGGCCGCAGGGCGCCGTCGATCTGCTCGGCTGCCGCGACGTGGATCGCGGTCGGGAACACGTCGTTCGTGGACTGGCTGCGGTTCACGTGATCGTTGGGATGGACCGGATCCTTCGAGCCCATCCGGCCGCCGAGCATCTCGATCGCCCGATTCGCAATCACCTCGTTGGCGTTCATGTTCGTCTGGGTCCCGGAGCCGGTCTGCCAGACGACGAGCGGAAAATGCGCATCGAGGTGTCCTTCGATCACCTCCTCGGCTGCTGCCTCGATCGCCGCGGCGACCGCGGGATCGAGCGCCCCGAGTTCCGCGTGGACCCGGGCCGCGGCTCGCTTCACGAGGCCGAGCGCGCGCAGGAAGGGACGCGGGAAGCGTTCGTCTCCGATCTCGAAATGGCGGCGGCTGCGCTCGGTCTGGGCCCCCCAATAACGATCCGCGGGCACCTCGATTTCACCCATCGTGTCTGATTCGATTCGCGTCTCCATGGCCTTTCCCCCTCTTGCGCGGCGCTGTCTCGTCTCGGGCTCGTCTCCGCTTCGTCGCTGCTTCGTATCTGGCCCGGCGTCCGCGGTCTCGCGGTCTCGCCGTCACGCGATCGTCAGGCGGGGTCGCCGTCCCCGGTCGGAACCTCGACGACCGAGATCTTGATGCGCTCCGGCTCGATCGATTCGATCGACAGCGTACCGGGCTTGCGGATCTCGTTGGGTGAGATCGTGAAGGTCCGGCGTCCGAAGCGCGCGAGATAGGCATCGATTTCGATGCCCACTTCCTCGACCCCGAGGAGCAGCAGATCGCGCCGCAGCCCCCGGAGCGTCACGTCGATCGTGGCCGGATCGATCGACTCGAGCGCCTGCCCGGCGGGCAGGTTGGTGATCTCGACGGGCACAGAGAGCGTGACCTCGCCCATGTCCGAGCCCGGCACGAAGAGCGCCCAGAGCAGGATCGCGCCGACGAGTGCCAGGGCGGCCTCGGGTGCGCTTCGCTTCCAGCGCGCTTTCGTCACCACCGGTTCGGGATACACGACCCGCCGCAGCTCGGAGGCGAGATCCCGAGGAGACGAAAGTCGGCGCAGCGCCCCCTCCCGCGCCAGGGAGACCGTGCCGCGCTCCTCCGAGACGACGATGCAGGTCGCGTCGCAGCGCTCCGCGAGTCCGAGAGCGGCCGCGTGTCGCGTTCCGCCCGGTCGGACCTCGTCGTGATTCGCGGACAGTGGGAGATGGACGGCAAAGCGTTCAACGACATCGCCGCGGACGATGACGGCACCGTCGTGTCCCGGCGAACTCGCGTCGAAAATCGACAGCAGCAGCGGCTCGCTGAGGCGCCCATTCAACGGGATTCCGCCCTCGGTGTGGCGCTCGAGGGGCTCCCTTCCGGGCAGTACGATGAGCGCGCCCGTACGGCTCTCCCCCAGTCGTGTCGCCGTCCGCACGAGCACGTCGAGTGCCGCCGTCTCGCCCGGGACGTCCGTCGAGGGGCGCCGCCAGGATCCGAGCTGTCCGAAGATCCGCCGTAGATCCTCCTGGAAGACGACGACCAGGATCAGGATCAGGACGGCGAAGAAGCCCTGGAGCAGCGCACTCGTCAGCTGCAGCTCCAGCAGCCGGGCGATCGCGTAGACGACACCGATCAGTGCCAGTCCGGCGATCTCGGCGCGCGCCCGCGATCCGCGCAGGAAGCGGATCGCGAAGAAGCCGAAGCCCGCGACGACGAAGATATCGAGCAGGTCGAGCCAGTCGGGAATCGGGATCCAGCCGGGCATGATCAGCTTCCACTCCTGGATCCGTCGGGCCCCCGGCGCTGGGGAGGGCCGACCGATCCCCATTCGACGTTCGACGTTCGGCGATGCCCGCCCGGTCCGGCACCGCCCGCCCCGCTCCGACTACGCGAGTCGCGCCTCGTCCACGTTCCGGTCCGGCTCGTTCCGGCCCGGATCCTCCCCATCGGCATCGCCCTGGATCGGCACCATCCGCAGCCGCTGCACGCGCCGTCGCGAAGCGTCCGTGATGCGGGCGAGGAAGGGGCCGACGCGGACGGTATCGCCCTTGCGAGGGAAACGGTCGAGGCGGGCCGTCACGAGGCCGCCGATCGTATGCTCACCCTCGTCCCAGTCCTCCTCGGAGAGATCGAAGCCGAGTCGACTCTCGACCTCGGGTAGAGGCGTGCGCCCCGGCAGCTCGAAGCTGCCGTCGGGCAGGGCGATGAAGCGGGGCTCGTCCTCGTCGAACTCGTCGCCGAGGGGCCCGACGATCTCTTCCAGGGCGTCCTCGCGAAAGGCCATGCCGACGGCCGTGCCATGCTCGTCGATGACGATGGCCGAGTGTTGGCGGCTCGATTGGATCTCGCGCAGGAAGCCCGAGAGCGACATCGTCCCGGGAACGAAGAGCGGCGGCCGGGCCAGCGCCTCCAGGTCCGGCGTATCGCCGCGGAGGATGGCGTCGAGGACGTCTTTCGCGTGCACCACGCCCACGATCGTATCGAGGCCGACCCGGCAGAGTGCGAAGCGGGAGTGGCCGCTGCTCCGGATCCGCTCGAGACTCTCCTCGACCGGATGCTCGAGGGTCAGGAAGACAATGTCGACCCGGGGCACGACGATGTGTCGGACCTCGAGCTCCATCATGCGGAAGACGTTCTCGGCGATCTCGTGCTCGTGGGGCGTGATGTGCCCGGTTCGCGCGGAGAGGGAGAGGATGCTTCGGATCTCCTCGGCGCTGTGGCTCGCCTCGTGGCCGAGCTCGGCGGGCAGGCCGACCAGCCGCAGCAGGGCGTTGGAGATCCAGTTGATGGCGACGATGAAGGGACCGAAGATCCAGGTGAAGGCGCGCAACACGGGGGCGGTCGCCAGCGCGGCGTTCTCCGAGCGCCGCAGGGCCCACATCTTCGGCGCCTGCTCGCCGACGGTCATGTGGAGCATCGTGATCAGCAGGAAGGCCAGCGTGATCGAAACGACCGGGACCCAGCCCGCGTCGCTGGCGACCTCGATGCCCAGACCGCCCGCTGCCGCCAGGATCAGGACGGAGACCGCCGGCTCACCCAGGGCGCCGAGGATCAGGCTGGCCAGGGTGATGCCGAGCTGGCAGGCGGAGAGGTAGCGATCGAGGTGGCCGAGGATATGCTGGACGACCGGGGCGGTCCGGCGTCCCTCGCGGACCAGCTGGTCGACCCGCGCCGTGCGGACCTTGACCAGGGCGAACTCGGCCGCGACGAAGAAGCCATTCAAGGCGACGAAGAGAAGTGTGGCGCCCAGACGCCAGGCTACGCCGAAGAAGTCGAGGCTCGCATGCGGGTCGCTCAAGGCCGAGCTCTCCCGAGGCGGAGCGGCGCTTCGACTCCAGGAGGTGAACGGAACGGATGTGGATGCCGGGATCTCATGGTCGGAAGATGGACCGCCGGCTCGAAGGATTCCACCCCTGCCGCCTCTCGTCTTCGGGCCGGCTTTCGTCTTCAGGCAGGAAGGTCGGCAGGAAGGTCGATCTCGACCCGGTCCCCGATCTCGGGCAGGATGGGTCATGCCCATGCCCATGCCCATGCCCATGCCCATGCCCATGTCCGTGAACAGACGAAGACTCGCCGTGGGCCTCGCCGGCTGGACGATGCTGCTCCTGCTTGGTTGTGCCCGGCTGGGGCTCGGGCCGTCGGAGTGGGTCGATGGCGAGTCGGGCAAACGTCCCGCTCCCCCCTGTCTGCCGCGATTTCCGCTTGCCCAGGGCTGGCTCGGCGGAGATGCCGTCTACTCGGTCTCCCTTGCTCCTCTCGCCGGGCGCGCCGGGGTTCCCTCCGCCGAGGCGCTTCCGACGCTCTGGCTCTTTGGCGACAGCTTCATCGGCGCTCCGGATGCCACGACTCGCCGTGGATCCACCTTCATCCACAACAGTGTGGCCCGCTCGCGTTGCCGAAAGGACGGCCTCTTCGAGATCGAGTACGCATGGGCGCGGGATGCCCAGGGCCGACCGCGGGCGGTGTTTCGTACTGGGGAGGAGGACCTGTACTGGTGGCCCTTCGGCGGCTTCGTTTTCGAAGACGCGCTCTACGTCGTGCTGGTTCGAGTCGTCCCCAGGCCCGAGCGCTCGATGTCCTTCGAGACCGTGGGCGTCGATCTCGCCCGGGTCTCGAATCCGGCCGCCCATCCTGGGGATTGGCAATTCGAGGTGCGTCCGTTGGCTCGGGATGCGACGGCCTTTCCGGCCGGCGCCGTATGGCACGACGGCGGGTCCGTCTTCTTCTTCGGGCATCTGCGGCAGGGACCAGTCCGTCACCCGCGCTTCCTGACGCGCCTGTCGACGGACGCCCTTCGTCGCTTCGACGAGGATCTGCAGAACGAGCTCGAGACGCTGAGCGACGACGGGACCTGGATCCCGGGGCTGGTATCCGATCGCGCCGGAATCCTGATGAGCGACAGCGCCACCGAGATGAGCATCGCGCGGGAGCCGGAAGGGCGGAAACTGCGCGCCGTCTACTCCTTTCCCTATCAGCCGGCCGGGAGCTCTCCAGGATCACCTTCCGCGCTGATCCAGACGCGCACCGCCCCGCGACCCGAGGGCCCCTGGTCCGAGCCTCGTACCCTCTTCGTGATTCCCGACCTGCGTCGGGACGCCGCCGGAGGCTACGATCCGGACAAGCTCTGCTATGCCGCAAAGGCCCATCCGGATTTCGGAACCGCCGATCGAATCGTCGTGACCTACGTCTGCAATCTCATCGGAGAGGTTTCTGGCGATCGCGAGAAGAGGACGGGACGACTGCTGGAAAACCTCGAGGTCTATCGACCCGAGGTCGTCTCCTGGCCACGACCGCTGGGTCTGGGCATCGCCCACGAGCCCGTCGAGCCGGCGGAGGCCACGCCGCCGACCGAAACTGTCGAAATCAACGAGAAAGGAAGCTCCGATGGACGCCTATGAAGCCCTGTATACGACGCGCGCCATGCGACGCGTGAAGCCCGACCCGATTCCGGAGGCCGTGCAACGGCGGATCCTGGACGCGGCGATCCGAGCGCCCTCGGGCGGCAACACACAGGGCTGGCGCTTCCTCCTGGTCGACGATCCGAAGCTGAAGGCCGAGCTGGGCCCGATCTACCGCGGCTGCATGGACGTTCTCTGGAGCTCGATCTACGCGGGGCGTCTCGAGGCGGCGAAGGCGGATCCCGAGAGCGCAGAGAGCATCGAATTCATGAAGATGTTCCGTTCCGCCAGCCATCTCGCGGACCATTTCGAGGGCTATCCGCTGCTGCTCTTCGCCTTCTGTCAGTTCGACACGACGGGCGGATCGATCTTTCCAGCGATCTGGAACGCAATGCTGGCCGCCCGGGTCGAGGGAGTCGGGAGCGCCCTGACGAGTGTCTTCATGATGAAGACCGACGAGGTGAGGCGGGTGCTCGGAGTGCCCGAGGAGGGTCAGTGGATCTTCAACGCCTGCGTCACCTTCGGTTACCCGAAAGGTCGTTGGGGCATCGCCCCCCGTCGCCCTGCCCACGAGGTCGCCTTCCGCAACGGCTGGGACGGAGAGCTCGGCTTCGAGATCCCCGAGCCCCTGTGGTCGAGGCCCGGGAGCGGCGGCTAGATTTCCGCGCGCCCGAATCCATCCTGCTCGAAGAGAGGTTCTACTTGGCTGATGCACCCCGGATCCTGACCCAGCTTCCGAGTGCGCTGCTCCAGCCCGTTCGCGAGGCGCACCCCGATATCGAGATCATCGAGATCCCCCACGAAGGCGAGCTCGAAGATCAGGTCGAGGGCGAGGTCCTGCTGACTCCCACCTGGGGCAGCCCGAATCTGGCCGAGGTGCTGGCGCGAGGTGTGCGCTGGGTGCATACCTACGGCACCGGTGTGAACGCGTTTCCCTTCGAGAAGCTCGGCGATCGTTGGCTCACCTGCTCCCGTGGCGCCAGCGCCCGGGCGATCTCCGAGTGGGTGATGGCCGTGATGCTGGCGGCCGAGAAGCAGCTGCCGCAGTCCTGGCTCTCCGAGCCGCCGAAGCACTGGAACATCGCCCGTCTCGGGAGCCTCGAGGATCGCGTGCTGGCGCTCGTGGGCTTCGGCGGGATCGCGCAGGCGGTGGCCCGTCGGGCGTTGCCCTTCGGTATGCGGGTGAAGGCGCTGCGACGGACGACGGCCCCGAGTCCGATCGAGGGGGTCGAGATCGTGACGAGCCTGGCGGCGCTGCTCGAGGATGCCGACCACCTGGTGCTCGCCGCTCCCGAGACGCCGGCCACGCAGAAGATGATCGGCGAAGAGGCCTTCGGGATGATGAAGCCAGGCGTCCATCTCGTGAACATTGCGCGCGGCGGGCTCGTGGATCAGGAGGCCCTGCGCCGGGCGCTCGATCGGGAGGACGGGATGGGCCTCGCGTCCCTCGACTGTGTCGAGCCCGAGCCCCTGCCCGCCGGCCATTGGCTCTACGGCCATCCGCGCGTGCGGCTCTCGGCCCATGTCTCCTGGAGCGCGCCCCGGGCCCACGAAGGCCTGATCGTGCCCTTCGTCGAGAACCTCGGCCGCTTCCGGCGCGGCGAGCCCCTGATCCACGTGGTCGATCGCGACGAACGCTACTGACGCAACGGTCAGCTGTCCTTCAGCTCGATCAGGATCTCGCGATAGGTCTTCTCGCCGACGTTGTAGGCCCACTCGACGCCGCCTTTCGGGACGGCGACGGTGTTGCCGGCCTCGGGCACCTTGCCCACGAAGCAGTCCACGGGGCTGCCCAGGGGCGTCACGCCGGCGACGTAGTCGCCCTCCGAGATCGCGAGATAGTAGTCGTGGTCGTGGCGGTGGAGGTCGCTCGCCTCGCCGGGCTCGAGCTCCAGCTTCCAGATCCGGACCCGGTCGTCCTCGAACAGGAGCTGGGTCCCGACGTTGCCGATCGGATCGTTCTCGTGCTCCTTGCGGAAGCGTTCGAGACGCTCACGCATTTCGGGTGTCAGATCGACGAACTCGGGCGGGGTATGAATCATGGCAACCTCCTGGGTCGGCGTAGGGGTGGGGGCCGGTCCGGGCAGTGGACGGCTTCAGATCGCGGCCTCGTCGAGCTCTCCGGTCCGGATGCGGATCACCTGCTCGACCTCGGCGACGAAGATCTTGCCGTCGCCGATCTTCCCCGTATGTGCCGCCTCGGAGACGGCCTCGACTGTGGCATCGAGCTGGTCGTCCCGCACGACGATCTCCAGCGACAGCTTCGGCAGCAGATCGATCTCGTACTCCGAGCCGCGGTAGACCTCGGTATGCCCCTTCTGGCGCCCGAATCCCTTGGCATCGCTCACCGTGAGGCCCTCGATCCCGATCCGGGCGAGCGCATCACGGACGTCGTCGAGCTTGAAGGGCTTGATGATGGCCTGGACGAGCTTCATGGAATCCTCCGGCGTCGGTCCGCACGGGGCGGGAGCCGGCGCGACCGATGCGGGTCAGGTCAGGGGACGAGGCACTCCAGGCGGTCGATTGCGTGGACCGGAGCATTCGCGCCCGTCATCAGCTCGGTGATCGCGCCGTAGACGAGCTGCTGCTGTTTCACTCGGGACAGACCCTCGAAGCTCGTGTCCGTCACCTTCAGCTCGAAATGGCCGGGGCCGCGCGGGAGCACCTCGATCGTCGCCTCGGGCATCTGGGCGGCGATCGCCTCTCGGATCCGGGTGGCCGTCTCTTCCGGCGCAGGGCCTGCGTTGATGATCTGGAGGGCCATCAGTAGCGCGGGACCTCGGGATCGATCTCCTGGCTCCAGGCGTCGATGCCCCCGACGACGTTGTAGACCTGCGTGAAGCCCAGGGAGACGAACTGCTCGGCGGCCTGCTGCGAGCGGCCGCCGTGATGGCAGTGGAGGACGAGCTTCGTGTCCCGGGGCAGGCTCTCGATCCGGGCCGCCTCCTGCTCGTTCAGCAGCGCGGCGCCGGGGATCGAGGCGATCGCCCGCTCCTCCGGCGTGCGCACGTCGAGCAGCTCGAAGCGCTCTCCTGCATCGATCGCCTGCTTCAGCTCGCGCACCGACATCGTCTGGACCTGCGGTGCGTTCGGATTGTCGACCTTGAAGGCCTGTCCGTCCGGGGTGTCGGCGACGTCGATGCGGATGCCGTCGGCGCGGGAGGCGGAGATCGGATCGAGCAGCAGCGTCACGCCCTCGCTGATCGCCTCGACGTCGGCAGGCGTGCGGGGCGCAATCGAGAGATGGGATTGATAGGTGGCGTCGACGCTCAGATGCAGCTCGCGGCCGCCGCCCCCGTGCTGCGCCATCGCCTGCTGCAGCGCCGCCACGGCCGCCGGACCGACCTCGATCCTGGGCTGCACGGCCTCCACCGGCTCGACGCCGAGAGCCTGGTAGAGCTCTCCGGAGCCCAGCATCTCCTGGATGATGTCGCAGCCGCCGACGAACTCGCCCTTCACGTAGAGCTGGGGGATCGTGGGCCAGGAGGAGAAGATCTTGATGCCCTCGCGGAGCTGGGGGGCCGAGAGCACGTCGACCGTGTGATAGCTGGGGAGGATCGAATCGAGGATCCCGACGACGGTGGCCGAGAATCCGCATTGCGGCGCCTGGCGATTGCCCTTCATGAAGAGCACTACGTCGTTGGCTTCGATGATCCCGCTGAGTTCCTGCCGGACGCCTTCGTCGAGGGCGGCGGCTCTCTCGGGGGTCATTCTGTTGGGGGCTATCGTGTCGGGGGCCATGGCTCGCTCCTTGTCTGCGCTGAAGTCCGAATCTAGCAGACGGGGGCTCGAGCGTCCGGGAATCCTATCCCAGGATGGACTGGCTCTCCTTGATCCGTTCGGTGCATTGGGACAGGATCGGATCGACGTCCTCGGGGCCGAGTCCCAGGTAGACCCAGGCCGGCTGGGCGGCGAGATCGAGTCCCTCGATCGGCCGGGAGCGTCCGACGCCCAGCTTCGAGAGCGAGAGGCTCGTGATGTTGGTGAGCGCCGTGAGGCGGGCGTCGTCTTCGTCGAGCTGGGGCAGCTTGTCCGTGTCGTGGTGCATGCGGATCGTCGTCACGAGGCTGTCCGGAAGGCCCCAGCGGCGCACGACGGCGGCGCCGAGCTCCGCGTGGTTGAACCCGAAGACCTCGTTCTCGACCTCGACGAAGCCACGGCCCTCGTTGTAGACCGTGGCCATCACCTTCTCGTACTCGCTTCGATGGCTGTTGGCCAGGGCGGTCTTGCCCACGTGATGCATCAGGCCGGCGGTGAAGGCGATGTCGGGATCGACACAGATGCCTCGCCAGCTCGCCAGCATCGCGGCAACCGGACCCGCCAGGGAGCTGTGCTGCCACAGGAGCTTCTCCATCAGGCCGAACCGCTTATAGGTGTCCTTCATCGAGGCGGCGAGCACCAGGTTGCGCACCGTCATCGTGCCCAGCAGCGAGATCGCGTGGGCGAGGCTCTGGATCTCGCTCGGAAAGCCGTAGAGGGCGGAGTTCGAGATCTTCAGGATGCGCGCGGCGATCGCCGCGTCCTGCTCGATCAGCTTCCGGATGTCGTCGATCGAGCTGTCGGGATTGTCGACGGCTCGCACGACCTGTCCTGCGACTGCCGGCATCGTCGGAAGATCGCCCTCGCAGGACTTCAGGTAGTGGTCGAGTCGGTTGCTCATGAACGGGATCGGCTCCGTACGCGTCCGCGGGCGCGCGGCTCGGATCATTCGGGTCGGGGACCACACTCTCAGGCCCCTTGTTCGACCAGATCGGAGCTTTCCATGAGCATTGGATGCCGCCCGGGTCCGCTTCCTGGACCGGGCCCTTTGGGGCGGCTGCGCTAGCCGCTGCAGCGTCGGACGGACGGTCGGAGGGCGCCACACTCCAGGGTCTCGGTGACGCCGCCGGTGACCTGGGCGCAGGCTCCGCTTTGTGCCTGGGTCTCCGCCTGGAGAAGGTCCGCGGCGATGGCGATCGAGCAGGCCGAGCGGCCTTTGTAGTCGACGCAGATCTCGCATTGAACGGCGCCCTCGTCGAGCGCCGCCCAGATCACGGCCGCGACGAAGACGACACCGATCGCAGCTCCGATTGCGGTTCTTCCCATGACGGCTGGCTGGACTCCTGGAGTGCGATGAGGTCGGCGAGCACGCGCAGGGCCTCCTTGCGCTGAGCGGAGGGCTTGGCCTCCTCTTCGATTTCGGACTCGACGTCGGATCCGGACGCGTCGGGGTCGGCGGCCCGATCCGCGCCCTCTGCGCCTGCCTCGTCAGGATAGGCCGAGTCGGCCGCGCCGTCTCCGGCGCTCCCGCTCTCCGGGTCGGGCGGTGCATCGGTCTCGGTTTTCGTATCGGAGGCGCCGTCGGCTGCGTCCTGGGCCCCCTGGCTCCGGCGCTTCTCGATCAGATCCGCGAGCCGCAGGACCTCGTCCTCGGAGGCGAGCTCGGCCAGCTGTTCGCGGATCTCGGCAAACTCCTCATTCTGTTCGACGCGCGTAGCGGACCGCCGGGCGAGCTCGGCGACCAGGTCGTCGGTGACGGGCGTCCAGGTCTTCTTCTCGGTCGCCTTCTCGGTCGACATCCGCACGATCTCCGGCCCGAGGAAGGGCGGGATCGACTGGCCCTCGAGGGAGTAGGGCTCGTAGCGCTCGCCGAAGTCGTCGGTCGAGAGGAGGGAGGGCAGAACGATGTCGGCGGCGACGCCGGCATGTTGGGTCGAGGTACCTCCCGGCCGGAAGAAGAGCGCCGTGGTGACCTTGATGGCGCCGAGCCGACCCGGCTGATGCACGAAGCTCTGGACGGTGCCCTTGCCGAAGGTGTGGTCGTCGCCGACGATCACCGCGCGCCGGTAGTCCTTCAACGCGCCCGCGACGATCTCCGAGGCCGAAGCGGTGATGCGCGAGGTGAGGACGACGATCGGTCCGTCGTAGACGACGTCCTCGTCTGGATCTTCCAATACCTGGACGTCCGAGAAGACGTTCTTCACGGCGACGATCCCGCCCTCCCGGATGAAGAGGCCGGCGATCTCCACCGAGCTCTCGAGCTTGCCTCCTCCGTTTCGGGACAGATCGAGAAGGAGCCCGTCAGCCTTGGCCTCCCGGACCTTTTGCAGCAGGTCACGAACGTCGCGTCCGCTCTGGCGCTTGCGGGGATCCGGATCGCCGTAGAAGGTCGGAAGATCGAGGATCGCCAGCTTCTTCTTCTCGCCGTCGATCTCCACCTCCTCGAACTCGAGGGTGGCGGCCGCATCCTCGATCGTCACCTGATCGCGCACGATCGCCACGTCGAATCGCTCCGTGGCGTCCGTCTTGCGCAGCACCGTCAGGTGGACCCGGGTCCCGCGCTCACCGCGGATCATCGCGACGACGTCGCGCAGGGACATGTCGATGATGTCGATGGGATCCTCGCCGTCCTGCGCCACGGCGATGATCTTGTCTCCCGGCTCGAGGGCGCCGGCCTTGTCGGTGGCACCGCCCGGGATGATCCGCTCCACGACGGAGTACCCATCTCGCGAAGAAAGCGCGACGCCGATCCCTTCGAGTGAAAGGCTCATCTGGATCTCGAAGTCTTCGACCGCCTCGGGCGGGTAGTAGTTCGAGTGCGGATCGAGGGCGCCGGCGAAGGCGTTCAGGAAGTTGCCGTAGGTATCCCGGGGCTCGAGCTCCTTGGAGCGCCTGGTCATCAGCTCGTAGCGATGAATCAGCTTCTCCTTGGCCTTGGCGAGCTCCATGTCGCTCTCGAGATAGTTCGAGATCTGGAAGTGCACGAGTCGTTCGACCAGATCGCGGCGCCCCGCCTCGTCCTGCGGATGGCCCCGCTTGCTGGGGTCGAGAATCAGGACCACGTTCGGATCGAGCGCGTAACTCTCGTTCGAGACGAAGCTCCGGACCTCCTCCTCCATCCGCGCGTAGCGCTTGGTGACCTCGGCCTGAAGCTCGTCGAGGACCTCGCATTCGTCGTTCTGCATCCCGAAGAAGGCACCCATCAGGCGGCTCCGGAGCTGCTTGACCTCGTCGCTCAGGAACAGGCTCTTGGAGGGATCGAGCCGTTCGAGATAGACCTCGATGGCGCGTTCCTTCAGCTCGCGATCGAGCTGTCGGTAGCTGATGTGCCGCTTCAGCAGGCTCTTCATCAGCTCGTAGGTATGGTCGCAGCTGAGTTCGGGCGCGGAGAAGAACTGGGCCCCGGCAGGGGCCGTCAGCACGAGGGCGAGCAGGGCCACCGCGACCGCGAAGGGCGCGCGAACCATCGCGCTACGGAGACGAGGGAGACCAAGCGGTCCAGCGCGCCGCGGCAGATCCATCTCGCCCGATCGGCCGGTCTCGGGCCGTTCGCGATCGCGACCTCCCGCAGGTCCGTAGGCGGGCGCGGTCGAGGTCCAGCTCGAGGCGTCGGTCCGGGCTTCGATCCGTCGGCGGTGGTCGCTGCTTCTTCGCATCATTACCTCCCATCATAGAGAGCAGCGTCGACCTCGTCAGGTTCAATGTCGCTTCTCGTCGTCCTCCGATCGGCCGGCAGCCCCTCGGAGCTGAGCCCCCGGGCCTCGAAACGCCCACCACCCTGCGGAGCCGGCAGCCTCGGCTACTCTCCGCGCGCCGCTTCACCGGCCCGATCCTTGCGATTCCAGGGCGAGGTCGACGTTGGCCGGGCGTTCGATCTTCCCCTCCGGGCTCGATCGGCCGGGCCGGAGCGGGCTTCGAGCGGACGGGTCCCGGAGGCCGTTCCAGAGGCGATTCCAGCGAGTCAGTTGGCGGTCCCGGAGAAGGGCGCCCCAGCACGGAGAGCTCCCGATGTCCGAATACCACTACCAGGAAATGTTCGAACTCGGTCCGGATGAGACCGAGTATCGCAAGCTCGGCGACGAGGGCGTCTCGACCGTCGAGATCGACGGCCGGCGGCTGCTGAAGGTCGAGCCCCGGGCCCTCGAGCTGCTGGCGGCGACGGCGATCCGCGACGTCTCCCATCTCTTCCGGCCCGGCCATCTGGCCCAGCTCGCCAAGATCCTCGAGGACCCCGAGGCCTCGGACAACGACCGCTTCGTCGCGCTCGAGCTGATGAAGAACGCCAACGTGTCGGCCGGGATGGTGCTGCCCTCCTGCCAGGATACCGGGACGGCGATCGTGGTCGGCAAGAAGGGCCAGGACGTCTGGGTCACGGGCCACGACGAGGAGGCCCTGTCCCGGGGCATCCACAAGACCTACACCGAGACCAACCTCCGCTACAGCCAGCTCGCGCCCCTCTCGATGTACGAGGAGAAGAACACCGGCAGCAACCTTCCCGCCCAGCTCGAGCTCTACGCGACCCCGGGCGACGAGTACAAGTTCCTCTTCGTGACGAAGGGTGGCGGCTCGGCCAACAAGACCTTCCTCTTCCAGGAGACCAAGGCGCTGCTGAATCCGGAGTCGATCCGGAATTTCTTCGCCGAGAAGATCAAGCTGCTCGGAACCGCCGCCTGTCCACCCTATCATCTGGCGATCGTGATCGGCGGGACGTCGGCGGAGTTCACGTTGAAGACGGTGAAGCTCGCCAGCTGCCGCTATCTCGACCGATTGCCGACCTCGGGTAACGACTACGGCCGCGCCTTCCGCGACGTGGAGCTCGAGGAGCAGATCCTGCAGCTGACGCGAGAAGTCGGGATCGGGGCCCAGTTCGGGGGCAAGTACTTCTGCCACGACGTGCGGGTGATCCGCCTGCCCCGGCACGGCGCCTCGTGTCCCGTCGGCATCGGCGTCTCCTGCTCGGCAGATCGCCAGATCCTGGGCAAGATCAATCGCGACGGCATCTTCCTGGAGCAGCTCGAGACCGACCCGGCGCGCTTCATGCCCGAGCTGGTCGCCCACGAGCTCACCCGCGAGCCGGTCCTGATCGACCTCGACCGGCCGATGACCGAGATCCTGGCCGATCTCTCCCAGTACCCCGTGACGACCCAGCTCTCGCTCTCGGGCACGATCATCGTCGCCCGAGACATTGCCCACGCCAAGCTGAAGGAGCGCCTCGACGCGGGCGAGGATCTGCCCCAGTACTTCAAGGACCACATCGTCTACTACGCCGGCCCCGCAAAGACCCCGGAAGGCTACGTCTCGGGCTCCTTCGGCCCTACGACGGCGGGCCGGATGGACGCGTACGTCGACCTTTTCCAGTCCCACGGCGGGTCCATGATCATGCTGGCCAAGGGCAACCGCTCGAAGCAGGTCACCGAGGCCTGTCAGCGCCACGGCGGCTTCTACCTCGGCTCGATCGGTGGCCCGGCGGCGATTCTGGCGCAGAACTGCATCAAGAAGGTCGAGATCCAGGAGTACGAGGAGCTCGGGATGGAGGCGGTCTGGCGGATCGAGGTCGAGAACTTCCCCGCCTTCATCATCGTCGACGACAAGGGCAACGACTTCTTCCAGAACCTCTGACCCGGCGTCTGCGAGGGCGCTCGCGAGCAGGCTCGGTTGCCCTGTGCTTCGCTCCCGCGATGCAGATCGAGCCGATCGACGATCTCGAGGATCCGCGCCTCGCTGGCTACCGCAGCTTGCGGGATGCCGAGTTGGCCGCCCGCCACGGGCGCTTCGTGGTGGAGGGGCGCGGGAACCTGATCTTTCTGCTGACGCGGGCGACGTATGCGCCGGAGTCGATCCTTCTGGGGGAGCGTGCCTGGTCGGCGCTGGGGCCGCAGGTCCGGAGCGCGGCCCCTGGCTGTCCGGTCTTCATCGCACCCCAGCCCCTGCTCGACGCGATCGTCGGCTTTCCGATCCATCGCGGGGCTCTGGCCCTGTGCCGTCGCGAGCCACCCCGGGATCCCCTCGAGCTCGCCGGTTCGATGCTCGCGGGGGATCCGGCGCCGCGGCTCCTGGCGCTCGAGGGTCTGATCGACCACGACAATGTGGGCGGGATCTTCCGCAATGCGCTGGCCTTCGGCGCGCGGGGCGTGATCCTCTGCCCGCGCAGCTGCGATCCGCTCTATCGCAAGGCGATCCGCACATCGATGGGCGGGGCGCTCTGCGTCCCCTTTGCGCGGGCGAAGGATTGGCCGGAGGTGTTGGGGTCGCTGGCCGATCTGGGCTACGAGATCCTCGCGCTCGATCCGGGCCGACAGGGTGGGGCGATCGAGGAGATCGATCCGGCTCGCATCGGGGCGGCGGTGCTGCTGCTCGGGACCGAGGGGCCGGGGCTGAGCGAGGCCGCCCTCGCTCGGGCGGATCGGCGGCTCCGGATCGGGATGGAGCCCGGGGTGGATTCGCTGAACGTCTCGGTCGCGGCGGGCATCGCGCTCCATCGTCTGCGACGCGAGGACACGTTGCCGGGGGCGTGATCGCGGGGACGTGCCTTCGGTGGGGGGGGAATGGGGACGACGATCCTGATCCTGAAGACCGGTGAGGCGCTGCCTGCGGTGCGGAGCCGCTACGGGGATTTCGAGCATTGGATCGCCCGGGGACTCGGTCGGTCGGTGGAGAGCCTCGAGGTGGTGGCCGTTCATGCCGACGCTCCGCTTCCTCCGCCCGATCGGGTCGACGGAATCGTCGTGACGGGCTCACCGGCGATGGTCTCCGAGCGGGCCGACTGGAGCGAGCGCGCCGCGGGCTGGCTGGCCGGGGTCGTCCGGGAGGATGCCGTCCCGGTGCTAGGGCTCTGCTATGGGCATCAGCTACTGGCCCACGCGCTCGGGGGCGCCGTTGGCCCGAATCCCCGAGGACGCGAGATGGGCACCGTCGAGGTGACGCTGCCCGTCGGGCTCGCGCCGCTCTTCGAAGCGGGCGTCTTCGCGGGTCATTGCTCGCATGTCGAGGCGGTGCTGCGGCCACCGCCGGGAGCCTGCGTGCTGGCGCGAACCCGGCTCGATCCCCATAGCGCGATCGCCTACGGGCCGCGCCAATGGGGGGTGCAGTTCCATCCCGAGTTCGACGTCGAGATCATGCGGGGCTACGTGGCGGCGCGTCGGGAGGTCCTCGCGGCGGAGTCCTTCGATCCCGACGCGTTGATCGCTGCGGCGCGCGAGACGCCGGAGATGACGGCCGTACTCTCCCGCTTCGCCGCCCTCGTCGACGAGGAGCAGGCGCTCGATCGGACCGACCCGAACAGACGTACGGATCGGACCGGCCGGCCCGACTCGGTCCCATCGTCGGGAGAGGAAGAGGCGGGTCGATGACGAGCAGGCAGTTCGTCGTGATGGGGGCGGGAGAGGTCGGGCGCTACCTGGCGCGGACGCTCTCGGACGCGGGCCATCGCGTCACGCTGATCGACCGCGATCCCGCCAAGCGACAGATGGTCGAGGAGCAGCTCGACGTCGCCTTCGTGCTCGGCAACGGCGCCCACGTGCCGACGCTCGAGGCGGCCGACGTGGCGAGCTGCGAGCTCTTCGTCGCGGCGAGCTCCTCGGACGAGGCGAATCTGGCCGCGTCGCTGCTGGCGAAGCGGCTGGGCGTGCAACGCTCGGTCGTCCGCGTGGCGACCTCCGAGGACGTGACCCGCTACGGGCGCATCTACGAGTCGGCCTTTCATGCGGATCTGCTGCTCTCGACCCAGCTGCTGACGACGACGCGGATCCTGAACTCGGTGCTCGGCTACAACACCCTCGAGGTCGAGTACCTGGCGGGCGGAGCGATCCAGGTCCGACGGACGCAGGTGGACGCGGGCTCCGCTCTCCACCAGCAGCGACTCGCGGATCTGCACCTGCCCCGCGGCAGTCTGGTGCTCGCCTTCATCTCGAGCGACGGTCTGACCGTGCCGTCGGGCAGCGATCGCGCCGAGGCGGGCGACGATGCCCTGATCCTCGCGACCAGCGACGTGATCGACGAGTTGGAGCGGCGCGTGAGCGGTCACGCCCAGCGGGTCGGGCAGGTCGTGATCGCCGGGGGCGGGGAGACTGCGCTGGCCGTCGCGGCCGGCCTCGAGAGGAGTGTGCAGACGATCAAGATCTTCGAACTCGATCGCCGACGCGCCGAGGATCTCGCCGCCCGCTTCCCCCGCTACGAGATCCTGAATGGGGATGCGACGGATCTGGCCGTGCTCGCCTCGGAGGGCGTTGGCCAGGCGCGCGCCTTCATCGCACTCACGGGCAACGACGAGACCAACCTGATGGCGAGCCTGCTGGCCCAGGAGCTGGGCGTCCGGCAGATCACCGCCCTGGTCCAGAAGAGCGAGACCTCGAGCCTGTGGCGGAAGATCGGGCTGGTCGACGTACTGTCGCCCCGGACGATCGCCGCAGAGCGCATCCGCAACTACATCGAGAGCAACTTCGAGTCCCATATCGTCTCCTTCGAGAACGGGGCCGCGCAGTTCATGCAGCGGCGGGTCGTGGCCCAGAGCGCCGCCGCCGGCGCCCGCCTCCAGGACATCGAGATTCCGCAGGGTCTGATCGTAGCGGCGGTCTTGAGAGGTGGTCAGGCGATCGTGCCCCGAGGCGATCAGCGACTCGAGATCGGGGACGAGGTGATCCTCTTCGTCCAGAAGGACGAGGCTTCGATGGCGAATCTCCTCTTCCCCGGACAGGAGAGCGTGTAGTTGCCTCCGCGCGCATCGAAGGCCGGACGCTGAACGATGAACTGGCGACGCGTTCTTCACATTCTCGCCCTGGTTCTCTTCACGCTCGCCGGGGCGGAGCTGCTGCCACTGGTCTTTGCCCTCGGCGCGCACGAGCAGCGGGCTGTCGTGGGATTCCTGTCGGGCTCGTTGCTGGCGGTGCTGCTCGGTGGCCTCTTCCGCTGGCTGGGGCGGGTCGAGGGAGAGCTCTACCGGCGGGAGGGCGTGTTGATCGTCGTGGGAGCCTGGGTGCTCGCGTCGTTCGTCGGTGCGGTGCCCTACATCCTGAGCGGCGTCCTGCCCTCGCCCGCGGACGCCCTCTTCGAGTCGGCCTCCGGCTTCACGACGACCGGTGCGTCGGTGCTCCTCGAGATCGAGGCCGCGGGTCGGCCGATCCTCTTCTGGCGCAGCCTCACCCAATGGCTCGGGGGCATCGGCATCGTCGTGCTCTTCGTGGCGCTGCTCTCGGAGCTCGGCCCCGGCGCCCGATTTCTCTTCAAGCTCGAGGTGCCGGGACCCAAGGCGGAGATCATGCACCAACGGGTGCGGGATACGGCCCTGGCCCTGGGACGCATCTATCTGATGCTTTCCGCGGCCGAGGTGGTGCTGCTCCTGACCTGCGGGCTGAGCGTCTTCGACGCGCTCACCCATACGTTCTCGACGGTCTCGACGGGCGGGTTCTCGCCGCATACGGCCAGCGCCGGCGATTTTCCGCCGATCGTGCAGATCGTCCTCATCGTCTTCATGCTGGCTTCCGGCGTGAACTTCTCGCTCTACTTCTTCATGATCCGTCGGCGGAGCCTCGGCGTGCTGCGGGACGCGGAGCTGCGGCTCTACCTGATGCTATTCGCGGGGGCGACGCTGATCGTCGCCCTGAACGTCGGGCTCGCGGGGGAGGGGGCGTGGGGCACGACGCTGCTCGATTCGGCGTTCCAGGTCGCCTCGATGATCACGACTACGGGCTTCGCGACGGCGGACTTCGCGCAGTGGCCGACCCTCGCGCAAGCGGCCCTGGTGGGCTTGATGTTCCTGGGCGGCTGTGCCGGATCGACGTCGGGCGGGGCGAAGGTCCTGCGCGGCATCATCGGCTGGCGGGCAGCGATGCGCGAGATCCGGCTCGTCTTCAGCCCCAACGCGGTGATTGCCGTCGTGGCCGGTCGGGAGTCGGTGCCCGAAGAGTCGGTGCGCAGCGTGATGGCGTTGCTGGTGCTCTGGTTCCTGGCCTGGGGCGTGGGCGCGATGCTGCTCTCGATCGGAGACCACGACATCGTGACCGCGGCGACGGCCTCGATCGCGACCCTCTCGAACATCGGACCCGGCCTGGGCGAGGTGGGCCCGGCTGGCGGCTTCGCGTTCTTCGCCGCCTGGCAGAAGCTCGTGATGGTGGTGTTGATGTGGCTCGGGCGGCTGGAGTTCTTCGCGCTGCTCGCGCTCTTCCAGCGCCGCTTCTGGCGACCGTGACCCGACCGTCTCGGCCGCAGGCCCTCAGCGCCGCTTGCGCGCCTCGCGTTGACGGGCCGCGTGAGTCTCGAGTCGATGCCGACGCACCTGCTCCCCGTAGATCCAGCGCAGGATCCGCGAGCGATCCTCTTCGTCGAGCTGCGTGAACTCGACCGCGACGCCCGGTGGCGTGCCCTCGGGTCGGGGCGAGAACGTGCCGCGGACGACCCGCGCGGGCAGGGTGAATTCGGTACCGGCGGAGAGCTCGAGGCGGCAGACGATCTCCTCGTCGGTCTCGAAAGCTTCTCGCGACTTGAACCGAAGGCCGCCCGCCGACAGATCGAGCAGCTCGCAGACCACGTCCGGGGCCGACTCTTCTTCCTGTGGCTGCGCGTCCAGTGGCTTGGGACGCAGGATGCAGACCTGCATTCCATGGGCGGCGATGCGGACGAAGGCGCGTTCCTGCACCCGATGCCAGAGAGGCTCGATGCGCAGTGCGAAGGTCTCGGGGGAGCTGGCCTCGACCCGTGCCAGCGTCGCATAACGAGCATCGTTCGCGACGGGGGTCTCGACGCGCAGGAGATCGCCGCGGGCGAAGGGGGCACAGGAGCCGAGGAACCAGTGGACGCCGTGGTCGACCTGATCGACCCGTGCGGCGATGGGATCTCGGATCGAGGTCGGCAACGGCGCCGCGCCCGGCTCCCCCGGCTCCGAGCGCAGGAAGACCTCGTAACCCGCCTCGAGGATCAGGCGCCGACCTCCTTCCTGCTCCTGGGGCATCGATCACTCCTGCGG
>CAYWGW010000022.1:0-2845 GCA_964457385.1 uncultured Spirochaetaceae bacterium
CTTGCATCCGGCCATCGGATGCGATTTGGTCGCGCCACGACCGGATCGGCAACCGACGGCGGCTCCTGCCAGCGCAGCAGACAGGAAGGGTCGTCCCGCTCCCTTCTGCGGATGTCCGTTCCGCGGATGTCCGGCCGGGTCGGAAAGGCTCCCTTCGGATGGAACGCGCCACGATCCTCCGCACGCGTCAGATGACCGGGGGCCTCGCAGCGCTCTGGGCGCTGCTCGCCATCGGGCTCTCGATCTTCGCGCTGATCGCGCCGGCTTCCGGCCCCCATCTCCCGGTCCGCACCTCCTTGATCGCCGGAGTCGCGGTGGTGCACGCGGTGAGCGAGCAGGCGGCGGCGGCGGGCGTCGAAGAGGGGGATCAGCTGCTCAGCGTCGATGGGCGGCCGGCAATCGAAGCCATCTGGGCGCCTGCCCTAGAGGAGGGCGTCCTCGCCCGGTACCGATTCCAGAGGCCCGACGGACGGATCCTCAGTGTCTCCCTCGAGCCCGTGCTGTCGGAGCATGTCGAGAAGCCGAGTGACGTCCTGCTCCATCTGGGGCTGCTGCTCGTGAGCTCGCTCTACCTCGTGATCGCGATGGCGGTCTGGTGGAGTCGTCAGGCGACGCGCGAGGCCTGGGCCCTGCTGCTCTACTGCTCGACCATGTCGGTGCTGCTGTCGAGCGCGGTGCGGGTCGACGTGATTCCCTGGGCCGCCACCCGCGTGCTCGCTACGCTGCCCTTCCTCGGTGCCACCACCTTCCACCTCTTCACGACCTATCCCGTCGAGCCGCGTTGGGTGATGAAGCGGCGGCGGATCCGCCTGATCCCCTATGCGATCGCGAGCCTGCTCTTCGTCGGCGTGATCTCGCACTCGGCGATCCACGTGCCCCCGACCTGGGTCGCCAGCGCGGCCTTCGTCTTCGGCATCGGACTCTCGATCGTCTCGGTCGCCATTCTCGCGGCCGGGCGACGGCAGGCGCGCGAGGCCGGAATCGGCGATCGCGCGGACCTGATGCTGGCCGCCGGACTCGTGAGCCTGCTGCCGCTGCTGGTCGCGCTGACGGTCGAATGGTTCAGGCCGACGGCGATGCCTCTCTATCTGGGGCTGCTGTGGGTCGGGTTCTTTCCGGTCGCCGTGGGCTACGGGATGGTGCGGCGTCAGCTCTTCGACTTCCGGATCGTCGCGAAGTCCTCCGCCGCCTACGGTGCGGCGACCCTGGCGATCACCGGCATCTTCGCCTTCATGATCACCTTCGCCGACGAGCTCGTGAAGCGATACGGCGTGGACGTCCGCAGCGTGCAGATCGTGCTGCTCTTCCTCGCGATCCTCGCCTTCAATCCGTTGCGCGAACGGATGCAGCGGTTGGTCGACGGTTTCTTCGATCGCGATCGCTCGCTCTATCGGCTCGCCGTGCGGGAAATTTCCGAGGCAATGGTCTCGATGCTCTCTCTGCGCGAGATCGGTGATCGGATCCTGGCGGCGCTCACGGATACGATGGGGGTCTCGCGGGCGATGGTGCTGCTCTTCGACGAGGGTGACCGGGTGCTCCGGGTCGAGGCCTGGCGCGGCGATTGGGAGCAGGAGGACATCGACATCGAGATCCCCTCGGATCACCCGATCTGGAAGCATCTCTGGATGCGCCGCGAGGAGCTCGCGCGATCGGACTTCGACGACGAGCCGGATCCCGAGAGACGCGAGAGCTGCTGGGACGTGTACGACACCCTGGAGATCGAGCTGCTCGTGCCGATCCTCTTCGGTGTCGACCTGCTGGGCGTGATCGCGGTCGGACGCAAGCTCTCGGGCGAGCGGCTGGCGGCGGATGACCGGCAGTTGTTGCGAACTCTCGCGAACCAGAGCTCGATCGCGATCGAGAACGCCAAGGCCTTCGACGAGATCGCGAAGCTGAACGAGAGCCTCGAGGCCCGTGTCGACGAACGGACCCGGGAGCTCCAGGAGGCGCAGAACCAGCTCATGCAGGCCGAGAAGCTGAAGAGCCTGGGTCAGCTCGTCGCGGGCGTCGCCCACGAGCTGAACAACCCGATCGGCTTCGTCCACGCCAACCTTCAACTGCTCGACGAGTTCATCGGGAAGCTGGTGGCGGCGCAGGAGCGCGGCGAGGATACGACGCCCTTCCGCGACGCGATCGCGAAGCTGCTCGCCCGCAGCCGCGAGGGTACCGAGCGGGTCAAGAAGATCGTGCAGGATCTGCGCACCTTCTCCCGAACCGACCAGGCCGATCTGCAGCAGGCCAATCTCACCGACGAGATCGATCGCACCCTCGCGTTGATGGAGCCGCGCTTCAAGGGATTGATCGAGATCGTACGCGAGTACGAAGAGCTGCCCGAGGTGCGGTGCTATCCCGGCCAGCTGAATCAGGTCTTCCTGAATCTGCTGATGAACGCCTGCGACGTACTCGAGCAGGGGGGGCGGATCACCATCCGCGCCGCGGCGGTCGCGAACGGAGTGAGGCTCGAGTTCGAGGACTCCGGACCGGGCATCCCGCCGGAGGTCCAGAGACGCATCTTCGATCCCTTCTTCACGACGAAGGAGGTAGGGAAGGGGACGGGCCTGGGTCTGTCGCTCTCACACGGCATCATCGAACGGCACGGAGGTCGAATCCACGTCGAGTCGGAGCCTGGACACGGCACCTGCTTCGTCATCGAGCTGCCCCTGGTGGCCACTCCGCCCGTGACGGAGGATCCGGGGTCGGCGGCGACGGCTTCGTCTTCTTCGGGCTGATTTCCGACCCGGGGTCCGCTTTCTCGCTCGATCGGGCTGGAAGATCGTCTTAGACTGCCGACGTCGGTTTGCTGTGGACGGCGCGCGTCCGCGAATGCGAATGCGAATGCGAATGC
>CAYWGW010000022.1:2945-6423 GCA_964457385.1 uncultured Spirochaetaceae bacterium
GCGAATGCGAATGCGAATGCGAATGCTAATGAGAGGAGCCTGTCTTGAAGCTGGGCATCGTGGCTGGCTATTCGCCGGCAACAATGAGTGTACCGATCGACCTGATCCGAGACGCCGAGAGTCTCGGCTTCTCCTCGGTCTGGACCGCCGAGGCCTACGGCTCCGACGCCGTGTCGCCCGCAGCCTGGATCCTGGCGCAGACGACGAAGATCCACGTGGGGACGGCCATCATGCAGATGCCGGGGCGGACTCCGGCGATGACTGCGATGACCGCGATGACCCTGTATGCGCTGTCGGGCGGCCGCTTCGTACTCGGACTCGGGCCCTCCGGTCCGCAGGTCGTCGAAGGATGGCACGGCGTCCCCTACGGACGGCCACTCACGCGCACGAAGGAGTACGTCTCGATCATCCGCAAGATCCTCGAGCGCAAGGAGCCCCTCGTGCACGAGGGCCATCACTACCAGATCCCGTACCGTGGCGAGGGAGCGACGGGACTCGGGAAGCCGCTCAAGAGCATCCTCCACGGCGATCCGGCGATGAAGATCTACACCGCTTCGATCTCGCCCCGGGGCATGGAATGCGCAGCCGAGGTGGCCGACGGCGTCTTCCCCGTCTGGATGAACCCCGAACGCTACGACCTCTTCGAGGCCTCGCTCGAGAAGGGATTCTCCCGGGCAGAGGAAGGGTCCGGGGGAGGATCCGGCGGAAGAAAGTCGCTGGCCGACTTCGAGATCGCCCCCTTCGTGACGGTCGTGATGGGAGACGACGTCGAGAAGTGTCGGATTCCCGTGAAGCACTACCTCGCCCTCTACATCGGCGGCATGGGGGCACGCGGCGCGAACTTCTACAACGACTACGCGAAGCGCCTCGGGTTCGAGGAAGCAGCGGAGGTGGTTCAGGACCTGTTCCTGGATGGGAAGAAGAAAGAAGCGGCCGAGGCGATCCCCGACGCACTCGTGGACGATGTCGCGCTCGTGGGTCCGGCCGATCGCATCCGCGACCGGCTGCAGGTCTGGAAGGAGGCTGCCAGCCGCCGTCAGGTGGGCTCGCTTCTGGCCGGGACGGGAGACATCGCCGCGCTGAGGGTGCTCGCGGAAGAGGTCCTCTAGCGACGCACCGTCATCAGGCGTCCGCTTCGCAGTGCTTCTGGATCTGGCGCAGGGTCGTGTCGGCAAACCCGATCACGAGCTTCTGGACGTCCAGACGCGGGACGATCTCGCCGACCACTGCGATCGAGTTGCCCACCACGATCCGGATTCCCAATCGGGTCCGGGCAACGCTGCCGTCGTCATCTTCGCGGTGAAGGGTGAAGGTCTGCTCGAAGCGGAGAGAGCCGATCGAGACCCGGCTCGCGAGCCGACCGGGAGGCTCGATCTCCCGGAAATCCTCGTGCATCACGAGCTGGACGCCGCCCAGGCGATAGCGCCAGCGTAGGCTCCGGAGCGGTCCGTGGAGCGAGGCTGTCGAAGGGACGCTTTTCCGGTGCGACCGGATCTGATCCGACCGACGCGGGTCGGTCGCGGGCGGGATCTCGCCGAGGATGCGTTCGTCCCAGCTCAACCGTTCGTCGAGCAGGGTCAGGGCCTGCCATACGCGTTCACGTGTCGCAGCGATCGTTGCGGAAAAGGCCACCGTGATCACGTCAGGTGTCACTCCCCGGTGTGGAGCATGGAGCGTCGTCCGGACGGCCGCAACTTTCATGCGTACATCGAAGAATGGCATCTCGGGGGAACCCCGGAGCAGCTGCCCGTCGAGGTGGAATGGCAGCCCGTTCGCTCAGGCGCCCTAGTCCGAGGCGGCGGCGGGTAGAGCGGAAGCGGAAACCGTCGTGTCGAAGAACGCGTGGATCGCGTCGAGCAATCGCTCCGGGCGATCGAGCAGGACGTGATGCCCCGCTTCCTCGATCTCGACGAGGCGTCCGAAGGCGAGCTGGTCGACCAACTCGAGGGCCGCCTGGGGCGAGAGCAGTCTGCTCTCCGCGCCGCGGACGATCAGCGTGGGACAACGGACGTCCGCGGAATTGGGACGGGGTCGACTCGGGAGGGCGAACCAGCCGGGATCGAACTTGTATCCGAAGCGGCCATCGGGCTCCTCGCGGACGGAGTGCCCTGCGATGGTTCGCCGCAGGGCCTCGCTCGGATGGGCCGATTCGGGCAGGAAGCGGAAGCGGGCCCGTGCCTCCTCGAAGCTCGGGTACGTCCGCCGGAGCATGAGGGCGAGGCGGGCACGGCGTCGCGAGCCGGGCGCGCTTCCGCGGGCTGGATCGACGAGGACCAGTGAGCGCGTCGCCTGGAATCGGCTGGCGTGATCGAGGGCCACGGCCGCACCCATCGAGTGGCCGACCAGCTGGACATCCTCTCGGCCCAGCGTCTCGACGAGGCCTTCGAGATCGGTGTTGAAGGCACCGACGTGTCGCTCGTCGGGATAGGTCGAGTCGCCGTGGCCCCGGAAGTCGAGGGCATGGACGGGGCCTCGTCGAGCGAGGTCCGGCGCGACATGGTCCCACCAATGGGCGTTCGCGCCGCCGCCGTGGAGCAGCACGATCGGCGATGCCGCGGGGTCGGACTCGTCTCGTTCCCACAGAAGGCAGTGGAGCCAGACGCCATCGCGTGCCCGGAAGCGAATATCTCGACGACGCAGGGACATGCTTTCCTCATCTTCCGTTCGGGCCCGAGCGAGTTCCCACCGCGGGGCCCCGGATCCGGAGATCCTCGGATTCGTGCCGGAGCCGGGCCCAGGCGTTCGAAATCGACGCTTTGAGGAGTGAGGTCAGCATAGGGGATTCCTTTGTAGAACCAAATGGATGCAACGGATGGCGAGAGTTGACTGGCATTGTCGGAGGGGAGTCGATCGCGATCCGCGTGATCGCAACCCGAGCGTACGAGCGATCGGATCCGCGCCCGACACCGGGGCGAACGATCCGGATCGCGTGGTCGGCGACCCCGATCGAATCGATCGAAACGCTCGATTTCGGCCCGGAGAAGGCCAATTGCGGGGCATTTTTGATTGACTTCGATCGCGAAACGCTTATGATCGCGCTGTTTGGCAGGTAGCACTGCTCGACGTCTACTGGGGGGCCAGCGCCGTTGGACCGCGGTTCTGAGGGAATCGCAACCTCGATGGCCTGGCGTGATGGGAGGATGCCTGACATGGCAGCCAAGAAGAAGAAGGCAGCGAAGACCGGAAAAACCGCAAAGAAGGGCAAGACTGCCGACCTGATCATTTCGAAGGCTCGGGTCAAGGCCGCGACCAGGAAGTGCAACGTCGGCGGCGAGTTCTACGGCGCCCTCGACGCCGCCGTGCGCGAGATCATCAAGCAGGCGGAGAGCCGTGCCCAGGGCAACAAGCGCAAGACGCTGAAGGCCGTGGACCTCTAGGCCGAGAACGCCTCGCAGCCACTCGCGTGTCCGGGCTCGTTTTCAGAACCATGTCCGCATTCGTCATGAAGAGCGAGGCCGACGTCTGAGACGCATCGCTG
>CAYWGW010000022.1:6523-25215 GCA_964457385.1 uncultured Spirochaetaceae bacterium
CTGAGACGCATCGCTGTGTGAGTAGCGATCTGAGTAGCGATGTGAGCGGCTGAGCGATTGACTGAGCGAGTGGCAAAAAGAGAGCCCGCTGGATCGATTCCAGCGGGCTCTCTTCCGTTGGGCACGTCGAGGTCCGGAAAAACCCCGGTGGCCGTCGTCGATCAGACCGCGTCGTCGATGTCGCCGGTGCCATTTCCTGCGTCGGCCTCTTCGAGAGGAACCGGCAGCGCTTCGTCTGGTGATAGGTTGGCGCCGACCCGGAAGAGCCGCTCGATCGGAGCGCGGCGCAGGGTCTCCTCGAGCGGCCGGCCATTCGCCCGGGCGACGTGTTCGAGCCCGTCGCTCGCGAAGCGCGTCGCCTTGTCGATCGCCTTCGGCAGCGACTCGGGATCCCCGAGGTCGAGTCGATCGGCCACGGCGACCCGGTTGGCCAGGGCGATGAGCGCGTAGAAGACCGCACTCCGTTCCTCCGCCCCCAGACCACGTATGGCCCGAAAGAGGGCGCGCTCGTCGGAGTTCAGGCCGGGAAGCTCCGATATCCAGATCGGCATGGCCCAGCTCTCGAGGTCGAGGGCATTCGCCGCCTCCGGCAGCTCGGTGCGCCGATCCGGTCGCAGGTAACCGTAGATCCGCATGGCAGAGTCCCAGGTCGGGAAGCCGAGGTCCTCCAGGCGGCCGCTCCGCCAACGCAGGGCCCACTCCTCGGTCTCGGCCTGGAGCTCCTCGCTCACCGACTGGATCATCCGGAAATAGAGCCAGTAATCGCCCCGGAAGAGCGCATGGAGAAGCGTCATCAGGGGCGCGAGATCGTCGCCGGGGTTCTTCGCCACGAAGTAGAACTGCCCTTCGAGGGTCTGGGAGGCGTCGGGCTCCGACCAGTCAGGGTCTTCCTGGGGGCTGGGCTTCATCGTCACATCGATGTGTTGGCGCAGGAAGAGCGCGATCAGCTCGGCGTCCATCGAGCGGGCCGCCCTCAGCAGGGTCTCTTCGTCGGTCGAAGCAAGAGCGGCCATCCAGTCATCGAGCTTCTTCGGATCGACGGACAGCCCTGACCAGGCGTCGAGATCCAGACAGGCGACGATCTGCTCGTCGGTCGCCATGGGCAACAGCCAGCTCGCGTCCTCGAGTCCGATCGTACGACAGAGGTAGCAGAGCTCCGCCTCGGGCAGGAGCGGGATCACCGATTCGGGATCCGGCAGCAGGTCGATCAGCTGTCGACGGATCGAGAGCGAAGCCTCACAGACGACCGTCGCCTGCTGCTCCGGCGTGAGGGTCCCGAGCTGCCTCCCAGCCTCGCGTCGATCCTCGCGCGCGAGCTTGAGCAGCCGTCGGGCTTCGGGAACGAATTCGCGGGGAAGCTCCATTCCTCGCAACCTAGCCCGGCCGGAGCAGCCGCGCTGCGGCTCGCGCGACGCGGATCCAGGTTGCGAGATATCCTCCCTGGTATGGATGTCCCGAGCCAGGTCGTGATCTTCGGTGCCAGCGGCGATCTCACCCGTCGCAAGCTGATCCCCGCCCTCGCCCGGGTCGATGCGGATCCCCGCCTTCCCGCCGGCTTCTCGATCCTGGGCGTCTCGCGAACGCCGATGGACGATGAGACGTTCCGAGCCCATCTGGCGCAGGATCTGCCCGCGGATCTTCGCGAGGCATTCGATCGCCTCGCTCCCCGGATCTTCTACCTGCCCGCCGATACGAGCGAGACGAAGGGTATCGAGGCGCTCTGCGAACGGCTCTCGAAGCTGCCCGGCGGCGACGGTGCCGGGCGGCTGTTCTACCTCTCCCTGAAGCCAGAGCTCTTTCCCGTCGTCGTGCCGCTGCTCGGAGCAGCGGGACTTCTCCAGGCCTGGGATCGCGACCAGGGGTTCCGGCGGGTCGTGATCGAGAAGCCCTTCGGACGCGATCTCGTCTCGGCGCGGGACCTGAATCGCGCGCTGCATCTCTCGCTTCAGGAGGAGCAGATCTACCGGATCGATCACTACCTCGGCAAGGAGACGGTCCAGAACCTGCTCGGCTTCCGCTTCCACAACGCGATCTTCGAGCCGCTCTGGAATCGGCATCACGTGGAGTTCGTGCAGATCACCGTCGCCGAGACGATTGGCGTCGAGGACGGGCGCGGCGGCTACTACGACGGCACGGGAGCCGTGCGCGACATGGTCCAGAATCACATGCTGCAGGTGCTGGCCCTGGTCGCCATGGAGCCACCTTCGACGCTGGCTGCGGAGGCCATCAGGGGCCAGAAGGTCGAGGTGTTGCGATCGCTCCGGCACGCCCACGCCACGCCGGAGCTTCCCTCCTCCGTTCGTGGATGTTATGTATCTGGTAGTTTCGATGGGCGATCCATGCGAGGCTACCGGGAGGAGCGCGGTGTCGATCCGGAGTCCCGGACCGAGACCTTCGTCGCCCTGCGCGCTCACGTGGAGAGCTGGCGCTGGAGCGGTGTCCCCTTCCTGCTGCGTCACGGAAAACGGATGCCGAAGCGATTCACCGAGGTGCAGGTGCAGTTTCATACGCCGCCGCTCCAGCTCTTCAATCGACCCGCGGGCATCGCGCCAGCGGAATACCATCGGATGCTGAAGAGCGGCGAGCTCTGTCGTGTCCGTCCGAACGTGTTGACGCTGCGGCTCCAGCCCGAGGAGGCGATCCGCCTCTCCTTCGGCGTCAAGCAACCGGGCAATACGATGGACATGACACCGGCGACGATGGGCTTCGACTATCAGGACCATTTCGGAGAGGCACCGCCGGACGCCTATCGAAGGCTGCTCGCCGATGCCCTCGTCGGCGATCAGACGCTCTTCCTGCGCGGGGACGAGATCGAAGCCTCCTGGAAATACGCCGACGCCGTGCTCGAGGAGTGGAGCCGGCCAGACGCCCCGCCCCTGCTGGAGTATCCGGCGGGCTCCTGGGGTCCGCCCGAGGCGCAGCAGCTCTTCGGCACCTGTCAGGGCAGCTGGTCCCGTGGCTGAGAGGGCGCTCGGATCGGAGCTGCGTCTCCTCTCCGGGCGCGAAGGTGCGAGTGAGTGGGCGGGTGGGGCGCTCGCGTCGGCGCTCCGGGCGGTGTTGCGGGAGGAGTCGACGGCTCGTCTCGCGATTCCGGGTGGATCGGCGCTGGTGGCCGCGACGGTCGCGCGCGCGGCGCTCGGATCGGATTGGTCGCGCATCGCACTCACCTGGGTCGACGAGCGCTGCGTGCCCGAGGCGTCGGAGGAATCGAACCGGGGCGCGGCCCGTCGCACGGGACTGCTGGATCCCGGCGAGGATCCGCGAGCGGCGCCGGCGCCTGCTCGGGTGCTCCCGCTCTTCGAGGGCGGCGAGACGCCCGCGGAAGCCGTGGCCCGGGTCGAATCCCGTCTCGAATCCACGTTCGGTGGGCAGCTCGACGTGCTGCTGCTCGGCCTGGGGGAGGATGGGCACGTGGCGTCGCTGTTCCCGGGACGGCCGGTGCCGGCGGGAGGGCCAACGGGAAGATGGGTGGCGCATGTCGCGGACAGCCCGAAGCCGCCCTCGGATCGGATCACGCTGACCCGACCGCTGCTGGCGACGGCACGGCATGCGGTGCTGCTCGCGACCGGCGAAGGGAAGCGCGAGGCGCTCGAGCGGCTGGTCGCGGGTGATCCCACGCTGCCGGCTCACGGACTGCCCGGGATGGTCGTCGTGACGGACCTGGAGCTCGATCGCGCTCCGGGAGGGACATCGGCCGGGCGCTCGGCCCCGGCTCGGGAGAGGAGGACATGATGGACGAGAGCAAACAAAAGGGCTGCGACGTCGCGGTCGTCGGACTCGGCGTGATGGGCGCGAACCTGGCCCGGAACTTCGCCAGTCGTGGCCACTCTGTGGCCGTCTACAACCGGACGATCGAGACCAGTCGCAAGCTGGCGGATGAGCATCCAGAGGCTGGGTTCACGGTCTGCGAGAGCTACGAGGCGCTGCGGGACACGCTGGCGCGACCCCGCCGCATCGTGTTGATGGTGCCCGCCGGCCCGCCGGTCGACGACGTGCTCGACGACCTCGCGCCGTTGCTCGAAAAGGACGACGTCGTGATCGACGCCGGAAACAGCATCTTCAGCGACACCGATCGCCGGGGCGAGCGCGCGGCGGGGGAGCCCTGGCAGTTCGTCGGCATGGGCGTCTCGGGCGGAAGCGAGGGCGCCCTGCGCGGTCCCTCGATCATGCCGGGAGGCACCGAGCAGGCCTGGCGGACCTTGCAGCCGCTGCTCGAATCCGTCGCGGCGCAGTCGGACTCGGGCCCCTGCGTCACCTACTGCGGCCGGGGCAGCGCGGGCCATTTCGTCAAGATGGTCCACAACGGCATCGAGTACGGCGACATGCAGCTGATTGCCGAGTCGGCGGTGCTGCTCCGTCAGGGGCTCGGGCTCGGGGCGGAGGCGGTGGCCGACGTCTTCGCGGATTGGAACACGGGCGATCTCGAGAGCTATCTGATCCAGATCACCGCCGACATTTTCCGCAAGCCGGATCCGCGGGAGCCGGATGGGTTGCTGCTGGATTCGGTGCTCGATCGGGCCGGTCAGAAGGGCACCGGGCGCTGGACGGTGCAGGCATCCCTCGATCTCGGCGTCTCGATGCCGACGATCGCGGCGGCCGTCGATGCGCGGGTCCTGAGCGCCGACCGCGAGCGCCGGGTCGAGGCCGAGCGGATCTTCAGGGAGAAACCGGCGCCCGCGCTCGAGGAGGTGTCGATCGAGGACCTGCGTGCGGCCCTCTACGCCTCTAAAATCGCCAGCTACACCCAGGGCTTCGAGCTGCTCTCCCGGGCCAGCGAGGCCTACGACTACGGCACGGATCTCGCCGAGGTCGCTCGCATCTGGAAGGCGGGCTGCATCATCCGGGCGCGCTTTCTGGACCGGGTGCGCGAGGCCTTCCGGGAGCAGGAGCAGGGTGCTCGCCCGCTGGCGCTCGCCGCCGACTTTCCCCGGGAGCTCCAGGAGCGATTGCCGGGCTGGCGTCGGGTCGTGCGCGAGGCCGTCCGAGTCGGGATCCCGGTCCCCGGACTGGCCGCTTCCCTCTCCTGGTTCGATACGCTGACGACGGCGCGGGGCAGCGCGAACCTGATCCAGGCCCAGCGGGACTACTTCGGCAGCCATACCTACGAGCGGGTCGATGCGCCAGGAGAGTTCGTGCACACCGATTGGAGCGATGTCTGAATCCACATCCGGCGGGTCCTGCCACCGCCCCGCCCGCTCCGTACGCGAGGAGCTTCCGTGTCGCTCAGCAAAGCCCGTCGGTCTCGTGGCCGGGGCAGCGGAGCACGGGGATCGGGGGGTAGCGCGTGAAGCGATCGTCCCGGTCGGCGCGAGCGCAGCGATGGAAGCTCTGACCGCGCCGGTTGGGCTGGTCGCGATGCCAACGGCAGTCGGCGCAGAGCCCGAGCTGGCCCGTCGTTTTCGTCGTGCCCGGCCGTTCCGTCGGAACCCCGGCCTCCCTGTCTTCCCCGTCGCGCGGGCGTTTCATGCAGAGAGTCTACACTCGCGACGCCATGAGAAGAGAAGACTGGACCCATTGGACGGGCCGCCTCGAGCCGCTGGTCGCGCAGCTCGAGCGGCTGCTCGATCGCTGGGTCGGCGCGCAGCCGACACCTGATCTGCTGGACCGACACCGGGCCTTCCGCTGGGGCGACGGGCGGGGTGTCGGTCGTCTCGAGCCCGTCGAGTCGGTGGCGGCCTTCGATCTCGACGACCTCATCGGGGTCGAGCGCTCGGTCGAGGCCCTCGATCGCAATACCCGACAGCTGATCGCGGGCCTGCCCTACAACGACGTCCTGCTTCACGGGGAGCGGGGGACGGGCAAATCCTCTGCCGTGCGCGGGCTGCTCTCGCGTCACGCCGAGGCCGGGCTGCGGATCGTCGAGGTCGATCGGGCGGATCTGGCCGGGCTGCCGGCGCTGCTCGTGGCGTTGCGGCGGGCGAGGCAGACCGCCAACGGACGTCATTCGTTCCTGATCTTCTGTGACGACCTCTCCTTCGGTGAGTCCGAGCTCGGATTCCGGGAGCTGAAGGCGGCGCTCGAGGGCGGCATCGAGGCGCGGCCGGAGCGCGTCTGCGTCGTCGCAACCAGCAACCGACGTCATCTGCTGCCCGAGACGATGGAGGAGAATCGCGCGGCGCGGGTCGACGGTCGGGGGCAGCTGCATCTGGGCGAGGCGCTCGAGGAGAAGCTCGCCCTCGCCGATCGCTTCGGCCTCGTGCTGGGCTTCTACGCCTGCGACCAGCCGACCTACCTGGAGATCGTGGCCCATTGGCTGGCGGCGGCGGGGATCGAGATGAAGGACGATGCCGTTCGGGAGGCCGCCCTGCGCTATGCCCTCGAGCGCGGCGGACGCTCGGGCCGGGTCGCGCGTCAGTTCGCGAATGATTGGATCGGCCGCACGATGCTCGACGAGCGCTAGATGATCGAGAGCTCGCGGCCCACCCGGGCGATTGCGCCGAGCGCCTGGTCCAGATGCTCCCGCTTGTGCGTGGCCATGTAGGAGGTCCGGATCACCCCGTGGCCGGGAGGCACGGCGGGGGTCACCACCGGATTCACGAAGACTCCCTCCTCCTGGAGCCGATGCGCCATCTGGTAGGTGGCGCCGTCCTCGCCGATCACCAGCGGGATCACGGGAGAGGCGGACCCGCAGGTGTCGAAGCCGAGCCCTTCGAGCTCGCGCTTCATGTAGTGGGTGTTCTCCCAGAGCCGCTCTCGGCGATCGGGCTCGGCCTCGAGGATGTCGAGCGCCGCGCTCACGGCGGCGACCGCCCCGGGCGGAATCGCGGCGGTGAAGATCTGGGCCCGAGCCGTATGCTGGACGTAGTCGATCACGTCGGCGGCGCCGGCGATGAAGCCGCCGACCGTGGCCAGGGATTTCGAGAAGGTCCCCATCACGAGGTCGACCTCGTCCTCGACTCCGAAATGCTCCGCGACGCCCCGTCCGTACTCGCCGAAGACGCCCAGGCTGTGGGCCTCGTCGACGAACAGCCGCGCCCCGTACTTCTTTTTCTGCTCGACGATCTCGGGCAGCGGCGTGACGTCGCCCTCCATCGAGAAGACCCCGTCGACCACGATCAGCTTGCCCCGATCCGGCTCGAGTCGGGAGAGCTTGGCGCCCAGATCGGCAGCGTCGTTATGGCGGAACTTCAAAGACTTGCCGAAGGAGAGCCGGACTCCGTCGATGATCGAGGCGTGGTCCATCGCATCGAGCAACGCCACGTCGTGACGGTCGAGCAGACAGGAGAGCACCCCGAGGTTCACCTGGTAGCCGGTCGAGAAGACGAGGGCGGCCGGGCGATTCATGAAGCGCGCGAGCTGCTGCTCGAGGGCGACGTGGACGTCCAGGGTGCCGTTGAGCAGGCGCGAGCCCGCGCAGCCCGTGCCGTACTTCTCGGTGGCGCGGATCGCCGCTTCCTTGACCTTGGGATGGCTGGTCAGTCCCAGGTAGTTGTTCGAGCCGAGCATGATGACCTTCTGGCCATCCATCGTGACGACCGGATCCTGGGGCGATCCGATCTCCCGGTACATCAGGTAGAAGCCGGCCGCCCGGGCATCGTTCGCTCGCGTGAAATCACGACATTTCTGGAAGACGTCCACGGCATTTCTCCTGGCCCGACGCACCGGGCCACCCACGCTCGAGTTTATTCTCGCTGGCTCGTTCGATCCCGGTTCCGGTTGGACCAGCGGTCGCACGCCCTCGGTCGACGATCCGATCCGAGGCCGCTCGGGATGCGCTGACGAACCACGGCGACGGCGATCGCAATTCGTGCGAATGCGATCCCGGCGTCTATTCCTTCGGCGTCGCGGGGGGTGGCGCCTCATCCGGGCTGAGGTGCTGGGAGCGTAACCCAGGGCTTCCAGGCCTGTCACGTCGCCGCAAGGCTTAATTGGGTGCTTTTCCCTTCGGATCCGGCCATCGCGCTGCCCCAAGGGCTGCTGGTCCTGGGCTTCCGACCTCGGGCTTCCCGGATGGGCTTGGACCGTTAGAATCGCGGCGGTCGAAGGAACGGAAATCGGACGGAGAGCCACGAACAGAGCCACGCAACGAGGCCGGGG
Organism: uncultured Spirochaetaceae bacterium; assembly: GCA_964457385.1. Classification (GTDB taxonomy): domain Bacteria; phylum Myxococcota_A; class UBA9160; order UBA9160; family UBA4427; genus UBA4427. Next base: position 14,561 of record CAYWGW010000022.1, read on the forward strand.
TCGAGTCGCCCTACGGGACCACGCCAGTGCCAGGGCTGCTGAGAGGGGGGCAGGGGACGGATGCAAAGCCCGTTGAGCCAGCGATCTGCTGGCGTCCGACTTCTGATCGTCGTGTCCCTGGGGCTCTGTCTGCTGATGTCGCTCGCGCCGCTGTCCGGACGAGCGCAGGCGGGTTCGGTCGCGGAGGAGGCGTTCGATCCGCTCTTCGACGATGATGGCTTCGACGAGGATTTCGCGGCGGGGCCGTCGGGCTACCCGGATCCTTTCGAGACGACCAATCGCGGCGTCTTCGCCTTCAATCGCGAGGTCGATCGCTGGATTCTCGATCCGGTGACCGAGGTCTATCGGTTCCTGGTGCCCAAGCCGGCCCGGAATGCGATCTCGCGATTCTTCCTGAATCTGGGATCGACGAAGACGGTCGTGAACGACGTCCTGCAGCTCGAATGGCGCGATGCGAGCGTCACCACCGCGCGTTTCGTCGTGAACAGCACCGTGGGCATCGCGGGCTTGTTCGATGTCGCCGAGAAGATCGGGCTCGAGCGCCATGAGTCGGATTTCGGGCAGACGCTCGCCCTCGCCGGTACGCCGAGCGGACCCTATCTCGTGCTTCCGCTCCTCGGGCCGGCGACGGCGCGGGACGGCGTCGGTGTCGTCATCGACGGCTTCTTTCAGCCGACCTTCTACATCCTGGGGCCGGCCGATCTGCTGATCGGCCCGACCGAGGTCTTCCTGTACGGAGGCACCTCGGGCCTGAGCACCCGCGATCGCCATTACACCCAACTGAAGGCCCTCGAGGACAGCTCGATCGACTTCTATGCGGCGATGCGCAACGGCTACTACCAGGATCGGGTGGGCGCGATCTGGACTCGTCGGGAGGGTCATCGGACGGACGAAGAGCCCCGTCGTGGCATGGATTGATCGACGGCGGGCTCAGCCTTCCGCCTGACCTTTCGTCTTCAGATTCTCGATCTTCGTCTGGACGGCCGCTACGAGCTCCTCGAAGCCCTTGCGCTTGAGCGCCGAGGCATACTCGGAGCGGCGCAGGGCGAGCTCGCTCACGGTTCCATCCAGGTAGACGTCGATCACCTTCCACTCCCCCTGCGAGGTCTGCAGCAAGCGGTAGTTCAGCTCCACGTCCTTGCCGTCGGGGACCACGATCCGGGTGAGCACCATGCGGGTGCCGCGGGCAGCCTCCTCTACGCCGAGTGTCACGAACTGCTCGCCCTTGAAGCCGGTGAAGCGTCCAGCGTAGTTCGCCGTCGAGAACTGGGCGAAGAGATCCGACCAGAGTGTCTTGTCATCGGCCGAGAGCTTGCGCCAGTGACTCCCGACGGTCTTGCTCGCCATGAAGTCGAGATCGAAGGTCTTCGTCATCAAGGGGCGCAACGCGTCGACGCGGCCCTGGAAACCGAGCGCATCCGCCTGCTTCATGATCTCGAGCAGTCCCGCGTGGAAGTGCTCGACCGTCGCGACCGGGGAGTCGGCCGACGCTGCTTCCGTTCCGATCCCTGCGCGGGTCTGGCCGGCCGACGCTGCAGCCGGGACGACTGCAGCATCCTCTGCGGCGTCAGCCGCGTCGACGGGGATGTCCTCGGCCGCGATCGAGGGCGTTCCGGTCATGAGTCCGGTCGTGAGTCCGGTCGTGAGGGTGACCAGGAATGCGACTCGGACGATGGTGGACCAGAGCTTCGGGGACATCTGCGAGATCAAAATCGGCTCCTCGCTCTCAATGGCGCGAGGGACGCGAATCGATCCCCCACATTCCGGTGAAGTCTAGCAGTCTTCGATCGGGTCGCGGCGCGCAGGTCGCGGCCCTCGAAGGATGGACCTCCGTATCCTCGCGGGGCGACGAGGCGACGGGGCATGGCGGCGGGGGCGGGGCGGTATCCTGGACCGTGCGGACCGTGCGGACCGTGCGGACCGCGCGCGAGTGCCGCCTTGGGCCTCTATCTTCCCAACCCATGCCCGCACTGCCCCCGATGATTCCGCGGCTCGACGTGCTTGCCGGGGAACCCGTCGAGGGGCGGACCGCGCGGGCCCGCACGGCCATCGTGGCCCTCGACGGCCTTCCATCGGAAGCCCTGCGCTAAGTTCTGCTCCCTCGAGCCCCAGAATCCTGAGCCCTCGAGCGGAACATGAACGTCAGGAACATGAACGTCAGGAAAGGAAGCATCCATGGCCGCGATCGAGACGACTCCCGAGCTCGTCCAGAACGTCTACGCGAGGGTCTCCGCCAATCTGGAGATCGTGCGCGAACGTCTCGGTCGTCCCCTGACCTATGCCGAGAAGATCCTGCTCGGCCATCTCGACGATCCGCGCGAGCAGGAGCTGCGCGCCGGCGAGTCCTACCTGCTGTTGCGGCCCGACCGCGTGGCGATGCAGGATGCGACGGCGCAGATGGCGCTGCTCCAGTTCATGCAGGCGGGGCGCGACGAGACCGCCGTGCCGTCGACGGTCCACTGCGACCATCTGATCCAGGCCTACCAGGGCGCCGACGCCGACATGGCGACGGCGCGCACGACGAACGCCGAGGTCTACGACTTTTTGCGCACCTCCTCCGCCCGTTACGGGCTCGGTTTCTGGGGCCCCGGCGCCGGGATCATCCATCAGGTCGTGCTCGAGAAGTACGCCTTCCCGGGCGGCATGATGATCGGCACCGACTCCCATACGCCGAACGCCGGCGGTCTCGGCATGTTCGCCTGCGGCGTGGGCGGTGCGGACGCCGTCGACGTGATGGCGGGCTTTCCCTGGGAGGTGCTCTATCCGAAGCTCGTCGGCGTCCACCTGACGGGACGGCTCTCGGGCTGGGCCTCACCGAAGGACGTGATCCTGAAGGTCTGCGAGCTGCTCACGGTGAAGGGCGGCACCAACCGGGTGGTCGAGTACTTCGGCGACGGCGTCGCCTCGCTCTCCTGCACCGGCAAGGGCACGATCACCAACATGGGCGCCGAGCTCGGTGCCACGACGTCGATCTTTCCCTGGGACGAGCGCATGGCGATCTACCTGAAGGCCACCGAGCGCGGTGCGCTGGCGGACCTCGCGGATGCCCACGCCGAGCTGCTCGTCGCCGATCCCGACGTCCTCGCCAACCCGGACGGCTACTTCGACGAGATCGTGGAGATCGATCTCTCGACTCTCGAGCCGCATATCGTCGGCCCACATACGCCGGATCTCGCGCGCCCGGTCTCCCGGATGGCCGAGGACGCCCGGGCCCAGGACTATCCGCTCGAGCTCTCGTCCTGCCTGATCGGCAGCTGCACCAACTCTTCGTACGAGGATTTCTCCCGGGCCGCCGACGTCGCCCGGCAGGCGGCGAAGCACGGCGCGAAGGTGAAGACCCGGCTCTGGTGCACGCCCGGCTCGGAGCAGGTCGACGAGACGGTCTCCCGGGACGGCCAGCGCGAGGCACTCGAGGCGATCGGCGCGGTCGTGCTCGCCAACGCCTGCGGCCCCTGCATCGGCCAGTGGAAGCGCGACGACATCGAGCAGGGCGAGAAGAACTCGATTCTCTCCTCCTTCAACCGCAACTTCCCGAAGCGCAACGACGGCAACCCGGCGACGCTCTCCTTCATCGGCAGTCCCGAGATCTGCGTCGCCTACGCCCTCACCGGACGTCTCGACTTCGATCCCCAGAAAGACGAGATCGAGATCGAGGGTGGCGGGCGCTTCCGGCTCGATCCGCCGGGTCCGGCGCCGGAGATTCCCGAGCGCGGCTTCGTGATCAGCCATGCGGGCTACGAGGCACCGCCCGCCAAAGCCGACCGGTCGCAGGTCGACGTGGCTGTCAGCCCCACGAGCGAGCGTCTCCAGCTGCTCGAGCCCTTCGAGCCCTGGGATGGCCAGGACTACGTCAAGCTTCCGCTGTTGCTGAAGGCCCAGGGCAAGTGCACGACGGACCACATCTCCATGGCCGGACCCTGGCTGCGCTTCCGGGGCCATCTCGACAACATCAGTGACAACCTCTTCCTCGGTGCGGTGAACGCCTTTACCGGAGAGGCCGGAACGGGCCGCAATATAGAGACCGGCGAGACGGGGCTCTCGTTTCCGAAGATCGCCCGCGACTACAAGCAACGGGGACTGCGCTGGGTCGTCGTCGGCGACGAGAACTACGGCGAGGGCTCGAGCCGCGAGCATGCGGCGATGGAGCCGCGGCATCTGGGCTGCGCTGCGGTGATCGTTCGCAGCTTCGCACGGATCCATCAATCCAATCTGAAGAAGCAGGGCGTGCTGCCGCTGTCCTTCGTCGATCCAGCGGACTACGACAAGGTCCAGGAGACCGATCGAATCAGCATCCTCGGCCTGGCGGAGCTGGCGCCGAATCGCCCGCTGCAGGTCGTTCTCCACCATGAGGACGGCAGCGAGGATCCCATCGAGGTCTCCCATACGTTCAACAATGAACAGATCGAATGGTTCCACGCCGGCTCGGCGCTGAACCTGCTGCGGCGCGGGGCGTCCGGGGTCTGAGCTGAATGCGAGGGGTTGCACACGTCGTACTCCATCCACCGCGGAGTGAGGGGCGCGGACACACCCGGATCGAGGGGGAGCTCCGGACCCCTGATGGTCGGCGCCATACGACGTTCTTCGAGTTCAGCCATCCCGAAGATGAGGTGCCGGCCCGAAATGCAAGGCCTTTCCTGCTCGCCTTCCTGCTGCCGGCCATGCGGATCGGCGCACCGCTCGTCCTGGACACCCCGGTGGACCGAGCCACGCTCGAGAACCTGCTCGACTGGCAGGCCGCCTGGGCGTGTTGGCGACCGCGGCGACTTCAGGTGGTCCCGATTCTTGCGCCGGCGCAGCCCGTAGCGCCGGCTGCGAGGCTCGCCCCAAACGTCGCGGGCGCGGGGCGGGGTTCGATCACGTCTTTTTCGGGCGGCGTCGACAGCTGCTTCAGCGCGTGGCGGCATACGCGACCGGAGACGCCGGGACCCAGCGAGCGTCGGATCGGGCTCGGAGCGGGGCTCACGGTGCACGGCTTCGACATTCCGCTCGACCAGCCCGAATCCTTCGACCGGGTGCGGGAACGGACGAAGGCTCTGCTGTCCGCATTCGGACTCGAGGCCTTCTGGCTGCGGACCGACGTCCGGAAGCTCGAAGACGCGTTCGGCTGCGCCTGGGAGACGGAGGCCCACGGCCTCTGGTTGGCCGCGGCGCTCGCCTGCCTGGAGCCGTGGTACGAGGGCACGATGATCCCGTCGACCTATCCTCATGCGTGCCTGCGCCTGCCATGGGGATCGAATCCGATCGGTGACCCACTGCTCGGGAGCGAGGGTCGTCCGTGCCGACACGACGGGGCGGCGTACACGAAGCTCGACAAGGTCCGGGCGATGGCGGCCGACCCGGCGGTCGCGGATGGTGTTCGGGTCTGCTGGGAGGGGATGCAGCTCGATCGGAATTGCGGCGGCTGCTTCAAGTGCATCGCGACGCAGGTCTGCTTCTGGCTCTCGGGAGTCGAGCAGCCGGCGGCCTTCCCGACGCGCTGCGGGCTCGATGACGTGGACGCGACGATGAAGTCCGCGATGGACTGGCTGGAGCACTTCGCGGCCTGTGTTCGTGCGCAGGATTTCGATGGCGGGCGGGCGCTCTTCGCGCCAGAGGCCCGGGGCTTCGGCACGGTCGTCGAGCGCGCCGTCTGCCGGCAGCAGCTGGAAGAGGGGCAATGGCGCCGGATCTGGCCGAATACGCGCGACTTCCGGCTGATCGAGACGTCGCGAGAGGTCTTCCTTTCGGCGGACGGCTCACAGGCCTGCGTGCTGGCCCTCTGGGATTCCGAGGCCCGCGAGGATGAAGCTTCCGGCCAGGCGCCGTTCCATCGTCGTGGACGCTGCACGCTGCTGCTCGAGCGTGATGAGGGATCTCCCTGGGGCTGGCGTGCCATCCACAGCCACTTCTCGAAGCGTCCCTCCGGCGAGGTCTGAGAGTCCGTGCGGGCCGAGCGAGCCGGACGGGATGGCAGGCGCCTGCGCCTGCTGCTCGTCGCGAGCCGGCGGATGAACAAACCTCCGAGCTTCGAGGAGATCCGTCGGGAGATCGTCGTCCGAGCGCCCGAGATCGACTGTGTCGTGATCGAGGACAGGCATTGGAGGGGTCGTCGCTGGGCTCTCGCGACACGGCCGACCTTCGTCTTCGCCCCGACTCCGCTGCGCAAGCTGCGACCCCTTCGTGGCTGCATCGCGGCCGGGCGTCCGCTCCGGAAGAGCGAGGAGTACCGGGCTCTGGAGGCCGCTGGTGTCCGCGTGCCGCGCTGGACGATTTTCGGACCGGAGGACGTTCCGGACCTCTCTGATTTTCCGGAGTACGTGGTGACCAAGCCGGATCTGGGCTGGCGCGGCGCGGAGGTGAAGATCCGCCGCAAGGGGCGGGTGCGTTACAAGCCGCCGCGTCGTCCGCTGCCCCAGGGCGACGACCGGACGATCGTGCAGGAGTTCGTCTACACCGGACGGTGGCCGGTGAGCTATCGCGTGACCTCGCTCTTCGGCCAACCACTCTTCTGCTGGCGCGTGGAGGCCGATTGCGCCCGACGGCCGCTCGAGGCGCCCGAGGCCTTCGCCGGGGGGGAGCGAGGCGGGGGCATGTCGATCGTCTCGGGCGGCAATGGCTCCGTCTTCACCCTCTGCGACGATCCAGAGATCCTCGCCTACGGCATCGACGCTCACCGCGCCTTCCCCGACGTGCCGCTGCTCGGGGTCGACGTCGTGCGCGATGCGCGTACGGGCGAGTGCGCGATCCTCGAGGTCAACGCCAATGGAGACGTCTGGCACTTCGACTCCGAGGCGGGTCGCGGCATCCAAGGCGACCACGACATCGACTTTCGCAGCCAGTTCGGTGCGATCGAGCGTTCCGCCGAGATCCTGATCGAGCAGACCCGCCGTCGGGCGCGGTAGCCTGGCCGAGCGATGTGGGGATCGGCTCCGCGTCGAACCGCGACAGCCACTCCGAGCGCCCGGTGCTCCCGGATTCGCTCGCTCCGAAGCGACTCCCCGAGTCGCTCGCCTAATCGCGGCTCGGGGTGGTTCTCGACGCGGAGGCCTGCGGCACCGGAACCGGCGCTGGAAGCGGTTCAGGCAGGGGCCCCGCTCCGGCTTCCGCTCCGGCCGGGATCGGGGGAAGGGCGTCGACCGGCCGCAGCAGCTTCCGGACCCAGCCCCGTCCCTGTGGAAAGCAGAGGGGCGTCAGCACGATCGCGACGAAGGCCAGCGAGGCCAGCAGCAGATGGATCGGGCTCCACTCGCCCAGTGCATCCCCGAAGTACGCGAAGGTGGCCGCCCGCGCCGATCCGCCGACGAAGGCCGCCGGCATGAAGAGCCCGACGCTCATCGGGGTGAGTCCCGCGGCGGCCTGGATCGGGCTCAGGGGGGCCACCGGGTAGCCCGTGCCGAGCGCCAGGGCGAGGGCGCCGGCGCGATGTCCGCCGATCTCGAGCAGCCTGCCCAGACGCGGTCCGAGGCGTCGCTCGACGGCTTCGCGGCCCGCATAACGCGCCGCAAAAAAGGCCGCAACGCCGCTCAGCATCAGTCCGAGCCCTCCCACGACGGAGCCGACCAGGGTTCCGAAGCAGATGCCTGCAGCAATCAGCACGACCTGGGAGGGCAGTCCGACGAAGACGCGTCCCGCAACCAACCCGACGAACAGGATCGGCCCCGCCGGCCCCATCCGCTCGCCCAGGGCGCGCAGGGACTCGGGCTGGAGGTCCAGGCCGAGCGCGTGCCGCAGCCAGAGGCTCAGAGCCACGAAGATCGCGAGGATGGCGGTGATGCGGAGGAGCCGTTTCAGCAGGGGAGACATCGAGGCGAGCATAGCCGGTTCCGGCGAGAGGCTCCCGATGGATCGGGCCGCGAGGGGCGTGCACTTCGGCCCGCGGCGCCCATTCGGTACCGTGCGCGCATGCCGTGTGCGAACCGCGGAGAGACGCTCGTCCTCATGAATCCCGCCAGCGCCGCGGGCTCGACCGGAAGACGGTGGGTCCGGCTCGAGGGTCGGATCGAGGCCGCGCTCGGGCCGATCCGGGTCGAGCGGACGAGCGGACCCGGGGATGCGAGCCGGCTGGCGCGCGCGGCCTGCGAGCGTGGCGTGGCGCGGATCGTCGTGGCGGGCGGGGACGGAACCGTCGGCGAGGTCGCGAGCGGCCTGCTCGCGGTGGGCGCGGTGGCGGCGGATCGTCCGCCGCTCGGGCTCCTGCCCCTCGGTTCCGGCTGCGATCTGGCCCGTTCACTGGGATTGCCCCGGCGCCTGCGGGCGGCGCTCGCCGTCATCGCGGCTGGCCGCCTGCGCACGATCGACGCGGGCCGGGTCGAGTTTCGGGATGCCACGGGCGCGATTCGGGAAGGCCGCTTCGTGAACGAAGCGGGTGCGGGACTGTCGGGGGCGACTGTCCAGATCGTCGGTCGGCTGAGCAAGCGCATCGGTCCTCGGATCGGTTTTGCGGCAGGCGCGGTGGGCGCGATCCTCTCCCATCGTGCGGTGGAGATGGCGGTGGAGATCGATGGTGCGCGGATCTACGAGGGACCGGTCTCGCTGGTCGTGGCGGCCAACGGTCGTTATTTCGGGGCAGGGATGAAGGTCGCGCCGGATGCGGAGACGGACGATGGGCGGCTCGAGGTCGTGTTGGTGCGCGGGCTCTCGATGCCCCGGCTGCTGGCCAACCTGCCGTCGTTGCTGGCGGGACGGCATCTCGGTCATCCGGCGGTGAGCCGTCACGCGGCCCGCGAGCTGGTCGTGATCCCGAAGCAGGCAAGCTCGCCGATCGAGGTCGACGGCGAGGCGCTCGGCTTCCTGCCCTTCCGGGCGTCGATCCTGCCGGCGGCCCTGCGAATCTTCGTGTCTGGCGTCCCGACCGACGGCATGGCAGCGGACGGCATGGCAGCGGACGGCATGGCAGCGGACGGAGGCGATGGCATCGTCGTCGGGTCCGATCCGTCCGGTCCATCCGGTCCGAGGGGAGACGCGTGAGTCGAGAACACGAAGGAAATCACGGGCCAGCGGTCGGCGACATCGCCACCGACGACGTCTTCGAGACGATCCGGCGGAGCTGTGGCGAGGTCGCCCGACGCGCCCGGACGGTACGCATCGACGACGCGGGGCTCGACGCCTTCGCGACCCGTCTGGCCGCTCGGCCCTGGCCCGAGCAGGATCTCGATCCGGCCCACCATTTCCGGGGCAGCGAGGCGGAGACCCTGGCTTTCGTGATCGCCCTGGACGCGATCAACTTCGGCTCGGGCTGGTTCCCGGCGCTGCGCAAGCGCCAGGGGCTCTCGGGCTATCGCACCGTCGCCACGGCCTGCAAGGAGCGCTTCGAGCGCGAGGGTGCCTGGAGCGGCGAGAGCCTGCGCGCGACCACGGTCGAGTCGATGGCCGGAATGCTGGACCAGGACATCGACGACCCGGAGGTGGCGGAGCTGATGGCGCTCTACGCCAAGGCCTGGCGCGACCTGGGCTCGTGGCTGCGGCATCGACACGCCGATCGCTTCGAGTCGGTGGTCGAGTCGTCGGCGGGATCGGCGGCACGACTGGTGCGGTCGCTCGCCGAGATGACGCTCTATCGAGACGTGGCGCGCTACGAAGAGCTCGAGGTGCCCTTCTACAAGCGCGCCCAGATCACCGTCGCGGATCTCGCCCGGGCCTTCGGTCCGGGGGCGGGGCCGCGTTTCGAGGACCTGGATTCGCTGACGCTCTTCGCCGACAACCTGGTCCCCCACGTGCTTCGCTGCGAGGGGGTTCTCGCCTACGATGCGACGTTGGCGGCCCGGATCGACGGGGAGGAGCGGATCGACTTCGGTTCGCCCGAGGAGGTCGAGATCCGGGCCAATGCCGTCGAGGCTGTCGAGCGCCTCACGACCGCCCTCGCCGATCGGGGCCGGCCGATCACGGCCCATGCCCTCGACGGCCTGCTCTGGAACGCCGGCCAGGCGCCGGCCATCAAGGCGCGCCCGCGCCATCGCACGCGCTGCCCGTATTATTAGGCGGAACCGGTTCTGCTGGGCGAGCTACGCTGGCCGCGATGAAGATCCTCGACGGCAACTTCTGGATCGTCTTCACGCTCTTCGCGCTGCTGTCCGCCGTGGCCTGGGGGCGCGGCGGTACGCCGCTGCTCGGCGAGGCCCTGGGCGGGGGGCTGCGGCTCTTCGTGCGCTTCGGGGCGGTGCTGCTGCTCTCCTTCCTGGTGGCCGGGCTCGTCGAGGCGTTGATGCCGCGGGCCTGGGTGTCGGGGCTGCTCGGTGAGGACGCCGGCTGGAGCGGGCTGCTGCTGGCGCTGGGGGCGGGCATCGTGACGCCGGCGGGTCCCTTCGTGTCGATGCCCCTGGCCGCGGCGATGCTGCGTTCGGGCGCCGCGCCGGCGGCGGTCGTCACCTTCCTCGCGGCCTGGAGCCTGCTGGCGGTGCATCGCCTCTTCGCCTGGGAGATCCCGATCCTGGGCGCTCCCTTCGCGCTCACACGCTGGGCACTCTGCCTGCTCCTGCCCCTGGCGGCCGGCGCGTCGACGCGTCTGCTGCTGCGTCTTTTCTGAGGGCCTGCAGCGCCGCCGCGAGGCGCTCGAGCGTCGAGTCCGGTAGCGCGTGTCGCTCGAGCGCCTGCGCCACGCGCTCGGGGGCGAGGGCGGCATCGGGCTCGGCGATCCAGGCGACGAGCAGGTCGGCCAGGCGATCGCCGATCCGGATCAG
>CAYWGW010000022.1:25315-34082 GCA_964457385.1 uncultured Spirochaetaceae bacterium
TCATCCTCGATCGGCTGAGCCAGGATCGCCTTGGTGCGCGCGACCGCCGGCATCAAGGACAGTCGCTCGTCGAGGCGGGTCAGGAGCGCGGCTCCCGGCTCCGCCGTGCGCTCCGACGGCAGGCCGTGCCGCCGTCTCAGCTCGTCGAGGCGTCCGTCGGCCTCGGCGACGCGCAGCCACGCATCGAAGCGACGGGCGAGGTCGGTCCGATCGGGTCGCCAGAGCCCCGCCTTGTGGTCCCGGGTGAGAGGGCCGATCGGGTGCAGGCTGCGGCTCGCCAGGGGCAGCTTCCGTCCCGCATCCTCTCGCGCCGCATCCGGGTCGGCCGGTCGGCCTTCGGCCTGCCAGGCTGCCTGCCACTCGGCCTGCCACGCCGCCTGCCAGAGAGGCGCTTCGGCGAGATCCGTGACGACCCCGTCCGCGTCGCCGGAGGCCAGCCTTCGGAGCACCGCGGCGTTTTCGGGAATCGCCGCCACGATCGCATGGGGGAAGCGCGATCGCGCTACGTGCTCGAGATGACCGCCGGCATTCACCGCGAGACGGAGGCCCGGAGCGCCGAGCAGCCGGTGGGCCGCATCGGGGGTCGGCGGCCCCGCCAACGGCATCAGCACGATGGCTCCGCTGGTCGCGAGCGGAACGCTCGACAGACCTGCCGCGGAGCGCTCCGGGCGGATCGTCACACCCGAGAGCGCGAGGTCGAAGCGCCCTGCGGCGAGATCGCCGAGCAGGTCGGGCCAGCGGAAACGCATCCAACGGAGTTCGAGGCCCTCTTCCCGAGCGAAAGCGCGCGCGACGTCGACCGAAAACCCCCGAGGCAGGTCTGCCTCCTCCGGCCAGGAGCTGAACGGGGGATAGTCGCCGCTCGTCCCGACGCGGAGAGGGGCGCGCGACGATCGGTGCGCTGGCTCGGCTGTCCAGGGAACTCCGGAACCAGGCTCGAGCAGACGGCATCCGAGCCCGCTCGATATGAAGACGAACGCGATCGCAAACTCGGCAAAGCGCCGGCGAGCGTTTGATGGAGTCGAGAAAACTCTCGTTGAATCAAACACTTGACCTCGGCTTTTTCCCCGCGGGCAGAATGTGACCTGCATTGACCCTACCGTGATCTTTCCCTAGGCTGCGGGTTCGCCACTTCGAGGGTGTACCTCGAAAGCGCCCCGCCTGCGCCTCCCCCCGGGATACATAACGGTGCCCTCGCACCGGAGTGGGGATGACTTGGCACAGCCCGGCCGGCTCGCGAACGCAAGCCATCGCCCGGATCGCGGATCGACCGTCCGAGTGGCATGAGGCCCGTAGGGCTCGCATCGGACGATTGCTCGGGTCGGGAAGGTCCGCGTCGTGATGGCGTGACGGCGTGACGGCGTGAGAGTTGCGTGGCGCACGTGGCGCACGGCGCGAAAGAGCCCGTTGAGCGATTCGCCCCGGTCTGGCTCGATGATCCGAGCCGGGCGAAGGGCCCACCGCAGGCGGCAGGCAGACGGCAGACAGGAGACAGTTCATGCTCACACTCGACGAAATCGAATCCGGACTCTTCGTGACCCACAAGAATACCGGCCTCCGCTACAGCGTCGTCGAGGCTGAGCACGAGGAGGTGCTGCTCTCACCCGAGCAGGACGGACTGCAGGATCTGAGCGTGCCGCTCGACCTCTTCCGCAGCGAGTTCGTGGCGACCGAGCGCTTCCGGGATCCGAATGCCCGTCGCGGAGGTCGCGGTCGCGGTCGCAAGCGAACGCCCGCCGCAGGCCAGGGTCCCACGGCGGCACCGAGTGGGCCGCGCAGCAAGGGCAAGATCAAGAAGATGGTCCGCGATCGCGGCTTCGGATTCATCCGGGGCGACGATGGGAAGGAGGTCTTCTTCCATCGCTCGGGTCTCAATCCGGGCGACTACGACGGGCTCAACGAGGGTGATTTCGTCGAGTACGTGATCCAGGAGGGGCCGCGGGGAGCGCGCGCCGAGCACGTGAGACATGCGACGCCCGGCGTGGCTGCGGGCTGAAGCGACCCGAGCTTCATCGTCCGAGGTCGATGAATCCAGGATCGATGAGCTTTTGAACTCGATGAGATGAAGACACCCGATCCGCTCATCCTGGCCGATCCGCGGGAGCTCACCCCCGAGTGGCTGGGCGCGGCTCTGCAGGCGGCTGGGCTCGACGTCCGTGTCCGCGGCCTGCGGAGCGAGCCCGTCGGCACCGGCCAGATGGCTCACAACGAGCGGATCTTCATCGAGTACGCAGACGCCCCCCCGGATGCGCCCGTCTCGTTGGTGGGCAAGTTCCCGTCTCCCCATGAGAGCAGCCGCGGCGCCGGCGCTGCCGGAGGCTACCTGGCGGAGGTTCGGTTCTATACCGACCTCGCCGGCAGGCTCTCGATTCGGACGCCCGTCTGCTTCTACGGCGCGATTGCCGAGGATCGGGCGACCTTCACCCTGCTCCTCGAGGACCTCGCCCCCGCGCGTCAGGGCGATCAGATCCGTGGCGCGAGCGATGCCCAGATCGAGGCGGCGGTCGTGAATCTCGCCGGTCTTCATGCGCCGCTCTGGAACCATCCCTCCCTGCGCTCGATCGACTGGATCCCGGTCGGCGCCAACGCTGGCTTCGGTGAGTTCCTGCGCGCGGCGACGCCCCTGTTCCTGGATCGTTATGCCGACCGGCTGGCGACGGAGGATGCGGAGACCCTCGCGGTCTTCGCCGAGCGGATCGATCGCTGGGTCGCGACCCAGCCCGACCACGAGACCCTCGTTCACGGAGACTATCGGCTCGACAACCTGCTCTTCGCCAGCGATCAGGGCGGCGCGACCGTGGCAGCGGTCGATTGGCAGACCCTCTCGGTCGGATCCGGCGGACGGGATCTGGCCTACCTGCTGGGCAACAGCAGCCCGCCCGAGCACCGCCGAGCCCACGAGGATCGGATGCTCGAGGTCTATCGGCGCGCGATGGCCGAGCTCGGTGCGGAGCTCGAGCCCGAGCAGATCCGTCATGCCTATCGGCACGGTAGCTTCCAGGGGCCCTTCATCACGGTCCTCGGGGCCATCGCGGTCGGGCAGACCGAGCGCGGGGACGACATGTTCATGGCGATGGCCCAGCGCTGCGCGACCCAGATCCGCGACCTGGACGCGTTGGACCTGATCGCCTGAACCTGAATCGCCTGAAGAAGACCGCTTCGATTCAGTCTGCCCGCGATCGTCGCTACGCTTTCCGCCAATGAGCGAGCTCAGGCCTTCACTGCCGGCGCCCCTGCGCTGCCCCCGCTGCGCCGGACCGCTGATCGCGTGCTCGGTCGAGCAGCTTTCCTGCGGCGACTGCCCGGCGATCCATCCGGTCTACGACGGACTGCCCTGGCTCTACCCGGATGTCGCGAGCTCTCGCGGCCAATGGGCCGCCAAGCTGCAGCGTTTCCGGGACGAGGTCACAGGGGAGCTCGCGAGCCTCGACCGTTCCCTGGCCACGAAAGAGATGATGCGATCCACGCGCGATCGGCTCGCCCGGCTGCGCGCCGGCAGTGAACGGCTGGGGCGCCAGGTCTTCGGGCTGCTCGAGCCTTTCGCCTTCGCGAACTCGGAGGTGAGCGCCCGGCTGCCGCGCGATCGCATTCCGAGCCGACAGCATTTCTCCAGCTACCTGGAGACCGTCTTCCGGGACTGGTGCTGGGGCGAGGACGAGATCCAGACGACCCTCGGCCTGCTCGAGCCCCTGCTCGGGGGAGCGCCCGCCGGCCGCCATGCGCTGGTCCTGGGCGGCGGCGCCGGCCGCCTGGCCTATGAGCTCGCACGTCTAGGCGACTGGGGCAGCGTGATCCAGCTCGACATCAACCCCCTGCTGAGCCGCGTGGGGGCGCTGCTGGCCCGGGGTGACTCGCTCGTGCTGACCGAGATGCCGCGCATGCCGATGGGCCTCGAGCACGTCGCCGTCGACCAGACCCTCGAGCGGCCCCCGGCGCCGCCCGGGCCGCCTCTCCACTACTTGATAGGTGACCTGTTCACGCCGCCCTTTGCCCGCGAGTCCTTCGATCTGCTCCTCACGCCCTGGCTCGTCGACATCCTGCCCGAGTCCTTCGACCGCGTGGCGCGGCGGCTGGGCGGGCTGATGGCTCCGGGGGGGACCTGGATCAGCTTCGGGCCGCTGAGCTTCGAGTCGCTGCCGTTGGCAGACCGCTACACGCGCGAGGAGATGGAGGAGGCACTCGAGCGGGCGGGGCTCGAGGTCGAGACCAGCGAGCTGCGACGGGTTCCGTATCTGCATTCGCCCCACGGCATGCCCCGTCGCAGCGAGGAGATCCTCGTCTTCCGCGCGATCCGACGTGGCGCCGTCGCCCCGAGCGAGGCGCCCTTTTCGTTCTATCCCGCCTGGATGACCGATCCCGAGCTGAGCGTGCCGGCCTCGCCGCGCTTCGAGCGGATGCGGCACGAGCGCGTCTTCGAGGGTGAGATTCTCGCCTGCATCGACGGCCGCGCCTCGATCCGGGACATCGTGCAGACGCTCTCGGAGCGTTATGCGCTACCGCCGGAGCGTTGCGAGAATGCGGTCAACGGGTTCTTCGCGAAGATCTACGAGGCGGCTCCGGAACGGGCTCCGGATCAAGCTCTGGATCAGTCGGGGGATCAGCCGGTATAGCGATGGACGATGGGGAGTCGTCGGCCGGCGCCGAAGGCCTTCCGGGACGTCCGCAGGACGAGTGGTGTCTGTCGCCGCTTGTACTCGTTACGATCGAGGCGCTTCAGGATGGCGTTGGTGACCTCCTCGGAGGCGCCTTCGGGCGCTACGATCGAAGCGCGACTGCGTTCTCCTTCGATCGCCTGGCGGAGGACCGCGTCTAGCAGGTCGTAGGGCGGCAGGTCGTCCTGATCGAGCTGATCCGCGGCGAGCTCGGCCGACGGCGGCTTCTCGATCGTGCGCGGAGGGATCCGGATGCCCTTGCGATTGGCGTGATGGGCCAGCGCGTACACGTCTCCCTTGTAGACGTCGCCCAGGACCGCCAGGCCCCCCACAGTGTCGCCGTAGAGGGTGCAGTAGCCGACCGAGAGCTCGCTCTTGTTGCCCGTTGCGAGCACGAGCCGGTTCTCGAAATTGGAGCAGGCCATCAGGATCGCGCCGCGGATGCGCGACTGGATGTTCTGCTGCGTGAGGCCGTAGTCGTCCTGCGCGCCGAAGAGCCGGGCGAAGAGATCGAGGTAGCCCTCGTAGATCGGTCCGATGTCGGCGCGGCGGACCTCGATGCCGAGGGATTTCCCGAGCGCGAAGGCATCCTCGATGCTATGCGGGGACGAGTAGGGGCCGGGCATGGCGACACCCAGCACCCGCTCGGCGCCGAGGGCCTCGACCGCCAGATGGGCGGTCACGGCGGAGTCGATGCCCCCCGAGAGACCGACGACCGCGCCCGGTGGCAGGTCCTGCTTCAGGAAATAGTCCCGGATGCCCATCACGAGTCCGCGCTCGAGTTCGGCGGCGCCTTCGAGATCGTCGACGGCCCCCGGCGGTGTGCCGGGGCCGAGGGGCAGCTCGCAGATCGAGAGTGCCGTCTCGAACAGCGGGAGGGCGGCGTGGACCTCGCCCCGCGCATCGATCACGCAGGAGCCGCCGTCGAAGACGAGCTCGTCGTTGCCCCCGACCTGGTTCACGAAGACGACGGGTCGCGCGTTGCGCCGGGCGACCTCGGCCAGCATGGCCCTTCGTTCGGCGGCCTTGCCCACATGCCAGGGGGACGCGGAGGGGTTCAGGATCACGCCGGCGCCGCGGGCGGTCAGCTCCGCGACGGGATCCAGCGGATAGGGTCGGGTCTGGAACCAGGTGTCTTCGCAGACCGCGAGGCCAAGCGGCATCTCCAGGCCAGGAACATCGACCGGCGTGCGATCGATGGCGGGAGCGAAATAGCGTGTCTCGTCGAAGACGTCGTAGGTCGGGAGCAGCGTCTTGCCCCGCCAGGCGAGCTGGCGTCCGCCGGTGAGCACGACCGCGGCGTTCTCGATCGTACGGGAACGGGCTTGCTCCCCGTGCATCACGGCGCCCACAACGATCGTGATGCGGCGGGAGCTGCGGGTGAGCTCGTCGAGCTCCCGGAGCTGGTCCTCGACGAAGCGGTCCCGCGCGAGCAGGTCCATCGGGGGGTAGCCGGTCAGGGCGAGCTCCGGCAGCACGACGCAGTCTGCGCCGGCGTTTGCGGCGCGTTCCGCCGCCTCCTGGGCGAGTCGCCGATTGCCGGCGAGATCGCCGACGGTCGGATTCATCTGGGCGAGAGCGATCTTCATGGGCCGAGCATAACCCGCAGGCGATTCGCCGCGCCGGTCTCCGGGCCCGGTATCCGGGCACCCGCCGCGGATCAGGGAAAGTAGACGAAGGTGAGCTCACCCGCGCACGCGGGACGCTTCTGGCCCTCGACGTCGAAGTGGATCGCGAGCACGACCCGGGCGCCGCCGCCTCTCATGCCTCGCACGTCGTCGATCCGGGCGCCCAATCGGATCCGGCTGTCGACTCGCACGGGCTCCCGCAATCGGAGCTTCTCGATTCCGGAGTTCACGATCCTCGAACAGCCGTTCACGACGACCAGGTCCGGCAGCAGCGCCGGGGCGAGCGAGAGCGTGAGATAGCCGTGTGCGATCGTGGTGCCAAAGGGGGACTCCCGGCGAGCGCGCTCCGGATCCACATGGATCCACTGATCGTCTCCCGTCGCTGCGGCGAAGGCATCGATCCGGGCCTGGTCGATCGTGATCCAGTCGGTGGTCCCGAGCTCCCGTCCCTGGTAGTGCGGGAGCGAGGCCACATCGGGAATGATCAGTGGATCGGCCATTCTCATCCTTTTCGCGCGGGCCCGGGGACCCCTATAGTCGCCCAGGCGCGTCCTCTCGCGCAACGCGGGCGGCCTTCGCGACGACCCACGAAAAGCGACTGCAGCGATCCCGGCGGTCCCGGCGAGCCGGGTAGTTCAGAAAGCCCGGAATCCGAGGAGGGGATGAGATGGCATTCGAAAAGAACTCCACCAGTCGGGTCGCCGCAATCGCCTGCGGCCTCGCGCTGCTCGCGGGATGGGGCATCAGCGGTCGCTATCTCTATCGCGCCGTGATCGGTCTCGATGCGAGCGCGTTTCCGGCGGGCGGATTCATCCAGGGATTCTTCGCGGACATGCCGAACGCGGCCGCGGGGATGGTCCTCGGGATCGGCAGCCTCGCGCTGATCCCGATCGTCGTCTTCTTCGTCGTCCGGCGACATGCCCGGCGACACGCGGTCCCTGCGCCCGATCCGGGTCGGCGCAGCTTCCTGGCCGGCTCGGCGGCCGGCCTCGGCGCCGGCGTGGGTGCGTTCGTGGCGGGCGGCGTCGGGATGGCGAGCAACGCGCTCTTCGGAATCGGGAAGGCCGGCCACGGCTGGAGCCAGATCGGATCGGAGATCACGGGCAACGACGGTGTCGTAAAGACGCATCCGGTCTGGGAGGACGGGTGGAAGCAGGCCCGCGTCCGGGCCTACGGTCGCCTGGGCCGCACCGACTGGCGCGTCTCGGACACCGTCCTCGGGGCGGGCCGTCTGCGGGGCGAGGACGACGTGAAGATCGTGAAGGAGGCCTTCGAGCGCGGGGTCAACTACATCGATACCGCGCCCGACTACTCGACGGCGGGCAGCGAGCAGGTCGTCGGCACCGCCATGCGCGAGATTCCCCGCGACCAGATGTTTCTGGCGACCAAGTTCTGTACGCCGCTCGGTCATCTGCCGGCCGGCACCTCCGTCGAACGCTACAAGGAGGTGATCCACGATAGTCTGCGGCGCCTCGGCACCGACTACGTCGATCTGATCCACATCCACTCCTGCGACGAGCTCGATCGCTTGATGGATCCGAACGTCCATGAGGCCTTCGATCGCCTGAAGCAGGAGGGCAAAGCCCGCTTCCTCGGCGTCTCGACCCATACACCGCGGCTCGTGCAGGTGGCGAACCAGGCCATCGACTCCGGCCGCTTCGACGTGATGATGCTCGCCTATCACCATGGAATCTGGCCGGAGCTCAGCCAGATCATCGCCCGCGCCCGGGCGGAGCAGGACATGGGCATCGTCGCCATGAAGACCCTGAAGGGCGCGAGGCATCGCAACCTGGCGGACTTCCACGAAGCGAGCTCGTACGCCCAGGCGGCGCTGAGATGGGTCCACTCCGATCCCAACGTCTCCTGCGCCGTGATCTCCTTCTTCGAGATGCAGCACGTGGACGAATACCTTCACGCCTCGGGCCAGACGCTCACGAGCGACGATGTCGCCATCCTGGAGGGCTACGACCGACGAATCGCCGGGACCTACTGCGCCCCTCATTGCGGCGTCTGCCTCGGGAGCTGTCCGGAGGGCGTACCGATCCACGACGTGCTCCGGCATCGCATGTACTTCGAGGACTACCGCTCGGAGAAGGAGGCGATGGAGCTCTACTCGAAGCTCGAGGTGAACGCCTCGGTCTGTGCCGGCTGCTCGGCCCCCTGTCTGGGCAGCTGCCCGCTCGGCATCCGGATTCCGGAGCGCACGCGGGAGGCCCACGAGTTGCTCACCTTCGGCGCCTGAGGGTCGTCGCGGGTGGTCGCGGGCAGTCGCGGGTGGTCGGGGCGGATGGTGTCGCGGGCCCGTCGGTCTGCGGGGCGCGTCAGCCTCGCGAGGCTTTCTGGTCGGAGGCGGCGAGCTCGTTCATGCGGGCTGCGAGCTCGAGATCCAGCTCGGTGACGCCGCCCGCGTCGTGGGTCACGAGATGGACCCGGACGCGATCGTAGACGTTCGACCACTCCGGGTGGTGATCGAGCTTGTCCGCCATG
>CAYWGW010000023.1:0-25061 GCA_964457385.1 uncultured Spirochaetaceae bacterium
AGAGCCTCTCGACGAACATCGAGCGCTCGAGGGTCGCGAAGAAGTTCTGGTAGACCTCCGGATCCTCGATCGGCACGTTGTTGAAGATCGCGTTGGCGCGAATCGTCATGCGGCCATTCGACCGCTCCTGGATCGTCACGGTGATCCCGACGACGTCGGTATAGCGGGGCTCGGCGAAGCGAGCGCCGGTGACGAGACCGAGCGGCTCGTTCACCCGCTCCACGATGAAGCCGAGATTCTGGAGCGCGGCGAGCACGCCCTGGATGGCCTGCCTGCGCGACGGCGCCTCGACATCCCGCGTCTGGAACGAGCGAAGCTTCATCTGCTCTTCGGTCATCGAGAGCAGATCCTGGGTCGCCGGCGGCGAGCCCGCGCAGCCTCCGAGCGTGAAGAGGACGCCGAGCACCCCAGCGGCGAACAGCCCGATTCGAATCCCCATGCGTGCCATGCTCGTCCGGCCTCCTCTGGACTCCGTGCTAGATCTTCTGCGCTTCGAGGAAGATCGCCTTGGAGAGGCGCGCGAAGAACTGTTGATAGACCTCGGGATCGCGGACGATCTCCATCCTCTGCGATCCGGGCGGGATCTCCTCGTCCCCGATCGAGCCGCTCCCCTGCCAGATGATCCGGTAGAAAAACACCCGGACCTCGGTCTTCGACTCGACGTCCACGGTGGCCTCGGCGCCACCGGTGGCCTCGGCGCCCCCGGTGGCGGCCCTCCGCTGCGCGGGGCGCGCGATCAGGGAGGCGTTGATCTGCTGGTGGAGGTCGACGGGCGGGACGTACATCGTATTCGCGCCCAGGATGACACCCAGGGAGCTGAAGAAGACCACCAGTCCGCGGTTGATCTCCTGGCCGTACTCGCGCGCGCTGCGCTCCTTCGAACCACGCAGGAAGCCGACGGCGCGCTCGCTCTCGGTGATCTGATAGCCGAGGTCCTGGAGGACGGCCGCGGAGGCCGAGAGCAGCTCGTCGAAGCTGCGCGTCTCGAAGTGGCGGGTCTGCATCGCCCGATGGGCCGCGCTCTCGGGATCGAGGCGAAAGAAGTCCCCGGGCTGCGTCTGCGGCGGCATGCAGGCCGCCGCCAGCAGCCCCACCGCGAGCAGCCATGCCGTGAGCAGCCATGCCGCGAGCCCGAGCCAGCGCGCGCGCGGCCTCGGAGATCGAGTCCTAGAACTTCGAGTAGTTGTAATCAAAGTCGCGGACCTTCTTGCTCTCGTCGAACCTGACCACGACCGTCAGCGTCTTCTGGGTCTTCGAGCTCTGGCTGCTCGATCGACTGCCCCCGAAGATCAGGAGACCACCCCAGAAGCCCGACTCGCTCGCCTGGCTCTCGGTCGAGATCTTGTCGTAGATCCAGACCTCCCGGCCTTCGCCGTCCGTCGTCACGATGTTAGGCGATCCCAGTGCCTGGGCGACGCCCGCCGCGTCCATCCCGACGGAAATCTTGCTCTGGACGTCCCCCAGCGTGAGATTGTCCGTGGGCTCGGGGGGCGGGCTGGCGCAGGCCGACAGGGCCAGAACCGCAAGGATCACGAGCGGACGGACACCGGAGCACCGGAACCCGGCCGATCGAATCGCGGAGAGCTTCATCATTCGTCCCTCGAGGTGGTTGATCCAGCATGGTACGAGCAACCCACTGCGTCGAAAAGATCAATCGGAGAGCGCGTGGCGACCGACGACCTTCGGCGTCATCAGCACCAACCACGAGAGCGGAACGAGGAAGACCCGAGTCAGATCGACCCGATGCCAGAACGCGACCACCGCCTCGATGGTGGGGCTGCCCTTCGGTCCGCAGGTGGCCAGCCAGCCGCCCGTAAGCAGCACGACGGCGAGGAAGAGCCAGGGGACGACTCCACCCGGCGACATCCAGGCGAGCCTGCTGCCGAGGGCAAGTAAGGGAGCGGGCTCGGGACACTCCCGGGGGGGGGAAGCATCCCGTCTATATTTGTTCATATTTAAAGCAGATTTAATATTGACATTATCTAGACAAAATCCGATATTCTGCCTGTCGAACACAGACGCGCCGGCGATCGGAGATCCGATCCACCGGCCGAGCAGGGTCAATCGAAGGAGCTCGGAACATGGGCAGCTTCCAGCAGGGACAGTCGGTCGAGTCGGAAGGAGCGGGAGCGGGGCCGGAGCCGGCCATCCTCGACAACTACCTGGGGGAGATCCGGGATACGCCGGTGCTCTCCTCGGAGGAGCAGGATCATCTCTCGATGGCGATGGCCGAGGCCGAGCGCAGTCTCCGTGAGGAGCTGTCGAAGCTTCCGGAGACCGCGCGGCAGGTCGTGAGCGAGTGGCGCGACCGGCAGCAGCGCGGCCTGGTTTCGGGCGCGCTCAGCCACTTCCACCGCGATGCCAGCGGGACGAACTGGTCGAAGGTGATCGACCAGAAGCTGGCGGTCGTGGAGGCCACCCTCGAGCGCTTCGAACGGGCCCGGAAGCGGCGGGCCTCTCGCGAGAAGCTCGCATCGATCCGCGCCGAGCTGGCCACGCAGCTCGACGCCGCCCACGTCGCGCTGCCGAAGCTGGTCTCGATCCTCGAAGCGCTACCGGCCTCAGCCGATCCCGCCGAAGTCGGGGGCCGGCCCGCGATGACCGCGATTCTGGGGCGCGCCGCCGAGGCGCTGGCCCGCCTCACGGACAGCAAGAACCGCTTCATCACCCACAACCTTCGGCTGGTGATCCGCTGCGCCAAGAGCTACCGCGGCCAGGGCGTGCCCTTCCTCGACCTGATCCAGGAGGGCAATGTCGGCCTCATCCGCGCCGTCGAGAAGTTCGACTACACCCGCGGCTACAAGTTCTCGACCTACGCCGTCTGGTGGATCGAGCAGGCGCTGGTCCGGGCGGTCGCGAACGACTCTCGCGTGATCCGGGTGCCGAGCCCGGTGCTCGATCAGCAGCGCAAGCTGAAGCAGGTCGAACGACAGATGCGCGTCAGCTTCGCGGCCGAGCCGAGCGAGCGGATGCTGGCGGAGGCCGTCGCCGCGAGCGAGGGGGAGATCGACGATCTGCGACGTAGTCTGTCGGCCGAGATCTCCTGCGAGGCACCGGTGGGCAGCGCCGACGCCCTCACGGTCGGCGAGACGCTGGCGGCGGAGCCGGGCGAGGAGCCTTGCACCGATCTCGACCGGGCCGCACTGGGTCGCGCGCTGGCCACCTTGCTCCCCGATCTCGAGGTGCGCGACCGACACGTGATCGAGTGGCGCTACGGGCTGGGCGGACGACCGCCGCAGACCCTGGCGGAGATCGGTCGACGACTCGGTGTCAGCCGCGAGCGGGTGAGACAGATCGAGAAGCAGGCCCTGGTCGCATTGCGGGAGAGCCGGTCGGCCCGGGAGCTGGCCCGGGAGCTGGGGCTCCAATGAGCACCGAATCGAGAATCAGCCAGGCGAGCGCCGGGTCGAATGCCGAGGGCGCGAGAGCAACGAGCACAGCTCGCGTTCTCGTCACGGGGGCCACCGGCTTCATCGGCTTCGAGGTCGCCCGACAGCTCGCGGTCGCAGGGCGCCGACCGAGGCTGCTCGTTCGACGGCCGGCTCGCGGGCGATTGCTGTCGATGCCCGGGGTGGAGGCGGTCTACGGCGATCTGCAACGACCTTCGTCCCTGGCCCGCGCCGTCGAAGGGATCGACGAGGTGATCCATCTGGCGGCGCGGGCCACCTTCGAACGGGATGCGAAGCTCCGGCCGACGATCGTCGACGGATCCCTTGCGCTCTTCGACGCGGCCCGGGCGGGGGGCGTCAAGCGGTTCATCTTCGCCAGTAGTCTGCTCGTCTACGGCTCCAGCCCGGAGCCCATCACCGACAAGACATCACCCGCACCGGCCATCGGGTACGGCCGCGTGAAGCTCGAGGCCGAGCAAGGCCTTCGAGCGCGGAGTTCCGACGCCCTGACCCTCGGCATCCTCAGACTGCCCCACGTTTACGGGGCGCGGAGCTTCCTCTTCGACCAGCTCCGGTCGGGACTGATCGTGCTGCCGGGCTCGGGCTGGAACACCCACGGACATCTCCATGTCCACGATGCCGCAAGGCTCTTGATCGCCGCCGCGTCTGCCGGCTGGGTCGGAACCTCGCCGGTCGCCGACGATTACCCGACCTGCTGGAACGACTTCTTTCGGGTGCTCGATGATCACTACCACCGGGTCCGGATGCTGCGCATGCCCCGGACCCTGGCATTGGCAGGTGCCCACGTCCTCGAGCGGCTGGCCGATCTGCGGCGGCGCCCCACGCTCTTCGCCCCCGACACCGTCCGCGGCTGGGGCATGGAGCTGCCCGTCGCGCCGGGACTCGTCTGGCCCGAGCTCGGACTCTCGCCCCGTTACCCGTCGGTCGCCGAAGGACTGCCGGCGAGCCTCGATGAACTCGTCTCCTTCCGGTGGCAGCATCCGGTCGTCGACGCGTCCGGGCTCGTCACCGCGTCGGCCGACACTCGGAGGGTCGCATGAAACGGAGCCTTGATGGTGCGAGCGTCCTGCTCGCGGGTGCGAGCGGCGGTCTCGGTCGGGCGCTAGGCGCTCGGCTCGACGAGGCCGGCGCGAACCTGGTGCTCTTCGGACGCTCGGCGAGCCGTCTCGAAGCCAGCGGCCTGCCGGGTCCCCAGGTGATGGGCGACATCGCCGACGCCGACGCGTGTCGTCGGGCAGTCGAGCAGGCGGTCGCATTTCACGGTCGACTCGACGGCGTCGTGAATGCGGCCGGGGTGGTGGCCTTCGGCCCGGTCGAATCGCTCTGCGATCCGGTGGTCGACGAGCTGCTCGCCACCAACCTGCTCGGCCCGTTGCGCCTCGTCCAGGCCGCCCTGCCGGTGCTCGAAGCGGGGGGCTTCCTCGCCCAGGTAAGCGCGATCGTCGCGGAACGTCCGACCGCAGGCATGGCTTTCTACTCCGCGACCAAGGCCGCCCTGACCGCCCTGGATCATGCGCTCGCCCGCGAGCTTCGCCGCCGACGCATCGACGTGCTCGACATCCGACCGCCCCACCTCGCGACGGGCCTCGACTCACGGCCGATCGCGGGCGAACCGCCGCGCCTCGCCGAGGGTCTGGCTCCGAGACAGGCAGCCGAGTGCATCGTACGGGCGATCGAGAATGGCGAGCGGGATCTGGGCTCGGGCGCGTTCTGACGGGGCGCCCTGCGCTCGAGAGGCAGCCAACACGTCTGGCAAAGACGACAGACGGGGACAGCAGAGAAAAGGCGACGACGGGCGATGGCGACTGTCGTAAACCAAAGATGAAACAACGGACCGCCAGGGAGATCCCGATGACCACTCGAACACTCGAATCCACGACCGATCCCGACCAGAACGCAGCAAGCCTGCCCTACCTCGGAGCCGCGATTCCCGTCGGGCTGACGGGAGCGGCGGCGGTGGCCCTGCTGATGCTCCTGCTCGACGTCCTGGCCGGTCATCCACTGGGGACGCCGAACGTGCTTGGGGCGGCGCTGCTGAGAAGCGAGGCGATTCCGTTGGGCGCGCCGATCCAGCCCGGCCTGGTGTTCGGCTACACGCTGCTCCACGGCGCGGCGTTCCTCACGGTCGCTGCCGCTGCGGTCTCGGCGGAGGCCACGCTCTCTCGCCGCGGCGTGCCCCTGCGGCTGCAGCTCGTCTTTGGAATCGCCGGGCTCTTCGGGGGCCTTCAGGGGACCTTCATGATCCTGGGCCTGCTGCTCGGTGTATCGGGAGAGACGCTGGGCATCGGAAGGATCGCCCTGGCGAATGCGATTGCCGCCCTGGCGATGGCGTCGATGGTCGCGCTCCGGGGGCGCCGACGCCGCAGCGGCCGCGGTTGAGGCCGGCGGATTCCGCCCAGCCTCGCGGCCATATGGCCACGGCCTGCGGAAAGCAGACCTGATCTGAATAACCTTGATTGGACAGCCTTCGATTCAGAGTGAATCCGAAGCCAGAAAAGCGCGAGCGGATGATGAGCCCTGGGAACGGAATGGACGCGGAGAACAGCTACCAGATTGGCACCGTCGCCACCCTGACCGGCGTGGATCCCCACACGATCCGAGCGTGGGAACGTCGCTACGGTGCAATCGCGCCCTCCCGGAGCGCAACCGGCCGTCGGCGCTATGACGACGAGACGGTCGAGCGGCTGCAGCTCTTGAAGGCGCTCGTCGACTGCAACGAGTCGATCAGCACCATCGCCCGCCTATCCGACGATCAGCTGCGGGCGCGGCTCGAGCGCCTCGCCGAGCTCGGTCGAAGCGGCCGCTCGTCAGGCGCCCTCGAGCCCGGCGCGGGCACGTGGCGGCTCGGCCTGATGGCGCCCGGGTTGGCCGCCCAGCTGAAAGCGAATTCGATCGCATGTCCCGAGCTCGAGATCGGGTTCAGCGCGAGCGAGGCGAGCGACTTCGTGGATCGGCTTCGCCGGGATCCCTGCGAAATCGCAGTGCTGGAACTCGACTCCGTGGGGCGCCACGCCCGCGAGCTCGTACAGCGCTGCCGCGACCTCCCCTCGAAGCCGCTCGTCGTCGTCCTCTACCGATTCGCGCCCCGCGCCGCCCTGGCCCGTTTGGCGCAGGCCGGGGCGCGTCTCGTCCAGAGTCCCGTCCGACTCGAGCAGCTCCGCCGGATCCTCCTCGACCAACGCATGATCGAGCAAGCCCGGGACAGCGGCCTGCTCGCGAGTTCCGCGCCTCGAGCGGCCGATACGGGGGGACCGGAGGAGGCAGGGGCAACGGAGAACGGGACCGCCGACGCGGCGGCCCTTGCGGCCGGGTCGGCGATCCCGGCGCGCCCGGCGCGGCGCTTCGACGACGAGCAGATCGCGCGACTCTTCGAGGTCAGCTCGGGCATCGACTGCGAATGCCCGAACCATCTCGCCGCCCTCGTCGCCGCCCTCGTCTCCTTCGAGCGCTACTCGCTCACCTGCGAGTCGCGCGACGACGCCGACACCGAGATCCACCGCAGGCTCGGCAACCAGACCGCAGCGGCCCGGGCGCTGCTCGAAGACATTCTCGGCGATCTCTGCGACCACGAGGGCATCGCGATCTGAGCCTCGTTCGGGCGGACCCTCCGGACTGGCGAGACGAACCCGGGCGGGCGTCTAGCGACCCCTGCGACTGCGGGATCGGTGGCGGTGACGGTGGCGAGCCGGGACCTGACCTGAAAATCTAGACAAAACTTGAACGGGCCTGAGCCGGCCCTAGGCTCCTTTCATGTCGACCGCAACTCCGCCTCTCGATCGATCCCGCCCCCTCGGCCCATCCCGTTCCCGCCGATCAGCCGGAAGCGGCACCGCCCCTCCGAGCGGCCCGCCCGCTTCGGGCACCTCGGGTGGCGCGCCCCTCCCCCGCGCGGCGAGCCGCGGCGGTCTCGAGGAGGCCCGCCGCCAGCTCCGTTACGAGCTCGTCAGCGGGCTCAGCGGCGTCGCCCTCGCCTTCTTCATGTGGGGCCATATGTTTCTCGTCGGCTCGATCCTGACGGGCCAGCGGGGCTTCGACGCCCTGGCGGGCGGCCTCGAGGAATTCCGCATCGCCCAGCCGACGGTGATTGCGATCAGCGTCCTCTTCCTCGTCCACGGCGTGATGGCCAGTCGCAAGATCCCGGCCCAGATCCGCGACCGGCGGCGACTCCGCGCGCTGACGGGTCGACTGCGGCCGGCGCAGGGCTCGCTGCCCGGACACGTCGAGTCCTCGCTCTGGATCTGGCAGGTCTGGACCGGGATGATCCTGCTCGTGCTCGGGAGCTTCCATCTCGTGTTGGTCGCGCTCGACGTTTTCACGGATCTCTTCGGGCTGCACGTCGGGATCGAGGCCGTCTCGAGCCAGGCCCGGGTCGGCGGCGGGCTCTGGATCCTCTACGCGGTTCTATTGTTGGGTGTCGAGTTCCACGCCAGCACGGGGCTCTACCGCTTCGCCGTGAAATGGGGCGTCGGCGCCCGCCTCGGACGCACCACGCTGCGCCGACTCGAGCACGTCCTGCTCTTCTCCTTCCTCGGGCTCGGCCTGCTCACCCTCGTCGTGATGGCGGGCTGGCTGGAGCCGCCGCTCGCGTTCCTGCTGGAGGGCTGATCCGATGCAGATCCGGACGACCGACGTGTTGATCATCGGAGGCGGGCTGGCCGGGGAGCGCTGCGCGATCGAGGCCGCCACCGCCGGCCATGCCGTGACGCTGCTCTCGCTGGTGCCGCCGCGCCGCAGCCATAGCTGCGCCGCCCAGGGCGGCATGCAGGCGGCGCTCGGCAACTGTGCGAAGGCGGAGGGCGACGATCCGACGCTGCATTTCCTCGACACCGTACGGGGCTCGGATTGGGGCGCCGATCAGGAGGTGGCGACGATCTTCGCCGAGGAGGCGCCCATCGCCGTGCGCGAGCTGGCCCATTGGGGCGTGCCGTGGACGCGGGTAAGACCCGGCCGAAATACCTACTTCGTGAAGGGCGAGAAGGTCGAGATCGACGAGCCCGAGGAGAAGGCCGGGCTGATCATGCATCGCGACTTCGGCGGCACCGCCAAGTGGCGCGCGTGCTATGCGGCGGCGGGAACGGGCCATGCGGTGCTCTACGCCGTCGACGGCGAGGTCGTGCGGCTCGGGGTGGACGTGCTGGATCGCGTGGAGGCGATGAGCCTGATCCACGACGCCGGCCGCTGCTGGGGCGCGGTCGTACGCTGCCTGCGGACCGGGCAGCTCTCGGCCTGGCTGGCGAAGTCGACGGTGATCGCGACCGGCGGCCACGGTCGCATCTACGGCCGCTACACGACCAACGCGACCATCAACGAGGGTACGGGCGCCGTGCTCGCTCTCGAGGCCGGCGTGCCGCTCGCCAACATGGAGGCGGTGCAGTTCCATCCGACGGGACTCGTGCCGAGCGGAATTCTCGTCACCGAGGGCTGCCGCGGCGACGGCGGCCATCTGCTGAACGCGAAGGGCGAGCGCTTCATGGTCGAGGCCGAGCCCGAGAAGCAGGAGCTCGCCAGCCGCGACGTCGTCTCGCGCCACATGATGGATCAGATCAAGCGCGGCCTCGGCGTTCCGAGCGACTTCGGCGACCATCTCTGGCTCGACCTGCGCCATCTCGGCGAGCGCCATCTTCGCACGAAGCTGCGCGAGGTCTGGGACATCTGCCGCGACTTCAACGGCCTCGATCCTGCGAAGGCACCGATCCCGGTCCGGCCGATCCAGCATTATTCGATGGGCGGGATCCGGGTGAACAAGGACGGCGAGGCCTACGGGATGCGCGGGCTCTTCGCGGTCGGCGAGGCGGCCTGCTGGGACATGCACGGCTTCAACCGCCTCGGCGGCAACAGCCTGGCCGAGACGGTCGTGGCGGGGCGGGTGGTGGGGCGCCGCGTGGCGGAGCGGACGGCGAGCGAGAGCCTCGAGGTCGAGACGCGCGTGGCCCACGAGTTCCTGATCGAGACGCAGAAGCGACTTCAGGGCTGGCTCGATCGGCCACCGACCGCCTCGGGGCGATCTGGGAGCGAGCACGTCTATCAGGTGCGCGACGCCGTGGGCGAGATCCTGAACCGCAAGGTCGGCGTCTTCCGCACGGGCGACGAGCTCGAGAGCGCGGTCGAGGAGCTCGAGGCCGAGCTCGCCCGCATCGGCCGCATCGGCCTGCGCAGCCGTGGCCCTGGCCTGAACCCGGAGCTGACCGCGGCCTTCCGGATCGAGGGCATGACGCGACTGGCGCTGATCACGGCGATCGGCGCGCTCGAACGGACCGAGAGCCGGGGCGCGCATAGCCGCACGGATCATCCCGCGCGCGACGACGGCCGCTGGCTGAGTCGCACGCTGGCCCGCTGGCCCCTCGGCGGTGAACGGCCGAGCTTCCGCTACGAGCCGGTCGGCCTGCTCGACCTGCCGCCCGGCGACCGCGGATACGGAAAGTCGGCCCAGAAGCCCATGGATCGCAGCCTCGAGACCTACAACGCCGACGCCCCCGCAGCCATGCACCGCGAGGGATCGCTGCCCACGCAGGAGCCGATGGGCTCACGGATGCAGTGGGGGCGTTGGCAAGGCTACGAAAATCGCCCGATGCGACCGGAGAGAAACGAATGAGCACTCAAGCCGTCCAGCTCGAGACCCCCCGTCGACTCGTCTTCGAGATCTTCCGCTTCGACGCCGCCCAGCCTGAGCGTCCGCCGCGGATCGAGACCTTCGAACTCGACGAGCAACCCTACATGACGCTCTACATCGCGCTGAACCGGATCCGCGAGGAGCTCGACCCGAGTCTGCAATTCGACTTCGCCTGCCGATCGGCGATTTGCGGCTCCTGCGGCATGCTCGTGAACGGTCGCCCGCGGCTCGCCTGCAACACGCTCACGAAGGAGCTGCCCGAGACGATCCGGCTCGAGCCGCTGCCGGCCTTCGAACTGATCGGCGATCTCTCCGTCGACACCGGCCGCTGGTTCCGGGGCATGGCGGAGCGCGTCGAAGCCTGGATCCACGAGCGCGCGCCCTTCGAGCCCGGGGCCAGCGAGGAGCGCATGGACGCCGACCTGGCGCAGGCGATCTACGAGGGCGAGCGCTGCATCGAATGCGGCTGCTGCATCGCCGGCTGCGGCGTCGCCAACGTCAATCCAGACTTCGTCGGCGCCGCCGGCCTGAACCGCATCGCGCGCTTCATGCGCGATCCACGCGATGCTCGCGACGATCAGGATTGGTTCGAGGTGGTCTCCGACGAGAATGGCGTGTTTGGCTGTGTCGGCCTGATGGGCTGTCACGACGTCTGTCCGAAGGGGCTTCCGCTACTCGAGCAGTACGCCTATCTGCGGCGCAAGATGCTCGGCGTGGGTCTTTCGAAGCGCTGACCCGCGCCGAGCATTGCGGCGGGTTGGCTATCGCTCGCCATCCACCTCGCCCGGAATCGCCCGAACTCGCTCAGGTGCCAGGCTTGTAGATGTAGGACGTGCACCACCCGGTGACGTGGACCTGTCCCTTCTGGAACAAGCCACAACGCCCGTAGTCACCGTCGCGTCCGATCAGCAGCGCGCAGTTTCCGCATTGCTTGCCTTCGAGCTCGGAAACCGCGACGTACTTCACCTGCGAGAGCAGCAGCTCGTTCTCGGGAAAGTCGCTGACGAGCTCAGGCGTCTTCGCCTGCTCGCCGTGCTTCTGGTCTTGCGTCGCGTCTGGCATCGAGTGGTCGTCGGCCCGCGTCCGCCGCGGCATGACTCCGGCCACCAGCGCCAGCCCGGCGGCGCCGAGCGCGCCGCGAGTGAGCTCGCGCCGCGTGATCCGGGGCTGCGCCCCTTCGCTCGTCTTCGACAGCTCGTCCTTCTTCATGCTCATGATCCGTCCTTCCTTGCACGTAACGGGAGCGCCCTCAGCGGGCTCCCGCGGTTGGTTCCCTCTGCTGGGTGGGACTTCGGGGTCTCTGCGTCGGCCGCCAGGCTTCGGCCATGAGGACCGGAGCCAGTAGGAGCAGCTCCCCGATGCGCTGCCCGAATCGCCGCTGCCGAACCTCGCGCGCAGGCTCGAGCAGGCGAGGGCCACGGAGTCGATCCGGCAGTCCGCGGTCCGGGTTGGCCAGTGGCTGCCGCCCTGAGCGGGCGGTTCGACATCGTCTTGAAAAGGTGTAGACATACATCTGTCTCGGAGCCTATGCTTCGTACATGATTTGTCCAGGACAAGATATAGACATTTGCCCGGAACAGCCCTCCGTCCGAGCCAGCCGATCCCGGGACCGAGCGCGAGGTCGCATTCTCGCGGCCGGGTTGGGACTCTGCCTGCTGGGCTGCGGACCGGTGGGGGTCGACGAGGCGGCGACGCGCTACCGGAAGCGCATCCAGGAGACGCTCGGTGCCGATCTCGCCAGACCCCCCGAGCAGCCGCCCGCTGGAGTCGAGCCGGGGGGCTCCGCTGCCCGGCCAGGACCGGGGCCGGCCGTCGAGACTTGGCTGCCGCGGCGGCGGGAGCGACGGGTGACCGTCGGCGACACGCGGATCGGGCCTTTCGAGTTCCTCGGGCTGATCGGCTGTCCCCTCTCCGAGGTCGTAGCCACTCGTAATGGTCCGCTGGGCAAGCTCTCCGTGCCGACCCGACGGCTCGCCCATGAGGTCGAGGTGCTGACGACGGGCCGCGAGTGCCTCGCATCCCTCGAAGGGGATCGGGCGGCGCGGCTGCAATCGGTTCTCGAGGCGAAGGAGCCCGAGCTCGCGGTGCATCGCTGGAACGCGATCTGGCTCGACGCGGAGCTCGAGCGCTACCTGACGGCTGGGCCAGCCGCGTTGGTCGGCGGTCGCGATCCGCAGGACGGAGCCTGGCAGCTTCGCCAGCTGGCGGACGCGGTAGGAAGGACGACGGCCAGGAGCGCTCGGGACGAGGCGAGCGGCGCGGTCGAGACGATCGAGACGGCCCTCGCCGAGCTCCGGGACGATCGCGCCGTGGGCGCCTCGCTGCGGGCGCTCGAGACGACGCGGATCGAGCTCGCGCGCGTCGCCGATTGGATCGCTCCGAGGGCACAGACGGACTGCGACGGCCGCAGCAAGCGTCTCGTGCGCGACTTCCGCGAAGGCTACCTGCCGCTGCAGCCGAAGCTCGTCGAGCTCGACCGGCGGATGGGCGGGGTGCTCGAGGGTCTCGACGCGCTCTACCGGGCGACCCGGGACTCGGTCCCCGTCTCCGCCACGATGGAAGACTGGGCTCGCGAGGTTCTCGATACGCAGACGAGATCCGGGCTCTGGCAGCGCTACCGGGACACGCTCACCCGACATGCCGGTACCTGGGCAGCGCTCTTCTCGGCCTGCGGGGTCCCGCTGGTCGACGGGGCCCGCTCGTGATCCGGGAACGCTAGTCGGTGCCGGAGGGACCGGAGATCGCGCGCGAGGCGGATCGGATCCGGGCCGCGATCGGCGGGCGGCAGGCGCTTGCCGTGCGATTCGCCTTTCCGGCGCTGCAGGGTCGCGCCCCGGGCTTCACGGGCGAGCGGGTCGACTTCGTGCGACCTCGCGGCAAGGCCCTGCTGATCGGCTTCGCCAACGGCCTCACGATCTACAGCCACAATCAGCTCTACGGCCGCTGGCTCGTGACCCGTCCCGGGGTGATGCCCCAGACCGGACGGCAGCTGCGGCTGGCGATCGAGAGCGAACACCGCTGGGCACTGCTCTACAGCGCCTCGGAGATCGAGATCCTCGACGAGGTCGGGCTTGGCCTGCATCCCTATCTGGCGCGCCTGGGCCCCGATGCCCTCGACCCAGCGCTCGACGTCGCGACGCTGGTCGAGCGGCTCGCGGATCGGCGATTCCTTCGCCGCCGCCTCGCGGCCCTGCTGCTCGATCAATCGTTCGTCGCCGGGCTCGGAAACTACCTCCGCTCCGAGATCTGCTTCGAGGCACGTCTCGACCCGACCCTGCGGCCAGTCGACCTCGACGCCACTTCCCGCGACCGCCTTGCCCGCGCCCTGCTCCGGCTCCCGCGTCGCGCTTATCGCCTGCGCGGCGTCACCCTTCCCGACGCCCGGGCCCGGGCGCTGCGCGCGGGGGGCGAGCCCTGGCGAAAGGCCCGCCATTGGGTCTTCGCCCGCGCTGGCGCGCCGTGTCGCCGTTGCGAGGCGAAGATCGAGCGGCTCGAGCTCGCGGGTCGCCGCCTCTACGTCTGCCGGGTCTGCCAGCCGGCCTCCGACCAACGCCCGGGCGGGTAGGATTCGTCGCGATGGGCTCGCCGGGCTGGGTTCTTCGGGATGCAAACGACCGACCCGTCGCGGTGCGCCCAGATACAGACACGGGAAACCCTCGACATGGCCAGCTCTTTCATCCTCTCCCAGCTCGAAGTGCTGTTGTTGCTCGTCCACGGCGCGGCCACCTGGTACCTCGTCGGGCTCTGCTGGCTGGTGCAGCGTGTGCAGTATCCCCTGATGGCCCGGGTGGGCGCGGACGAGTTCGCGCTCTTCGAGGCGGGGCACGTCGGCCGTATCGGGCCGGTCGTGGCGCCGATGATGCTGCTCGAACTCGGCACCGCCCTCGCTCTGTGGCTGGCGGGTGGCGACCTCGCCCGACAGCCGTTCTTCCGGGTCGGCCTGGTGCTGCTGGTGATCGTGTGGCTCTCGACCTTTCTGGTGCAGGTGCCCCTCCACGAGACCCTCGGACGCGGCTTCGATACCGCCGCCCATACCGCCCTGGTCCGCACGAACTGGATCCGGACGATCGCCTGGAGCGGTCGCGGAGTGATCGTGCTCTGGATCTTCGGGAGCCTGCTGCTGGATCGGACCTCCCCGCCCGCGTGAGCCTTGGAGGCACTGCAGGCGGCGCCCCTGTCCGTCGCTCTCTTCGGATCGACCGGCGCTTCCGATCAAGAGGTTCTGTGATCGGCAAATTCTTCGATCAGCAACTGGATCGTCACGCCGAATTCGGCCCGGCGTGACCTCCTCGGCATCGGCGTGGGGTTTCCTCTGTCGCGATCCGTGCCGCGGGGAAGGCCGGCAGGAGCCCCCGATCCCCGGCGCCTCAATCGAATCGAGGACACCCGAACGTGAAGACATTCTCCTCTCGTGGGCGTGGAACCGCCCGCCGCAACGCCTGCTCCGGTCTCGCCGCAGCTCTCTGCGCGACCTTCGTCGCGACATCGCTCCCCGCCCAGGCCAGCGGCGGCGGGTCGTCGGATCGGCCGGCCTTCACCCTCACGATTCTGCATAACAACGATGGCGAGTCGAGCCTGCTGCCGACCGCTCGCGACACAGACGGGGACGGCGTCGAGGACACCCTCTTCGGCGGCATCGCACGCTTCCAGCGGAAGGTCGATACGCTGCGCTTCCTGTCGTTCTTCGGAACCTGGGACCGCGGCGAGTCCTTCAATCGGGCGGTCGTGCTGCTCAACTCCGGTGACAACTACCTGCCCGGAACGACCTTCCAGGCCTCGCAGCAGGAGGGCGCACCCTTCTTCGACGGCATCGCCGCGGCGCTGCTGCGCTACGACGCCCTGGCGATCGGCAACCACGAGTTCGACTTCGGACCGGCGACGCTGCGCCGCTTCGTCCAGACCGTGCGAAACGCGCCCTTCGTCTCCGCCAACCTCGACCTCTCGGGCGAGCCGGCGCTGGCCGATCTCGCCGGCAGCCGGATCGTGAAGAGCACGATCGTGCGGGCCGGGCGCGAGCGGATCGGCGTCGTGGGCCTCACGACGACCGCGCTGCCGACGATCTCGTCGCCCGGCGGCGTGGCCGTGCTGACCGACCTGGCCGGAATTGCCCAGGCCGAAATCGATCGCCTCAGCCGGCACGGCATCGACGTCATCGTGCTGCAATCCCATCTCCAGGGCATCGAGAGCGAGAAGGCCCTGGTCGGATCCCTGCGCGACGTCGACGTCGTGATCGGGGGTGGCGGCGACGAGGTGCTCGCCGACGAGGAAACCGAGCTCTTCCCGGGCGATGCGGACAACGTCTTCGGCGAGTACCCGCAGATCGCCCTCGACCTCGATGGCCGACAGGTCCCGGTCGTCACGACGCCCGGCAACTATCGCTATGTCGGTCAGCTGCAGCTGACCTTCGATCGTCGGGGCGAGGTCCTTTCGATCGACCGCGGCGACTCGGGCATCCGGCTCGTCACGGATCGGGGCCCCGAAGCCGTCGGCGAATCCCTCGTCCAGAAGATCCTCGTCGAGCGGCCGGTGGCCGACTTCGAGGCCGAGCTGGCGGCGACCCTGATCGGGACCAGCGAGATCGACCTCGACTGCGAACGCAACGAGGTCCGCGGCGGGGAGAACAACTGCGGCAACCTGATCGCCGACGCCCACCTCGCCACCGCGCGCGCGCGGGCGGCCGAGTTCGGCCTCGACCTGCCGCAGATCGGCCTCCAGAACGGCGGCGGCGTCCGTGGCGAGGTCGACCAGCTGGCCGGACCGATCAGCATCGCCGACACCTTCCGGCTCCAGCCCTTCGGCAACTTCGTCGCGATCGCCGAGGATGTGCCGGGCGAGACGCTTCGCCAGATCATCGAAGAGGGCGCGATCCGGCTGCCGGCCTCGGGCGACGGCGGCTTCGCGCACGTCTCCGAGGGCACGACGCTCGTGATCGACACGAGCTTCCCGGCTCGCGTGGCCGACCAGAATACGGGCGTGCAGATCTCGCCCGGCGAGCGGGTGCGCACGCTCATCCTGGCCGACGGCACGGTGGTGGTCGAGGACGGCATCACCCGGGACGTGACGGTCGACGTGGCCGCGCTGAACTTCTCCTTGAACGGCGGTGACGCCTATCCCGCCGTGCCGAACGTGACGGTCGGCGCCACGGATCAGCAGTCGCTGCAGGGCTTCATCGAGAACGATCTCGGCGGCGTCGTCCGCGCCGCCGACTATCCGCGGGGAGGCGAGGGACGCATCACGATCCGCTGACGCGGAGCGGTGTATCGCTGCCGGGGGCGTCCGAAAACGCCTCCGGCAGCCAGCGGCGCACGAACTCGAGCCTTCGCAGGAAGAGATCGCGGCGCTCGACCGACGAGGGCGGGCCGTGCCCCCCCTCCAGACGGATGCTCTCGACCCGCCCGCCGAGGCCCTCCAGACGCGTCCGGAAGCGGTCGATCTGGGCCGGCGGACAGCGCGCATCCCGGCTGCTCTCGATCAGCAGCAGCGGCGCCTCGATCCGCGGCGCCCAGGTCATCGGCGAGCGGGACCAGATCGCCCAGGGCTGCTCTCGAGGCGTGCCGCCGAAGATGGCCGCATCCATGCGCCGGATGGCGGGCATCGCCTGGGAGTAGAGCGAGATTGGATCGGCCATCGGCAGCTCGGCGATGCCCAGGGACCAATCGCTCGGATGGACTCCCAATCCGAGCAGGGCCAGGTACCCGCCCCAGGACCATCCATCCAGGATCGTGCGACCCGGATCGACGAAGCCTTCCTCGATCGACCAGCGGAGGGCCGTGCGAAGATCCTCGAGCTCCGACCACGCGGGATCTGCGCGCTGCGCCTCGCGCCACCTGCGACCCCAGCCGCTGCTGCCCCGATAGTCCGGCTGCAGCACGACGAAGCCCAGCGCACACCAGCTCTCGACCTCGGGCGACCAGATCGGCCGGCTGTGATCCGCCGGCCCTCCGTGGACATGCATCACGAGCGGACGCTGACGAGGAGGCTCCCCCGCCCAGCTCATCAACAGCGGCACGGCGCCCGCCCGCAACGGCAGGGTACGCGCGTCGCGCGGCGGGATCGGATTCTGCGGCGCAACGAGCGGCCGATCGATCATCGAGGGCTGGCGCGGCATCTCCGGCGTCGACCACTCGACCCAGATCTCGCCATCGGGTCGCACCGCCGCATCGAGGATCTCGGCATGAGGCGGCAGGCCGGGCGTGGCCAGTCGCTCGCGCGCGCCCGTCTCGAGGTCCAGGATCTCGAGCCGGGCGCCGCCCGGAGCGTGGAGGATGAGAAGGAGTCGATCGGCCTCCGGAAGCCAGCGCGCCTCGATGTCGAAGCCCGCATCGTGCGCGGCCCCCTGCCCGTCCCCTTCGCCAGACGCATCGATCCCGAGATCGAGCTCACGGACCTCTCCGGTCTCGACCTGCCACAGGGCCGGACGCCGGAAGTCCGCGCGCTCGTGCAGGAGCAGGATCCGCGCGTCGTCGGCTCGGGGCGACCATCCGACCGGCTGCAGGTCGTGCCCGGGCCCATCATCCAGGTGGGCGATGGGATTGCCGTCGCCGTCGAGCACGAGCAGCTCGCGATGCAGATCGCAGTCCGGTCGGGAGCGCGTCAGGCAGAGGCGGCGTTCATCGGGGTCGAGATCCACGACCCGGACGAGCCGCCGATCGGCGTGGATCGATACCGGGGCCCGATCCCGCGCGAGCCGATGGACGTGGCTCGAGCCATCCTCCTGGGTGATTCCGACGAAGGACCACTCCTCGCCGAGGGCGAGCCCTGCCGCATAACCTCCGGGCAGATCCGGCGTCGACACGAAGGAGCCGTCGTTTTCGTCGAAGGGCCGGATCAGCCAACGACCGTGCTCGGTCCCGGCCCGATCCTCGAAGAGCCAGACCCAGCTCCCGCTCGGATCGAGTGCACCGCGCTCGATGGAGCGCGACAGGCTCGAGACACGACGATGTCTATCCGAGCCCAACTCGCCCAGCCAGGACTCCCAGCGGCCGGAGCGCGTGGAGCGGTAGAGGATGCGTTCCGGGCGATGCCTCGCCCAGCAGGGCAGGGCCGACTCCGTCAGCAGGAAGCGACGCGTACGGAGGGCGCTCGGGCCGTCCAGCGTGGGCGGATCGGATCGGATTCCAGAGACGGACATCGTCCGCCGGGTCTAGCAACCGCGGTGCCTTCCCGCGAGTCGAGCAGTCCATGCCTCCGGCGGGGCCGGCGAATGCACGCTTCACAATCTTGTGTCACGACCAAAGATCGAGCGGGCCTGCAGCCGCGGCGCCCACCGGGTCCTTCTGAAAGATCTACAAAAAGAGTCGATTCTGCGACGCGCCTTCGGATGGCAGGGGCCAGGAGAGCATCCGTTCGGATGGCATGCGCGTTGCGTACTGACTTTTTCGTACTGATTGCGTGGTGCATCAGACGTCAGCCCGCGTGTCGCAGATTGCCATTCGAAGCGCGCCCGATGCAGGTGCACGAGTTCGACGCGGCGGCGACACGGCGGCGATCAGGAGATTTCGACATGAGCCAGGACGTGAACGCGCTCTTCACCAGCGCCCTCAATACGGTGAATGCGGCGCTCGATGCGCACTCCGACGAGATCCCCTTCAAGCAGATCCTGGCCGCAGCGGACCGGGTCTTGAAGGATCGCAACCTCGGCGTCGCCGTCTACAAGGACGACCCGTCCACCCCCCACGACTACTTCACCGTGGCCTTCCGCAAGAACGCCTTCGAGGTCGTGTCTCACGGCAAGCAGAATCCCGAGATCGACGGAAAGATCTCGGTCGGATACCTCGAAGAGCTCGCGAACGATCCCGACCGCTATGTCTCGAATCCACTCAAGCTCGAACTCGACTGGCTCACTGCGCGGCTCGGACTCGACTGAGTCGACGGCCGGATCGACGACGGAGAGGGACGGGTACAGGAAGACACGGGTGCAGGAAGAGGAGAGGACGAGAAGACCCGGGCGACGTCAGTGATTGGCCCGACCCACTCGGGCAATCAACTCCCGGGCTCGGCGCCGCCCGCG
Source organism: uncultured Spirochaetaceae bacterium (assembly GCA_964457385.1). Classification (GTDB taxonomy): domain Bacteria; phylum Myxococcota_A; class UBA9160; order UBA9160; family UBA4427; genus UBA4427. The sequence continues at coordinate 19,031 of CAYWGW010000023.1, forward strand.
GCGAGCAACGACTCGATCCGCCCGACCACCCTGGGGTCCTCGGGCCGCGTGGCCGGCGCGAAGCGCTCGACGATCCGGCCCTCGCGATCGACCAGGAACTTCTGGAAGTTCCACTCGATCTCGCCTCCGATCGGAGCAGGTCGGCTGGTCAGGAAGCGGTAGAGCGGGTGCTTCTGCTCGCCCTTCACGGAGATCTTCGCGAACATCGGAAACTCGACGCTCCAGGTGGCCCGGCAGAACTCGGCGATCTCCTCGTTCGTCCCGGGCTCCTGCCCCAGGAAGTCGTTCGCCGGAAATCCGAGGACGGCGAATCCACGCTCGCGGTAGCGATCATAGAGAGCCTCCAGACCTTCGTACTGGGGCGTGAAGCCGCATTTGCTGGCGACGTTGACGATCAGCAGGACCTGACCGCGATAGGTGGAGAGGGACTCCGTCTGGCCATCGATCCGCTCGAGGGCGAATTCGTAGAGGTTCTGGCGAGGGCTCGCCGGGAGGGGTGAGGCTGCGAGGAATGCCGCGATCGCAGAAATCGTCAGCAGGAGCGATGCGGAAGGGGCCGGGACGCGACGCATGGCAGGACCTCCGGTGCCGTCGTTTCGACGCGAAGGATAGCCCCGGGAAGGATTGGGAGTCGCCGGATCGGACGCCAAACGCCGCGAATCCCGAGCGCGTGGCAGATCAGGCGCCGCGGAAGAAGAGCTGGCCGACCGTGACGATCCAGCCCCCGACGAGCAGGGCGGCAATCGTCGTGGCGAGTGCGGCTTCGATCTTCTGGATGGCTCGCATGGCGGGACCTCTGTCTGTCTGTCTGTGTGGCTACCTGGTCGATACCGTCGATGAAATCAGTATCGGCTCGTTTCGATGTCATTATAGTGAAGAAATTCACTAAAATGAAACGTTATCGACCTGAATACGACCCGAATGGCAGCGGAGCCTCTATTCGACGCATCATTTCGTGGCTTTTCACACCCCTCTCCAGCTGTTCGCCCCCGAAAAAATGACCCCTCGGGGCAATCGAACGGGTCGAGGGCACTCGAGCATCATCGGGTGACTGATCCGTCGCTCGCCGCCGCCGCCGCGTCGCGGATCCGATCTGGCCGGGTCCCTCGGTCCGAGGGGAGGCTCACCGCCGTATGGGGGGAGCCGTGAAGGTGGCGCGGGCGTAATCGATTCGATCATCGATCGCCTCGTCGCCCTGCTCGAGCCGCTGCTCCACGGCGCGCAGCCGCGGCAGCAGGCCGCATCCATTCGCCACCTGGATGGCGAGTCCGGGCCGGGCATTCAGCTCGAGGATCTGGGGGCCCCGTCGGGCATCCAGAACGAGATCTGCGCCGAGATAGCCGAGCCCCGTGATCTCGTGGCAGCGGGACGCCAGTCGCAGCATGTCGCGCCAATCCGGAATGCAGACCTCGTCGAGCGAGCGACCGGTGTCGGGATGTCGCTCGACCAGGCGGGCGTGCTGGACCGCATGCGCGGCGCGGCCCGTCGCGATGTCGATCCCGACCCCTACCGCTCCCTGATGCAGATTGGCCCGGCCGTCCGAGGCATGCGTCGCCAGCCGCAGCATCGCCATCACCGGATAGCCTCGATAGACGACGATGCGGATGTCCGGCACGCCTTCGAAGGACAGATCGTCGAACAGCGGGGCAGGCTCGATCCGCTCCTCGACGATCACCTTGTCCGGATCGCCACCGAGGGAGAAGAGGCCGGCGAGGCCGTTGCTCATGTGGCGCCGGATCGCCTCGATTCCGATCTCCACCCCCGATGCCTTGACGAAGCGATCCTGCTCGCGGCGGAGCACGACGAGGATCCCCTTGCCGCCCGAGCCCTTCGCCGGCTTGATGCAGAAGCCGTCGGCTCGCGCGAGCTTCGGCTCGATGTCCCGGATCTCACGCTGCGTCTCGACCACGAAGAGAAGCCGCGGAGCCGGGATCCCGTGTCGCTCGAGGAGCCGCTTCGTACGAAGCTTGTCGTCGACGAGCGGAAAGGTGCTCCGGGCGTTCTGGCGGGCGATGTAATGCCGGTTGCGGGCGTTCATGCCGAGCACACCGAGATTCGCGAGAGCCCGAGGGCTCTTCCATCGCATCAGGACCAGCCATCCAGCTGGCGAAAACGCGCGAGCTCCGACAGCCGGTAGCCGGTGTACTGCCCGATCAGCAGGATCACGGCGAGAACGATCAGGTTGAGTTCCGGGAAGTTGAACGTCAGGTGCTGAACGACGCGCTGCTCCATCACCAGATAGGCGAGCACCGCCGCCAGCAGACTGCCTCCCCCCTGGCTCGCGACCTCGAAGGGGCCCTCCTCCTCCCACAGGATGGACATCCGCTCGATCGTCCACGCGATGATCACCGTCGGGAAGAAGGTGATCGTGAGCCCCGTGCTGATCCCCATCCGATACCCGACCAGACTGAACAGCGAGATCAGCAGGATCACGATCACGATCAGCGAAGCGATGCGCGCGACCAGCAGCAGGTCGAGACTCGACAGATAGCTACGCAGGACGAGACCGACCGCCACCAGCACGACGAAGCTCGACAGACCCAGCGGCAACGAGGTCTGGACGAAGGCGAGGGCGATCAGGATCGGCATGAAGGTGCCGGAGGTCCGCAGGCCGACGACGAGCCGCAGGAAGACGATCACGAGCGCGCCGAGGGGGAGCAGGAACAGGAGCTTGAACATGCTCTGCTCCTCGATCGGCAGGCCCGAGACGCTGAAGGAGGCGAACGCACTGTCGCCGAAGTCGGAGTAGGCGAACTCCAGGGCCGGTACCGTCTGACGGAGCATGGAGAAGGCGACGCTGGAACCCGTCGCTCCCTCCACGTCCAGGAGCGAGCTTCCTCCACGATGCCACAGCAGCGTGTCTTCGGGCAGACCCTGCTCGCCGGTCGCGGGATCGAAGTGAAGCCATCGACCGTCGACCGGAACCTCGAGCAACGGCCTCAGGAGACGTCGCCGACGCGCGTCCTCGAGCTCGAGCCCGAGCGACACGCGGGCCGCCACGCCCGCCTGGTTGAGCAAGCGCTCGAGCAGCACCGCGCGACCCAGACCCTGCTCGAGAAGCAGCGCCGCGTTCTGCTTCTGCTCGGCGCTGTCGAGCAGGGTGACGAGCTCGCGGACGAGGCTCTGGGGGTTGCTCGAACGAGCCTCGGCGATCGACACGACCTGCTTCGCCGCCGTCGCCGCCGGCTCTTCGAAGAAGAATGGGCGCGGCGCGGGCGGCTTCCCTTCGATCTCTGGCGGATCCCGATCGGACGTGGCGACGAACTGGACCGAGTAGTAGAGGGTCTGCCTGCCCTTTACGCCGCGCTTCGTCCATTCGCCGCGGCGGTCCCCCCGCGTCGTGAGAATCGAGAACCCGTAGCCCGGCGAGGCGGCCCGCTCCATGAAGATCCGAAAGCCCGGGATGTTCTCGGGAAGATCGAGGTTGACCCGGACCGGACCTCCGGATGCGACGAAGTCGACCCGGGCCTCCACCAGCCACACCGGCCGCTCTTCTCCGGGCAGCAGCGGGATCTCCATCGATCGATGGCGCAGGAAGGCACCCCCGGCTCCGATCGAAAGCAGCACGAGCAGGAGCAGCCAGAATCCGACACGAACGGGAGTCACGGACTCCCCGAGTCGCCACCGTCCTGCTCGTCGTCGTCCACGACGAGCGGCAGTGCGTTCTTGAGGCTGACGTCGACGATCATCATGTCGCGAAGGATGTTGCGACCGATGAGCACCGGGAACTGGAGATTGCTGCGCTCGGACAGCGTGAACTCCGCGATCTGGGTCGCGGCCCCGATCCGGATACGGAGCTCGACGACCGGCCGCTTCTCCGCCTCCTCCACCGCCGCCTGCACGATGCGGACCCGCCGCGAGCGCGGCCGCTCGAGCACGACCGGCTCCTGTTCACCGGGGCGCTGGATCTGGAAACGGATCCAGCGCTCGCCGTCTCGCTCGAAGGGCTGCACGTCTCGCGCATCGATCGACGACGTCGTCGCCCCGGTATCGATTCTCGCCTGGAAGACCGCGTCGAGATCCTCGATGAGCACGTTCTCGACGGCACCGATGATCGTCTTGCCCTCGGTGCCCACGAGGGGACGGGGAACGGGATCCGGACGCTCCGTCTCGAGCTCCGCACAGGCCTGGGCCTGCGCGCTGCGATCATCGTCGAGCTCTTCGGACAGAGCGGCAATCTGCAATCGGAGCGAGTCCTGCCTCTCGATGTACCCGAGAAGGGTCTCCCACTGGTCCTGCTGGAGCGCAAGCTGCTCGATCCTGGACTCGTTCAGCGCCAGGCACTCCTCGAAGGACACTTGATCGGAACGAAGCGGTAGAAGGCCAGCCGACTGGCATCCGAGCAACGCCAACCCGGCAAGGCAGCCCAGCCATCGCGAGCGCTCGCTGGATCTCCACACGGCGCGGAATCGACCGGCTGTGCCGGAGCCCGCGACGCAGCCCCCTCCCCGAACGTCAGACTCGATCAACCCGCCGCACTCCGACTACCCGATGCCCACCGCTTCTCGTCGACCGCAGCCAGCGTAGCAGGCCCTGAACGTCCCGCGCCCGATGGCCTGCCTCCCCGCTCGCCGCCGATCGGGAGACACTCTGGAGCGACAAGAAGCCACCGAGAAAATGACCTCGCCCCCACTCGATCGGCTGCGGCCCGTTCTGGATGGATCGGACCATCGCACGGTGCGGGCGCATCCGGAACGAGGCGCCGGGGAAAATTGACCAATCCCTCGCCGGATCGCCACCGTGTCGTCGCAGCCCTCGCATAGCTTCTCGCTCGCCCCCTGATGAGACGATTCGGAGCCGTCCCATGACGATGGGCCAGGTATCGGCGATCCCGGCGCGCGGATCCCGGCGATCGCTTCCCGTCCTGAATCCGATTCGTGGCCTGCTGCACGGATCGGCATCCCTCTTCTGCCTGGGTATGGCCAGCTATTTCGCACTCCATCCTACCGGCAGCCGGTCCCTCGATCCCCTGCTGCTGGGATTCGCGTCGAGTCATGCCATGCTCTTCATGGTCAGCGCTTCGTATCATTCGCTGCCGTGGCGCGAGATCGCCAAAGCCCGGATGCAACGCCTCGACCACTCGATGATCTACGTGAAGATCGCGGGCTCGATCGGCCCCCTGGCCTGGCTGGCCCTCGAGGAGACGCAGGCCTGGCGATTCATCGCGGCCGCCTGGGGCGTCGCCGTCCTCGGAATCGCGCAGAAGGCTTTCGTCCCTACCATCGATCCGAAGCTCTCGGCCTGGGCGCAGATCGGGCAGGCCCTGCTCTTCGTCCCCATCCTGGGAGAACTGATTCAGCGCCATCCGGGACCGCCGAGCCAGCTCGTCTGCCTCACGGCGCTCGTCTACGCCGTCGGTGCCGTCGTCTTCCTACTGGAGCGACCGCGTCTCTGGCCGCGCGTCTTCTCGTTCCATGAGCTCTTCCACCTGCTGCTCGTGATCGGCAGCGTCTCGCTGGGCGCCCTGCTCGTCGGGCTGGTCTACGCGACCGGCGCCTGACGCGACTCGGCGGACCGAGCGGGACGGGGCCTCTGCTCGTGGACGTCCAGGACCTCCTGTGCGAGATGCAGCAGGTAGAACCCGACGTGGCAGGGCACGAGCCAGGGCCAGCCCTCCCGCAGCGGTTCGAGCAGGGAAACGCCGACGAGCCCGACGATGGAGCCCGCGATCATGGGGTGGGGAATCACGCCATAGGGCGCGCGGTCGATCCGACGGGGCTCGCAGAGACCGAGCTCGGCGCCGAACCAGGTCCGGTCGGCTCCGAGCGTCCGGGCAGCCCAGGCAGCCGTCCCGAAGCCCGCGATCATCAGCAGAAGCGCCAACGCAGGCCACGACGGGGCCGAGAGAGCGAAGACCGCGAGGATCGACATGGAGACGGATTTGAAGAAGAGCGCGTCGCGTCGGAAGACGCCGAAGGAGACCTGCTCGCGAGAGGAATAGGTCGCGATGTAGAGCAGGTAGTGGAGAAAGCTCGACCCCGCGACGAAGGGCACGGGGCTTCCGACGACGAGCGAGAACAGCGCGAGCGCG
>CAYWGW010000023.1:25161-33310 GCA_964457385.1 uncultured Spirochaetaceae bacterium
CCCCGCGACGAAGGGCACGGGGCTTCCGACGACGAGCGAGAACAGCGCGAGCGCGGCGACGAGCGCCAGGTTGCGATGACCGATCCAGCGCGCGGTCCACTGCCAGAGATGGGTCTGGAGCACGACGAGCCGAGCCGCGAGCCGCGAGCCAAAGCGATCGGGCACGAGGGTATCGAGGAAGAGGCGGCGGGCCCGCAGGTTGTAGTACGCGCTCGCCCTCGCCAGCAGGTCCGCCCAGCCGGCGAGACCGTCCGGGGAAACGACGTAATGGAGCTTCAGGTTGACGCGCTGCTCACCATCCCTCTCATCCTGCGCCTCTTCGTCGTCCACCCCTTCTGCATCGACGGCGCTGATGAAATGCGGCGTGCGATGATAGTCGAAAGCCAGCAGCCCGGCCTCGTCCAGCGTGACGATCTCCTCGTCCGGGCCTCGACGCTCCATCGGAAAATGCGTGCGGATCCGGCGATTCGGAGTGACGGCCACCATGCAGCGATAGAGTGTCGCGCCCGGGAAGACTGCCAGCGGCCCGTCGATATGGGGTACGTAGAAGACCCGGTCGGAGCTCTCGCCGCGATCCGGCCCGGCCACGTAGACCTCGTTCATGGCCGGCACCGGCCGGATCCGGGCGCGCTCGCCATGCCTCGCCCGAATCATCGAGGCGATCGTCTCCGAGGCGACGAGCGCCTCGAAGGCGCGGCGCGCTTCGGGATCGAGCTCGTCCGCCCACCAATGGGTGGTCGACGAGCGAGCTGGGCTCTGCGCCTGGACCCATCTTCGAATCAGCGTCAGCCCTGCGAGATCCGACTCCCGGTCGAGACGACCCACGAGAACCGATCGCCGGGGCACCATCCAGGAGAGCAGCGAGGCGCCCGTCCGCCGGGCGGCCGCGAGCACGAGCGGCAGCAGCAGAATCGAATGCTCCAGCCGTCGCCACCCGCCGTCGGGCCGACCGGCATAGCAGCTCTCGAAGGTCTTCTCACCGCTCAGCCGATGCGCCAGATCCTGCGAAACCCAGGCCAACGCCAGCGCAGCGAGCAACCAGCCGAAGCCCACCGTACTCCAAAGCCCCGCTGCAACCAGAACGGCCAGGGTCAACGTCGTCCCCCACCAGACGCCCGCCGGAATCAGGCCGATCAACACCACCGCGACCACGAGCGCCAGACCGGCCGTCGCCAGGCCCGAGACCTTCGCCCCGATCGCGAGCAGCGCCCAGAGCGCGAGCGGTGTCGTCCAGAGGTGGATCGCCACGTTCAGCGGCTCCGAGTGACAGCCCAGGAAGCCCGCCTCGACCCGCTGCCAGCGACCTTCCGGGCCTCCCGTCGCCGCGCTCATGACGGGCAGGCGCCCAACGAGGCCCGCAGCCAGTAGCGGCCCGGTCCGAAACGCAGCTCGGCTCTCCGCGACGTCAACAGTCCCGGATCGACCGGCTCGACATGAAAGCGTCGCAGCCATCCGAGCAGCCCCAGGCGCAGAGCCGCGGGCAGACCCGCACCATCGGCGAAATCGACCACGACGAGCCGTCCTCGTTCAGAGAGCTGGCTTCGCGCATGATCGAGGGCCGCGGCCGGATCCTGCACCATCGAGAGGCAGTACGAAAAGAGGATCCGATCCGGCTTCCGCCCCAGCACCGACGCGTAGTCCGCATCCTCGGCAAAGCCCTGTCGGAACACCGCCCAGGGACAGCGTGCGCTCGCGTACTCGAGCATCGCATCGCTCGCATCGATCCCGCCGAAGACCGCGTCTGGGCGCGCGCGCTGCAGAATGGCCAGGTTGCGGCCGGTCCCGGGACCGATCTCGATCAACGAGTCCCACGGCTCGCTGCAGAGCTCGGCTAGCGTCTCGTCGCGACCGAAGAGGTAGTAGCGACGGGTCCAATCGTAGATCCCGCGCGACCAGCCGTAGTAGCGATTCAGGAACGCGCGATGATCCGTCCTATCGGGCACGTCGTGCACGCCGGCTGACTCCTCCACGTCGACCCCCTCCTCAATGGACCAGGCGATGGAAGTAGACCCGACGGTACTGGCGGGTCCTGTCGAGGGCAGAGGCCCGCTCCGTCTCCTCGACCATCTCCTCGAAGCGACGACCCGCCGGATTCCGCTCGAACATCGAGCCCTCCTCCACCGTGCGGTGGAGCACGATCGCCCCTTCCCGACCCGTGCGCGCGATCTCCTCGAGCAGGCGCTGCTCGCCCTCCCCGTCGAGCCAGTCGGGCGAATCGAGAAGCGAGTAATGCGTCCAGGAGTCGTTGGCCGCCGAGCGCAGGGCCTCGAAGAAGCTACCCTTGAAATAACGGGCCTGCGTCTCGGCCTTCTGGCTCCGCTCGTAGTGTGCCCGGCGGAGATAGGGAGGCACGCCGTTCGGCTCATCGTGATGGAACTGACCCGTCACGAAGTACCAGGCGAACCAGTTGGTCCGCAGATCCGTCTCCGCCAGGCGTTTGATGTACTGCAGGGAGAAGTCGGCCAGTCGCATCTTCTCCGCATCCTCGATCCGCTCGCTCTGTCGGTAGTTGATGCCCAGTGCGAGATGTTGAATCGGGGAGCGGGTCAGGAGTCTCACGAGGGGGCTGCGAAGCACCGGCCCGATCATCTCCTCGATGGCCGCCTGGCGGGCCTCCACGGGCTGATCGATCAGCCCTCGAAGCCAGTCCCCGTCGATGCCACTTCGCCGGCGCAGCTCCCCGACGAGCTTCGAGGTCAGGCCCTCGCCGTAGAGGCTGCGGTGGAAGAGGCGGGCGTTCGCGCGCCAGTAGCGGCGGATCCAGGCGGGCAGATCCTGGGTGATCCGAGCGAGCGCCGGGCCCGGATCCGGCAGCCAGCCTCTCCCGAAGAGATCGTAGAAGGACGAGTAGGGACGACAGCGTCTCGCCGCCTCCAGCTTCAACGCCGTGAGCGCCAGGTGGTGCCCGTTGATGTCGACGGCATCGATCCGAGCCGGATTGCGCGCCAGCATCCCAGCGACACCGCAGCCCGCGCCCGAGACACAGAAGACCCGCGAGCCCTCGTCGACGCCGAAGAAGCGCTCGTCCACCTCCGCATCTTCGAAGAGGATGTTGTAGACGAAGATCCGCGCGAACGTCTGCTGAAAGAGCAGATCCTTGAGCTGCACCGCCCACCCCCATGACGCGCCCCGCTCGAGCCCGTCCTGCATGACGGCCCCCGCGCATCGCAGTCGCGTCGAGGGGGACCGTGGGCGGGATCATCGAGGCCCCGTGGCGCGCTGTCATCAGGAGCGGGACAGGCTTCCCGAAGGTCTGCGACAAACGACGCAGAGGGATGAGCGATCGACCCGGTTTCGACGCCGAATCGAAACATGCGTCGAGCTCGCACGCCTCGTATCGCCGCGGCGTCGCATCGCGGAGGCGTCGGGGGGCGCCGCCGGAGCAGCGACTCGGATCATTCGTCGGGATCGGTCTCTTCGGAGATCCCGGACCGCGGATCCACGGGACACTGCTGCAGCAGGGGACGTTCCTGCTCGGCCAGCACGTACGAGAGGAGCTTCTCGGGAGCCCGCGCGAACTGCTCCGAGGTCTCCGGCGACACCCGGTCGGCCGGGCGGCGGTTGCGGTACTCGACGAGATTGAGATGCTCCCAGCGCGGCAGATAGTAGTCGATCAGCGCGGGCAGCTCCGTGTAGAGGCTCGCCTCCGGATCGGGATCGACAAAGCTCGATCGACGCAGCCTCTCGCCCGACAGGACCTGGCTCTCGTAGAAGTTGCGCAGGAAGATCGCCTCCGCCGGCGGTCGGGCCTCGATGCCGATGCTCGAGACGAGGCGAGCCAGGCGCGCGAGAAGACCGATGGCGAGGCGGGCGATCACATAGGGCACGTAGATCTCCCGCGGTCTGCGGACACCCAGGAGCCGCTTCAGCGTGAGGATCAGCTCAGCCAGACGGACGGGCTCGGAATCGACGAAATGCCAGGCCCGGCCCGTGAACTCCTCCCGGTGGTCGAGCACGTGCTCTACGAGATGGGGGAGCTTTCGGGCATTCGAATAGGAATGCCGCGCGTCGCGAGTCGTCAGCAGAGCGGGCATGGACCCGCCGACGATCGCGAAGAGCAGATGATGGAAGCCCTGGATCTTGTGGTCGTGGCCGCCGTACACGATGCCCAGGCGGATGCTCGTGAAGTCGAGGCCCTCCTGCTCGTGCATGCGTTCGAGCGCAAGCTCGGCCAGCAGCTTTCCCTTGGCGTAGTTCGGCATCTGTGGACTCAGGGAGAGCCGAGCCTCCTCGGTCAGGTCCTGGCCACTGGGCATGACGGCGCCCGAGCTCATGTGGATGTAGGGAATGCCGAGCTCGAGGGCCGCTCGCGCCAGATAGACGGCGCCCATGCAGTTGACTTCGAAGGTCAGCTCGGAATCGCTTCCCAACGATGCGATCGCACAGTTGACGATGAAGTCGGGTCGTATCCGCTCGAAGTAGCTCTGGACGTCGCTTCGACTCCGGAGAGTGAGCTCCTTGCTGTTCGGCGCCAGGATCTCGGTCCGACCCATCCCACCAGCCGCTGCTTCCGTCTTGAAATGATGCAGGAGCGTGCCGCCCACGAGTCCCGATCCGCCGACGAGCACACCGATGCGGCGATCTCGAGTCGGAGCTCCGTCGGAGAACAGGGTCCGATTCTCGCTGGACATGCGCGGGCCTCGCTGGATCGACCGACCGGATCCGGCGCGGCCGGCCTGGCGACACGAGGACACGTTACCGGCGCCCCGAACTGCCCGAAAGTCCGGATCGTCCGGATCAGCCCGACCAGCAGGCCGTTCAGGACGTTCAGGCCGTTCAGCGGACGCCGAGGTCCGCAGGCTCGATCCCGCTTCGCACCAGCAGGACCTCGGGACCCCCGGTATGCAGGGGCATCCGATGGGCGAGATAGGCGCCGGCTTCCTCGTCCAGCCAGAATGAGAGTCGGGGCAGCAGCCGGCTCGCGAGCCAGGAGACGGTGCGGCCGAGGTCGGGCCCGTAGCGGATCTCGACGATCCGTCGCCCGTCCTGCTGCTGGACCGGACCCCGCACGGCGATCATGTCGTGCAGGACGGGCTCGCCTCGACAGAGCGCGATCTGGAATCGAATGGATTCCACCTCGCGCTCGACCAATGGCTGGAAGAGCAGCTGCATCGGGACGTTCACGACGCGCTCGTCTTCGGGGAGCTCCAGATGCCTGCCGTGCTCGAGCTGCCCCTCCTTATCGAGGTGCCTGTCGTTCTGAAGCGCGATGTCGGCGGCCGCATAGCAGCTCGCCCGCCCCCCCTCGTGGTCGATCACGAGCAGATCGAGGGACTGGCCATCCGCCCGGATCGCGTGGGATCGCTGCTCCACGAGACGCAGCTCCCGCACCCCCATCGCCCCCGAGTCCGGGACGGGGCGGAACGATGGCGCCTCCTCGAGCACGGCCATCGATCGATTGACGCCGCCAGCCTCCACCGAGATCTCGATCTTCATCGTGATCCGACCGGGTCCGCTCGGCACCACCTCGAAGGACGATCGGCCGATCGGACGACCCGTCCCATCGAAGGTGGTCGCCTCGATGGCGCCGAGCTCGACTCCGGTCAGCCGCAGGGACCCGCCCGCCTCCGCCATCGTCGGCCAGAGCCCCGTTCCCGCCAGGACGAGGCCAACGGCCACGAAGATGGCGTCAGCGACTGGCGCGATTCGCACGCGCGTCCACCGGCGGCGCCCGACGAGGCGGTCGCACCACTTCGGGATCAGAGTCCTCCCCGCCACCACGGCCCCTCGATGGCAAAGGTGATGCCCGGCGAAAAGATGTTGACGAAGAGCGTCCTGCCGAAGGGGGAGAAGGTCGCGCCGGCGAACTCGGCGCCCCGGTAGTCGGCCGGGGCGATGAGGGGCTTGCCTTCGATCGGAGCCTCGATCTGGACGTTGTTCTCGGCAAACACGAAGGATTCACCCCGGGTGTTGATCCCGATCAGACGGGTGCCGAAGCTCCGCTCGCCGTCCACGACCTGGCCGCCGCCATCCTCACAGAGCAGGATTCCGCCACGGGGCGAGAGCGTGATGTTGTCGGGATTGTCGGCGGTCTCCGCGTCGGGCGAGACGAAGATCGCGGTGAGGCGCCCGATGCCGTCGACGGGATCGCTCGGCAGCTCGAGGGCGAAGACGCTTCCCTTGCCGGCCGCACCACCGCTGGTGTCGACGAAGTAGACGACGTCTCGGTGGTACCAGCAGCCCTCGCCGCGGCGGAAGACGGCACCGCCGCCCGCCTCGCCCTGGAGGAAGGGCCCCGAACGTCCGCCTCCCTGGATCGGCGGGAAGCCATCGGGAGCCACGAAGGTCTCGGGATCGGCGTTCGGGTTCTCGACCGGCACCCACTCGACCTCGAATTGGTCACCCTGGGCGACCTCACGCAGGTCGGCGTTCCACTCGCCCACGACCTTCAGCATCTCGAGCACGCCGCCCTGCTCCAGATCTCCGGGCTTGCGCGGTCGGCGATGGGGCCGGAAGCGGTAGAAGCCGCAGCTCGGCCCGTTGTCTTCGGTCAGATAGACGAAGCCGGTCCGCGGATCGACCGCCGCAGCCTCGTGATCCATGAAGCCCATGTCGACGATCGGAACGGCCGTCGCTGCCCCTCGTCGCGGAGAAGGCACCTCGAAGACGTAGCCGTGATCGCGGGCGCCGATGAGGGCGCCCCGGATCGTCACCTCCTCGCAGCTGAGCCAGGAGCCCCAGGGAGTCGGCCCACCGGCGCAGTTGGCGATCGTCCCGCCCAGTGTCGCTCGGGAGCCCAGGTACTCCCCGCGCCGCAGGCTGTAGGAAAGGGCCGTCGTGCCGCCACCGAGCCCCGAGAGCAGGCCCGGCACCGCGAAGTCGTCGTAGACGGGCGCTGCGCCCCCGCCGATCACGGGAAACGGACTCCCGACCTCCGACACAGCGCGTTCGTGGTTGCGGATCAGCGTGGCCTCCAGCCCATCGCGCCAGCTCCAGGCGAGATCCACGACGGCCATGCCGTCATGTTGATCGGGCGTCAGAGTGCCGTCGTCCATCACGTCTCCGGTCCAGCCGAAGGACGCATAACGAAATCCCCGCGGCAGCCGAAGCAGCGGCAGCCCCGTCGTGCGATCGGCGACGGGCTCGATCGGCCCGAAGCCGAAGCGCGGATCGGGACGCCAGCCAGCACTCTGACGGGCATGGAGGCTCTTCAGCGGGAGGGCCAGTCCGGCCGTCGCGATCGCGGAGGATCGCAGGAAGAGCCGTCGGTTGATCTGAGGCATTCGGACGCTCTGGCTGTCGTTTCCGGACAATTCGGAACTCCTCTCCTGGCAGGCCGGTGGACATCCGGCGTCGCTTGGGATGCAGTTTGACCGCGACCCGGCCCGAAGACTCACGACCGGCCGCTGTAGCGCCGGAATCTTCTCGGATTCGATTGACGAAGCGGTGAACCTGGCATGGAGAGCCAGAGAGGGGGAGAAGAAGATCCGGAGAAGGGATCAGCGCCAGCCGCAGGACGACTCCAGCAGAAGACGCTGGCCGTCGGCCTCGTCGATCAGCTCGAGCTCATGGACGTAACGCGTGACGTTGGGCTTTCGCTGGCTCGGCGCCGCTGGCGCGAGCGCCAGCCGATAGCGTCCCCCGGCCGCAAAGCCCGACTCCCCGCGACAATCGAGGCGCCCCGCATAATGCTCGCCGACACCAGGCCCCAGATCCTCGCCCCGAAGCAGGAAGCTCACCACGAAAGCGTGGGTTCCGGCAAGCAGCTCGAAGCGCGAACCGGATCGCGGGACGCCGTCCAGCTCGAGAATCCGGCCGCGCACGACACTCAGACGGGCTACTTCGGCAGGATCCCGCCGAGGTTCGGGGTACGTGATGGGAACCTCCAGGCAAGCGGCCAGCGCGAACCCGAGAAGCACGAGCGCGAGCGCCGGTCCGCGATGCGACCGATTCGGGGACGGACACTGGAGCACTCCCGACCTCTCGCTGCGCATGAAGATTCCCTCCGCGAGGTCGACCCCCACCAGTCGATGGCCCGACGCGGGGTGTATGACTCCGCCCTGAACGCGACGCGAACGCCGCGATCAGCCCCGCAAGGGCTTCGCGGGTGATCGACGAGCATGGTACCCGGCACCGCCCACCCCGCCCACGCTCGGATCGAGCCTCACTCATCCGCCATCGCGAGAGCGACCGGGCGACCGGGCGACCC
>CAYWGW010000024.1:0-27630 GCA_964457385.1 uncultured Spirochaetaceae bacterium
GTTGGAGGGGACGGAGAGGCCTGACGATGAAGCCCGAGAAAGGCTCCGCCGGGAGGCTCAGTGGAGGCCGAGATCCCGTGCAGTCCCTTCGAGAAACCGGATCACGGCATCATCCGCCCCGGCCGAGCCCTCGCTGCCCGCCATGTCGGCGAACCCTCGCATCAGGATCAGACGATCGACGCCGAGATCCTCGAAGCGCTTCGCCGTGTCGGCATCGACCGGGCCCGGGGGCGTGATCGAGATCTCGAGGCGCCCGAGCTCTGCAGGCCGCTCGACCTGCTTCGCCGCCTCCTCGAGCCCCCGGAGACAACGAGCCGTGGCGTCGAGGTCCTGGAAGAATCCGTACCAGCCGTTGCCCTGTCGCACGGCCCGTCGCAGCGCCGCCTCGGACATGCCCCCGACCAGGATCGGCGGATGGGGCTGCTGCACCGGTCGGGGTCGCGACTGGATCCCGGAGAACGACGTGAAGCGTCCCTCGAATGCGGGCTTCTCCCGGGTCCAGAGCGTCCGGATCGCCTCGATGTGTTCGGAGGTCCGTGCGCCGCGCTCCGCGAAGGGAATCCCGAGCGCCTCGAATTCGCCCGGCACGTACCCGACGCCGACACCGAAGAGCAGGCGGCCCTTCGAGAGCACGTCGATCGCGGCGAGCTCCTTGGCGAGTACGATCGGATTGCGTTGCGCCAGCAGGATGATCCCCGAGCCGAGCTTGATGCGTTCGGTCTGCGCGGCGGCAAAGGCGAGTGAGGCAATCGTATCGACGAATGGCGATTGGGGAGGAACGGGAGAGGGAGGCTCTTGCGGATCGATCAGCACGACGTGCTCCCCGGTCCAGATCGATTCGAAGCCCAGACCCTCCGCCGTCTTCAGGAGGCGGGTCATGGCGTCGGGATCTGCGAATCCCCCCATGTTCAACCCGAAGTAGCCGATCTGCATCCGTCGTTCCCTTCCGTCGCCGCTTCGCCGCGTCGCCCCGTTGCTCCGCGGCTCCGAAGCTCCGCAGATCCGCAGATCCGCGACTCGAACCATCCGGGCCCGATCGGTCCGTCCCGAGCGAACGGGACATGCCTGGATCCGTCATCAGCCCATCCGCACTCAGTCCATCAGTACTCAGTCCATCAATACATCGGCGATCTGCTGCAGCTGGGTCGGATCGGTCGCGTGGACGAGCAGAGTCGAGACCCGACTCTGCTTCCAGGCCTGCAGTCGATCGCGGATCCGTTCCTTCGATCCCAGCAGATGGATCTCGTCGATGAACTCGTTCGGCACAGCGGCGATCGCCTCCGCCCGCTTCCCCTCGAAGAAGAGATCCTGGATCTTCTCGGCCTGCTCGGGATAGCCCATCCGGGCCATCAGCTCCTTGTGGAAGTTGCGTTCCTTGCTGCCCATCCCGCCGACGTAGAAGCCGAGCATCGGGCGCAGCGAGTCGTAGGCCGCCTCGAGATCGTCGGTGATCTGGACGCTCACCATCTGCACGATGTCGAAGTCTTCGGGGGCGTTCACCAGGGAATCCGCGTAGACCTCCTCCCGATAGGGCGTGTACCAGAGCGGAATCCAGCCATCACAGATCTCCGCCGCCAGGGCCACGTTCTTCGGCCCCTCGGCTCCGAGATAGATCGGAAGGTCGGCCCGCAGCGGATGGGTGATCGGCTTCAGCGGCTTGCCCATGCCCCAGGCGCCCTCGCCGAAATAGGGCAGCGGGTAGTGGGGACCATCGTTCTTCACCGGCTTCTCGCGCCGCATCACCTGCCGGATGATGTCGACGTACTCCCGCGTCCGGGCGAGGGGCTTCGAGAAGGGTCGGCCGTACCAGCCCTCGACCACCTGCGGTCCCGAGACACCGAGCCCGAGCATCAGGCGCCCGTTGGATAGATGATCGAGGGTCAGGGCGTGCATCGCCGTCGAGGTCGGCGTCCGTCCGGAGAGCTGCACGATCGAGGTGCCCAGCTTGAGGCGCGAGGTATGGGCACCGATCCAGGCCAGGGGGGTGAAGGCGTCGGAGCCCCAGGCCTCGGCAGTCCAGGCCGAATCGAAGCCCAACCTCTCTGCCTCCTGGGCGATCTCCACGAAATTGGGCGGCGGCGCTGCCTGCCAGTATCCGAACATGACACCGAATCGCAGCGAGGGGGATTGGCTCACGGAACATCTCCTTGCACGAAGCATCGCCTGGACGGCGGACGGAATCGCGCCCGGATGATAGCCCTCGACCTGCCGACGCAAGAACCGGCAACCCGGAAGCAGCACCGCTTCGTCCCAGATGGATCCAGGGGTTCCGCGGCATCCCGCAACCGGCGCCCTCAGGATTGGGAGGACTCCTCTCGATAGATCTCCCATGATGTCGGTGGCGATCATTCTCGTCGGAGTCGCATCGCTGACGAGCTGCATCGTCTCCGCCCGGCTCTTCGCCCTGGCGGGGAGGACCGGCAATCCGCTGGCGAGACTCGCGGCGATCGCCAACTCGGCGCTCTTCTGTTTCGGCTTTCCACTGGCCGCCGTGAGCCGGGTCCCGGCCCTCGACGGCACCTACGAAGGCTCGCTGATCTTCACGATCTCGATGATTGCCCTCTCGATCGGAATGGCGGCGCTCTATCGATTCCCCCAGCTCGTCTTCCGTCCCAGTCGGACCTGGGCCGTCGTACTCCGGAACACGGCCTCGACCGCCGGCGCGATCGCCGGCGCGGGTTGCGCCTTCGGGGTCACGATGGCCCGAGGACCGACGGAGATGCTCGAGGACACGCGCCCCTGGGCGGTCGGTCTGATGGTCACGATTGCCCTGCCCTTCCTCTGGAACGGCATCGAGTCGATCCTGCTCTACCGCCGGATGCGTCGCCGCCGCAGACTCGGGCTCCCCGCCGACCCGGTGGTCAGCCATCGTCTCCTGCTCTGGGCCTGCTCCAGCTGGTATACCGTCGTGACACTGGTTGGCGTCATCCTGATCCGACTCGAGGGGATTCCGATCCGCTCCCCGCTTCCATTGTCGATGATCGCGGTGGGTACCCTCGTCTGCCTGGGATCGAGCGGGATCGCATTCATGATGCCCCGGGCGTACCGGGTCCACGTCGTCGGGGTCCCCGATCGCGCGCCCGGATCCGATGCGAATCGGACGACCGGAGAGACGAGCTAGCCTGGCGAGTCCGGGTCCGGCCGGATCACGGTCGCGGTTGCGGTCGCCCGTCACCAGAGTTCGTCCGTGTAGCGATCCGTTCCCGGAATCGTGGGGATGAAGGGCGCCGAGAGCAGGAGCCGGCCGAGGCCGGCGTCCCTGACCCGGGTCCACACCCGCCCGGTCCAGTCGCACGAAGAGCCGCCCGGATCCTGGGAGTGGAAGCCGAGTACGAGGAAGCGGCGCTCCGGATGCTCCGGCCGGCCGACGGTCGAAGGGGCCTCTTCGGGCAACGGCTCGGGCCGCAGCCCGAGGCAGAGGGACGGCCCGGCTCCGACCATCGACCCGGGAAGCCAGTCCCGCTCGAGCGACGCCACGAGGCTCTCCAGGAGCCGTTCCTCCGGCGCCTCCCAGAGCGTGAGGGTCACCCCTGCAAAGGGATGATCGAGGGCCAGCTCGGGCGGCACCCCGTCCGGATCGCGCGAGACGCTGAAGCAGGACCGGTAGAAGCCCGCATGGATCGGCCGCCGTGCGGCGAATATCCGGTCGTGGGCGATCAGGGCCCGAACCCGGTCCACCGCCCAACGGACGGCCTCGTCGTGGCGACCGGCCAACAGCCAGTAGAGCGCCAAATAGGAACCCGCACGAAGGTCCTCCAGCATGGCGCCCTGCCGCGGCAAGCGCGCCTCCTTCAAGCGTCGGGTCGCGACGAATCGGCGGCCGGCAAAGAAATGCGCACCCACCATGCAGCCCGAGTAGAAGTGGTCGCGCTCGTACCATCGATTGAAGGCGACCTCGTCGCCCTGGTGGGGCTCCAGCAGGCTCACCAGGATGCTGCCGAGTCTCACCTCGTCGGGCGCTGCGCGCTCTTCCGGCTGCTCGCCTGCGGTCGGCATCGACCCCCCGCCTACGATGCCCCGATCGTCGATCCCTCGATCCGATCCCCGCAGCACCGGCTCTCCGATCCGATGCGGATACGCTACTCCGAGGACGCGCACTGTCGAGCACCTCGCAGCGTCTGTGTCACACTGGCCGGCGAGACCTCGTCCCCGGCGAGCGCGCTCTGTGACGGAGTCCCTGTGTCCCTTCGTCCGCCGCAACCGAGCCCCGTTCGAAGCGAGCATCTCTTCGGCGATCTGCGTCCCTTCGCGCAATGCCATGCCTCGACCCTGACTCCCCTCGGCGACGGACGCCTGCTCGTCGCCTGGTTCGGGGGCACCCATGAAGGGCATCGCGACGTGGCCATCTGGGCCGCGGAGCGAGCGCCCCTCGGCGACTCGGGCTGGAGCGAGCCGCGCCTCATCGCCCGCGCCGCGCCGCTACCCCACTGGAATCCCGTGCTCTTCGCCCGCTCCGAGAGTGAGCTGATCCTCCATTTCAAGGTCGGTCGACGCATCCGGGATTGGGAGACCTGGTATCAGCGGTCGACGGACGGCGGACGCACATGGGGGAAGGCCGCTGCGCTGGTACCGGGCGATCGGGGCGGCCGGGGAGCGGTGAAGAACAAGCCCATCCGGCTGTCTTCGGGAGCCTGGCTCGCCGGGGCGTCGACCGAGGGCTGGCGGCGTTGGGAGGCCTTCGTCGATCGCAGTCCAGACGGCCTCGGCGGCTGGCAGGCGAGCCCGCCGATTCCCCTGGATCGGCGCCGATTCAGGGGCAAGGGACTGATCCAGCCGTCGCTGTGGGCGTCGCCGGACGACAGTGTGCACGCGTTGATGCGGAGCACCGCGGGCCGCGTCTTTCGCAGCCACTCGCACGATGGAGGTCGAAGCTGGTCGCCGGCGCATCCGATCGCCGTCCCGAACAACAACAGCGGGCTGGATGTGGTGCGCCTGCGCGACGCAACCCTCGTGCTCGCCTGCAATCCGATCGCGGGGAACTGGGCGGCGCGATCGCCACTCTCGTTGCTGCTTTCGCGGGACGACGGCGAGACCTGGCCGATCCGGATCGACGTCGAGACGGAGCCCGGTGAGTTCTCCTATCCCGCCCTGGTCGAACTCGAGAAGGGCATCGGCCTCACGTACACCTGGAACCGTCGACGCATCGCTTTCGCCTTCCTGGCGTACGAGCGAATCATCGAGGCGTGGTCCCGGGGACCGACCTGATCCGGGTCTACTCGGCGCCACCCGGCGCACGGCGGAAGAGGCTGCGCAGCGGAACCCGGACCTCCTCGTCGTCGTCCGGCCCATCCTCGTCGACGTCGGCCGCCGGAGTCGCTCCGGCCAGGAAGCGCGCATCGATCTCGGCGAGCTGCAGCTCGTGGGGCCCGATCAGCCAGCAGTCCTGCTCGTCGAGCTGCGCCAGGGGCGGTCCACCCTCGAGGTTCAGCGGGCAGATGTCCCGATGCTCGACGATCTCACCGCGCTCGTCCTCGAAGAGCAGCCGCAGCGGCAGCCCCTGGCTGCGGCAGACGGCGGGGCGATCCTGGTAGATTCGACAGGCGCCGGAACCGTCCAGGAAGGCGCAGGCCCCCAGCGGATGCGGTCGCGCGTCCCGCAGCAGGGTCGCCTGACGGCGTCGGATCCGCGCCGCCTCGACGGGCCGAACACTGAGCTCGTCCAGGCAGCAGCTGGAGCAGCCGCGGGCGCAGCGGAGGCGTCCCGCCTGTCGCGCTGCCAGGTCGACCACGGCCTCGTCGATCCGCCGATGGAGCTCGAGAAGCGCCTCGAAGGCCTCCTGCGGATCCCGCTTCATGCCCGATTCACGGCGTCGTGCCACGACGGAGATCCTGTTCACAGATCGCGGCCGCATGGCACTCGAAGGCCTCGAGCGAGGCGAAGGCCTCGAGTCCGAGAATGCGAGCGATCGTGTCGCTGGCCGCCCCGCCGATCCAGAGCTCGACCGTCGCCGGCAGCGCGTCGCGTAGCTGCCGCACTTGCTCGAGCTCGTGCTCGAAATCGCCCTCATGGGGCGCCAGCCCGATCACGACGATGCCCGCCTCGGTGTGGCGGACGGTCGTCACGGCGTCGACGACCGGCACGTCGCAGCCGAGGTAGATCGTGTCCAGACCGACGCCGGACCCCAGTAGCGCAGCGGACAGGATCCCGAACTCATGCCGCTGCCCCGTCGGTGTCGCGAAGAGCGCGCGCCGACGGGGATCCCGGTTCGGGTGCCGCCGGATGCTGGCCCCCAGCAGGGTGCGCAGCACCGCGACCGCCGCGTGCTCGGCCGCCACCGACAGCCGGCCGGCCGCCCAACGCTCTCCGACTTCGCGCAACAGCGGCAGGGCGACCTCGAGCGTGAAGTCCCGCGGTCCGAGGGACAGGAAGAGGGGGGTGAGCAGCTGCTCGAGCCGCGCCGAATCGACGGTCTCGAGAGCCTCGAGCGCAGTCTCGATCAGCTCGGAGCCGCCGTTGGAGGGTGGGAGCGAAGGCGAGGCGACCTCGGCGATGCTGCCGGTTCGACCGTCCTCGAGGAAGAGCGCGACGAGGGCGTCGTCCGAGAGCCGGGCCAGGCGGCCGATCCGGTGCCCCCGGGCGACCAGAGCGGCCAGACTCTCGAGCCGCCGGACCTGTGATTCCGTGTAGAGGCGCGTTCCCCCGGCGGTCCGAAAGGGCTCGACGGCATGGTGGCGACGCTCCCAGACGCGCAAGACGTCAGGCGACAGGCCGGTCCTGCGAGCTACCGCGCCGATACCCAGCGTGGCCCCCCGACTCTCGCTGCCGTCGTCTTGCTGGCGCTCGGGACTCTCGCTCAATCCACTCGATCCGCTCAATTCGACACTCTCGCTCGGCGACCGCTCAACGACGTCCTCGGCCAGCTCGCGGGGCTAGGGTCCGCGACGACCTCAGGGCGAACCGACACCTCGGCGGCGCCACCAGACTCTAGAACGCTCATCTGCTTCGCGCCTGGGCATGACACCCTTGGGGCGACAGGAGGCCCGTTCCAAGATGCCCTATATGCTTCGGTCCACCGTCGAACTCGACCGCGGCCTCGAGGAAGTCTTCGCCTTCTTCGCCGACGCGAGCAACCTCGAAGCGATCACGCCCCCCGAGCTGAAGTTCCGCATCCTCACTCCTCTTCCGATCGAGATGGCTACAGGGATCCTGATCGACTATCGCCTGAGTCTGTTTGGCGTGCCTTTTTCGTGGCGAACCGAGATCTCCGTCTGGGAGCCGGGCGAACGCTTCGTCGACCGACAGCTCTCGGGTCCCTATCGACTCTGGGAGCACGAGCATCGATTCGAGGCCCTGGGGCCGGCACGGACCCGGGTCGCCGACGTGGTCCAGTACGAGCTGCCCTTCGGGCCTCTCGGTCGCCTGGCGCATCCACTCGTCCGACGAAAGCTCGATCACATATTCAGCCATCGCGAACGAAGGGTGGCGGAGATCCTCACCGCCGGGACTTGAGTTCGAGGAGTGACCAGAGTGCAGACTGCCAGAGATCACCGACAGGACACCGAGTCCTCGAAGCTCGGGAGCTACATGACCGCCGGACTGAGACATGCGGCCCTCTCCCTGGCCGAACAAGGACGTTTGCCCGATGCGGCGATCCGCATCGGTATCCGGCGACTGCTCGGCGAGCGCCTCGCCGAGCTCCGGACCGAGGACCTGGAAGCGAGCGATCGCGCGCGCCGTCGGTTCATCCGCGAGGCCCACGCCCTTCCCATCGCAACCGCGACCCGAGAGGCGAACGAGCAGCACTACGAGCTGCCCGCGGCCTTCTTCGGGCTCGTCCTCGGAGCCCACTCGAAGTACAGCTGCTGCGATTACGGCCCCGGGATCGAGCGCATGAGCGGCGGTAGCGCTCCGCCCGACCTCGAGAGCGCCGAACGGGCGATGCTCCAGCGTACCTGCACCCGGGCGGGCGTCGAAGACGGCATGCGGATCCTCGATTTCGGCTGTGGCTGGGGATCGCTCTCGCTTTGGATGGCCGAGCGTTACCCGACCGCGAAGATCCTCGCAGTCTCCAACTCCACGGCCCAACGCGAGCACATCGTGGCCCATGCCCGGAAGCGCGAGCTCTCCAATCTGGAGGTGCGCACGGCGGATGCCAACGACTTCGTGCCCGATCTGTCGGAGGGCCGCTTCGACCGGGTCGTCTCGGTCGAAATGTTCGAGCATATGCGGAGCTGGCCCTCCCTCTTCGCGCGCATCGCCAGCTGGCTCGAGCCGGACGGTCGGCTCTTCCTGCACTATTTTTGTCACCGCACGACACCCTACTACTACGAGGTCCGGGACGAGCGCGACTGGATGTCGCGGTACTTCTTCACGGGCGGGATCATGCCCTGCTTCGATCTCGCCGCACGCTTCCCCGAGCATCTCTCGGTCGAGGAGAGCTTCGTCGTCGACGGTCGTCACTACGAGCAGACCTGCAACGACTGGCTCGCGCGCCTCGACGCCCAGCGCGAAGCGGTGCTGCCGATCCTCGCGCGGACCTACGGCGAGGCAGACGCGCGACGATGGCTCGGCCGCTGGCGGATCTTCTTCATGGCCTGCGCGGAGCTCTTCGGCTACCGCAGCGGCAGCGAGTGGTTCGTCGCCCACCATCGCCTCGCACCCGTCCAAGGCCGCTGATAGGCTGCCGGGAGGTCGCTCACGGGCTTCGGGGCCGCTCGCCCCAGGGTCCCGGTCCGGTCTCCATCGTCATCCGGCGTCATCCGGCGTCATCCGGCCAGAACGTCGGCCCCAGGGTCGCGGCGCAGGCCATGAAACCGTCGTATCCCCCCGTCGGAGCAGCGGATTTCGATGAACCGGCGCCTCGCCGGAGGGCCGGGCGGCAGCCCGGACTGCGAGGCGGACACGCGCGTGTAACCGACTCGGGGCAACTCTGCGTAGTGGATGCTGATGACTTTCGACATCGACTCGACCGACATCGACTCGACCGACATCGACACGGACACCGAATCGGAGCCCAACGTGACAGCCACAGCCTCTCCTCTCGCATCGGGTCGCATCTTGCGACCCTCGTCCTCCAACTTCCAGGCCCACGCCGGAGACGCTTCGGACACGACCATGGTCGAGAGGCTCGTCGCTTTGAGCTTTCGGCTGCGGCGTCGGGGGCTCGATCTCGAGTCCACGACGGGCCTATCGGGTCGCGAGCTCGATCTGGTCTCCCTGCTCTGCGAGCACGGGCCGATGAGCGTGAAGAGCCTGGTGATCGACCTGAGGCTTCCCAGAAGCACGATGACTGCCCTCGTCGACCGGCTCGAGGAGCGGGGTCTCGTGATCCGCCAACGCAACCCCGAGGATCGACGCTCGATCATCCTCGAAGCGACACCCAGCGCTCACGACGCACTCGTCCGCTATCGGGAGGGAATGATCCCCCTGGTCGAGTTGGTGGAAACGAGCTTGCCAAAGTCGGATTGCGACGAGCTGGCACGCCTGATCGATCAGCTGGCAACGACACTCTGACGCTCCGCGTCCCCCGGATTCCGTGGATCTGGTGGGCCACGCCCGGCCGACAGGTCCCGAAGTCTGGCGTGCCCGCGGTCGGCGCGCAGAGCGGTTGCGGCCGGTCGCGCTGCCTCCGAAGCGACCCGTCATGAGCGACCCGTCATGGCGGGTGGGGTCCGGCGCGCAACGATTCAAGCCCTCAGTGATCGCCAGCCTCCCCCTCGATGTCGATCAATGAGGGCTCGTAGTCCTCGGGCGCCTCGAAGCCCATGAGATGCAGAACCGTGGCCGCCAGGTTCGCCAGCCCCGGCGCCCGTGCGGTGCTCCGAAGCGCAGACCCCGAAGAGCCCACAGCGTGATTCGATAGTGAGACCCTCGCGCTCGGGGCAAAAACGTGGATCGGAACCGGATTCAGCGTATGGCTCGTCTTGACTCTCGGGCGCCCGCGATCGTCGAGCTTTGTCTCGCGGGTCTTCGGATCGAACTCGAACATGCAATCGGCGTTGCCATGATCCGCAGTGACGAGGAGCGCGCCCTTCAACGCTTCGATCACGGGTAGCAGCCGCCCGATCTGGAGGTCGACCGCGGCGACGGCCTGAATCGCCGCCTCCCGATGACCCGTATGGCCCACCATGTCTCCGTTGGCGTAGTTCACGCGCGCATGCCGATAGGCCCCCGTGCGAAGCTCGTCGATCAGCCGATCCGTGACCTCGGCCGCCTTCATCCAGGGTCGCTCTTCGAAGGGTCTGTCGTCGGAACGGATCTCCACGTAGGTCTCGACCTCGCGATCGAAGGCGCCGCTGCGGTTGCCATTCCAGAAGTAGGTGACGTGGCCGAACTTCTGGGTCTCGCTGATGGCGAGTTGGGGCAGGCCGGCTCGGGCGAGGTACTCGCCGAGCGTCCGGTCGATGGTGGGTGGAGCGACCAGGAAGCGCTCCGGGACAGCGAGATCTCCGTCGTACTCCATCATGCCGGCGTAGAGCACGTCCGGCCTCGGACCGCGATCGAAGGCCTCGAAGTCGTCGCTCTCGAAGGCGCGACTGATCTCGATCGCGCGATCCCCGCGAAAATTGAAGAACACGACCGCGTCGCCGTCCTGGATCCGACCGATCGGCTCCTCGTCGCCTTCCACGATCACGAACTGCGGCAGCATCTGATCGCCGATGCCGGGAGCCTCGTCGCGGAAGGTCTCGATCGCACGACGACAGGAGGCGAAGGGCCGCGCCTCGCCCCGGACGTGCGTCTTCCATCCGCGTTCCACCATCCCCCAATCGGCTTCGTAGCGGTCCATCGTCGTCGTCATGCGACCGCCGCCCGAGGCGATGCGGTAGTCCCGCCGTGGAGCATCGGAGATCTTCTCGAGAAGCTCTTCGAGGGCGTCCACGTAGTCGAGCGCGCTCGTCTCCGGGACGTCGCGCCCATCGAGCAGAACGTGGATGCGAACTCTTTCGATCTCTTCAAGATCGCAGCGGCGCAGCAGCGCGAAGAGGTGGTCGATATGGCTGTGGACGTTGCCGTCGGAGAGCAGGCCCATGAAATGCAGCGTCGAGCCCCGCTCTCGGACCCGCTCACCGATCGATCGCCAGACCCCGGCCTTCTCTCCCTCGAAGAGGGTGCCATCCGCGATCGCGCGGCCGACGAGCTTGGCGCCCTGATCGAAGACCCGGCCGGCGCCGATGGCATTGTGGCCGACCTCGCTGTTGCCCATGTCGTCGTCCGAGGGCATCCCCACGGCACGTCCATGGGCCACCAGCCGACCCGTGGCCGCGGTCACCGCGAGACGATCGAGGGTCGGCGTCCGCGCGAGCCAGACGGCGTCCGACTCGTCGTGACGACCGATTCCCACGCCATCCATCACACAGACGACGACCGGTCCGGCCACGCCGGGGAACTCCGACCGGCGCTTCAACGTCCACTCCACCATCGATTCCCCACCCACCGCACGTGTTCGAGGGTGCCCGGGTGCCTTCCAGGATCGGCCCGCGGCGTGCCCCGATGATAGACTCGACGCGGGGTCGACCCAAGAAGGATTCGGAGCACCTGTTTGCCGTCGCGACCGCCCACAGCCCCGCGCACCCGATCCATCCTCGTCGTCCTGCTTCACGGTCTGGCCATCCTGTGGCTCTCCGCCTGCGCGACGAACGTCGATCCGGAGCGGCCGCAAACCGCGGAATCGCCGACCGATGCCTCGGGTTCTCCGTCTGCCCGGCCCGAGGGCACCACGCCCGGACAGGAGCCGGAGCCCGGGTCCGACGATGAAACACCTGCCGCCGAGAAGGAGGAGGAGAAGAAGGACGGGGAGACCGCGGAAGAGCCCGGAAGACCCGGTCGGATCGTCCTCGACACCGTCTACGACGATCGGCGCGTCGGCAAGGAGCAGGCCCCGGTGATCGAGGCCGAGCTTGGCCTCTTCGAAGACGAGAGACTCGAGAGCTACCTGCGCAGCGTCGCGGTGCGCCTGCTCCGACATACCACGGATCGCCCCTTCGACTACGAGTTCCGCATCATCGACCAGGTCGCACCCAACGCCCTCGCGCTCCCGGGCGGCAAGATCTACGTCTCTCGAGGCCTGCTCGCCCTGGTCGGGAGCGAGGACGAGCTGGCGGCGGTGCTCGGCCACGAGATCATCCACGCGGCCGAACGGCATACCGCGGGTCGGATCGAGCACGCCAGCCGCATCAACCCCTTCGTGCTCGGCTATCGCAGGGCCGCCGCCGTAGCGGCCTACGGACGGGATCAGGAGCGCGATGCCGATCGGGGCGGACAGATCCTCGCCGCCAAGGCCGGCTACGATCCGTCGGGCATCGCGACCTTCATGAAAAAGCTCGACGCCTACGACCGCTACGAGGTCGGCTGGTCCCGTCTTCCGAGCTTTCTCGCGACCCATCCGACGAGCCCGGAGCGATCTGCCCTCGCGGCCAATCGAGCCGCGAGTCTCGAGTGGGAACCCGCAAGACCCGTCGCCGCCCGGGAGCCCTTCGGCTACTACAGCATGATCGACGGTCTGGTGCTGGGCGAGAATCCGGCGGGCGGCCTCTTCGAGGGCTCGCTCTTCATCCACCCGGAGCTGCGCTTCTCGATCCGCTTTCCGCGCGGCTGGTCGACGGAGAACACGCCACAGGCCGTGCTGGCGATCTCGCCCGAACGGGATGCCCAGGCGAGCCTGACGGTCGAGGGAGAGGCCGGCGATCTCGACGGCGTGATCGACGAGTTCATCGACAGCGAGTTCGAAGGCATCGAGATCCGGGTTCAGGACCGACGACCGATCCGGATCGGCGATCTCGCGGGTGTCCGGATCGAGGGCCGCGCCTCCAGCGGGGCCGTCGCGCTCTGGACCCAGATGACCTTCGTCGAGCATGGTGGGCTGGTCTATCGCCTCGCCATCCTGAGTCGGGCGGGCCGGGCCGACGCCTACCGTGGCCGCGGCCACGCCTTTGGCCACAGCTTCAGGCCACTGGACGAGGAGGGCGCTCGCTCACTCGAGGTGACGCGCCTGCGCATCGCCCGAGCGCTCGAGAACGAGACCCTGGAGCAGCTCTCCGCGCGCACCCGCAACGCGCTCGAGCTGGTCTATACGGGCGTGCTGAACGATCTGTTTCCGTCGACTTCGCTGGACCGCGGGACACTCGTGAAGATCGGATTGCGAGAGCCCTACATCCCGGAGCAATCGGCAACGAGGCCGGGCGACGACGGCGAGATCCCCCTCGAGACCGGATCCCCGCGAATCGAGAATCCGGCGGAGCGCTCGCGCTAGGAGTCTGCGCGGCAGAGGGCGTGCGTGATCCAGGCGTGGAGACGACCCGCTGGCAAGGCGCGGAACCGCCGCTGTAACGGACTACAGCAAGGTTTCGCAACGCAGCCAGCGGGATTGGATCCGCGTCTGGGCGCTTGCGCCTTCTGCCGCGCAGACTCCTAGAGCGCTGGCACCGACTGATTGCCGACTTCGATGCCACCCTGCTTCGCGAGGCGCCGAAGAATGCGCTCGAGCCGCGGATTCGCGTCGACGATCCGGCGGAGACGTCCCTCTCCGAGAACGACCAGCCAGCATTTGCCCTGGGCCACCACGTCCGATTTCGCCGGCTCGCCTGCAAGCAACGAGAGCCCGCCGAAGACGTCGCCTGGCGTCAGCTCCGCGAGCGTCTTTGCACGGCTCCGATCGATCATCGCCAGTGAGCCGGCGAGCACGACGAAGAGACCCTCCAGCGGCTTTCCCTGCGCGACGATGCGCGTCCCGTCCTCCACCTCGAAGATCCGGAACTGCCGCGCGACGGCATCCCGCTCGGCATGGGCGAAGGCCGCGAAGAATAGGTTGGTCCGGATCTGGCGATCTATGAGCCGTGCCCTCAGGAATCGCAGCAGCCCCTTCGCCACCGAGGGGACGCGACCGATCAGCTCCCACATCAAGCGGCGATCGATCGCGAGGAGCCGCGTCTCGACCAGGGCCTCGATCGTCGCGTTGCGCGGCTGCCTGGTCAGCAATCCAATCTCCCCGAAGAAGGCGCCTCGTTCCAGCACCGCGAGCTTGCGGCGGCGTTCGCCCTCGGCGATCGGAACGACCGCGCCGTCGACGACCACGTAGAGGCTGTTGGCGGGATCTCCCTGTCGAAAGAGGACCTCCCCCGCGTCGAGACCGACGATCCGAACGTTGCGGATCAACGTGTGCAGGCTGGCTGGATCGAGATCCCCGAAGAGCGGGATGTTGGCGAGCTCGTTGCGCAGCGAGGAACCGCGACTGCCGGCCTGGGACGAACGGGTCGGGGCTCGGGGGCCGCCTCTCGCCGCGCGAGCCGCGCGGGGCAGCGACGCAGCCTGGGCGGCCGCGACGTCTTGCAGCGCCTGAGGCGAAGGCGCTGCCTCGACTGCTTCGAGATGCAGATCCACGAAGTCGTCCGCACCGCCGACCGGGTCCGGATCGACCGGGATTTCGTTGACTCCCCCCGGCTTCGCCTCCCCGAACTGCACCGCTCTGGCTCCCGGAACCAACTCCTTCAACAGCAGCGCCTCGAGCGGCGCATCCGACTCACGCCGCCGTCCATTCGCTCGAGAGAATGACGAGTCGGGGGGTGCGGCGTCCGTGTGGCGTGACCCGTCCAGGTCCGCGTCGAGGAGATCCAGACACTCGAGGGCTCGCGGATCCTCGGGCGAGATCTCGAGGATCG
The DNA here is from genome assembly GCA_964457385.1 of uncultured Spirochaetaceae bacterium. Classification (GTDB taxonomy): domain Bacteria; phylum Myxococcota_A; class UBA9160; order UBA9160; family UBA4427; genus UBA4427. The sequence goes on from CAYWGW010000024.1 coordinate 14,595, forward strand.
CCCTGCAGCTGGCGATGGCATCGAGGGCGAGCGCCTGATCGACCTGGAGCTCGAGCGCCCGATGCAGGGCGGCGAGCTCGGCCTGCGCGTCTCGCGTCGCCCAGAACAGCCGAGCGGCTCGCCGCGGCCAGCTGGCGTTGCGAGGCTCCCTGCGTTCCAACTCGGACAGGACGCCGAGTGCCGCGTCGAGCTCCCTATTCTTCAAGTGTCGGGCGAGTCGTTGCTTCAGCTCTTCGACGGCGAGCATCCCACTCCTCAGCCACGGACGTCTGCCGAGCCATCCGACAGAAGGGTTCGTCCACTGATCGGATGGACCGCAGGTCAGCGCGTGACTGGGGTCACGGTTCGGCGTTTGTCCGGGTTGATGTGCCCACATATTCAGACGCTCTCGCGCCGGGCGCGGCCACGCGCTCATTGCGCTTTCGGGCTCCATCGAGCACCAGGTCCACCCGCGCCCGCAGAGCCGAGGCAAGCGCCTCCTCGTCCCGCGAACCGCCCGCCAGCACGACCGACTCGAGGCCCTGGATGAGTGCGCCCTCGGCGGCGTCCAGGAGGAGGGAGGCGATCTCCGAGGCGGCCAGATCGGAACGGAGTCGCCCACCCTGCTGCTCCGAGCCTATGCGGGCAGCGATGCGGTCCCGGAGCTCCACGCCAACCGGATCCAGCGACCGACTGGCGATCTGCCAGGCCTCGAGGCGGGCCGCGGGATCGGCCAACACGATTCGGGCAAGCTCCCGACATGCTCGCCGCAGCCCTCCACGCAGGCCGCCTGCCTCCGCCTCGCGGATCTCTGCCAGAAGCAGCTCGATCAGCTCACCACGCACCCAGGCGCCCGCCAGGATGTTGCGGCTCGGGAAGTAGTTGAAGAGGGTGGCGGGCGAGACCTGACTGGCTTCGGCGATCGCTGCGGATCGCACGGCCCGGACACCTTGCTCCCGAAACAATGCGATTGCGTTCGTCAAGATTTCATGACGGGTCCGCTGTTTTTTCGTCTCCCGAAGTCCCCTTCTCATCCTCATCCTCGGCATCCTATTTAATTACATATCATATGTTTTAGTATTAAACCTAAAAATATACATATAATATATTTAAATTTTGTCTATAAAAAGCCAGACCATCCGGGCATGACCGGAGGATCGGTCGTCGCGGATGGTCGATCCCAACCTGGTGTCGAGGATGCTACGATCGATTTGCCCACGCGCGCGGAGGCGAGACGGCGACCGGATGGCAGAGCTCGAGCTCTTCTTCGACTGCGGCAGCCCGTGGACCTACCTGGCATTCGAGGGCGTGGGGCCGGTCCTACAGGAGACCGGGGCCCGGCTCCGATTGAGGCCGATCCTGGTCGGCGGTGTGTTCAACGCAGTGAACCAGAGCGTGTACGAGGCGAGAGCCCACCCGACCCCCCGGAAGGCGGCCTACCACCAAAAGGATCTTGCCGACTGGGCTCGGTTCCGGGGCCTGCAGATCGGCTGGCCGAAGGTCTTCCCCGTCCGGAGCGTCCGCGTCATGCGTGGCTGTCTCGTGGCGGAGGAATGGGGCCGACAAGAGGCCTTCGCCAGACGGGCCTTCCAGGCCTATTGGCGCGATCTGGAAGACATCTCCCAGCCGCTCGTGCTGACGCGCGTGGCGATCGATACGGGGCTCGAGCCGGAGCCCTTCCTGGAGCGCCTCGAAGCTCCCGAGATCAAGCAGTCCCTGACCCGAAACACCCAGGAGCTGATCGATCGGGGAGGCTTCGGATCCCCGACGTTCTTCGTGGACCGGGACGACCTCTACTTCGGCCAGGACCGCCTGGAGCTGATCCGACACAGGCTGCTGGAGCGAGCCTCGTGACGAGTCCGCTCGGCCGGGCAGCGCACGAAGGTGGACGCAGCCGGATCGACGATCTCTGCGAGCGCCTCACTCTCGAGCCCCTCGACCGGGATCTGTTTCTCGCCGACCCGGGACCCGGCTCCGGGAGGCTCTTCGGAGGCCTCGTCGCCGCCCAGGCGGTGCGCGCGGCCCTGACCACGGTCGCTCCGGCCCGGGCGGAGGCCGACTCCACCCCGCCCGTGATCCATTCCCTCCACGCCTACTTCCTCCGCCCCGGACGCTATGCGCTTCCGATCCGCTTCGTGGTCGACCGGATTCGGGACGGGCGGACCTTCACGACCCGGCGCGTGGTCGCCCATCAGGCAGGCGAGGCGATCTTCAACCTATCCGCCAGCTTCACACAGCCCGAGGAGGGCATCGATCATCAGGCGCCGATGCCCTCGACACCGGGCCCGGAGGGCCTCGAAGAGTGGTCCACCCTGCGCGCTCGGGCGCTCGGCGACCCGGAGCCCGAGACCTTCGACAGCCCGATCGAGGTTCGCGTGATCGACGCAAGCGAGTTCGAGAGCGAGACACCCAGGGAGCCGGAGCGTCACCTCTGGATCCGCCCCCGTGGCGTGCTCCCCGACGATCCGGACCTGCACGTGGCGGCGCTGGTCTATGCGACCGACCGGACGCTGCTCTCGACGGCCCTGCGCGCCTACGGTCGATTCCCGGGCAAGATCGGAATGGGAGCCAGCCTCGACCACGCCGTCTGGCTGCACCATCCGATCCGCTTCGACGACTGGCTTCTGTATTCGACCGTGAGCCCGATCTCCAACGCCGCGCGAGGCCTGATCCTGGGATCCATCTACCGTCGGGATGGCGTGCAGCTGGCGTCGGTCGCCCAGGAAGCCCTCATCCGGATGAGGCGCACGAAGACCGACTGACGACCGAGCCGCCCCGACACGAGCCGCCCGGTTTGTGCGATCCTTGCTAGGCCTCGCGCGTCGCGAACTCGATCGACCGAACCTCGATCACTCCAGGCTCGAGAGCGTCGTCGGACTCGAGGGCATGCGACTCCACCCGAGCCGCCGCGAGCACGTCGCTGGCGACGCCCTCGAGTACGACACGGGTCTGCGGCGAGCTGGCCAGTACGAGCGAGCCCACCTCCCGACCCATCGAGACCGCGGCGTCGGCCTTGGCCTTGTTGATGGCGGCGAGCCCCGCCACGGCCACGTCGAAGCTGTCCGGATGGACCGGCGCTTCGATGGCGCTGAAGTCCTCGGCGCCCGGCCATGGGGCGCGATGAATGGTCCGCACGGCGAAGCCCCCACTTCCGACATGCTCCTCCGCGAAACACCAGCTCCAGATCTCTTCCGTGATGTACGGCAGCACGGGCGCCAGCAGGCGGAGCAGCACCGAGAGACCCAGCCGCAACGTCGCCACCGCCGAGCCGCTCGCCGCCGCCGCATCCCCATCGACGGCTCCATCCTCGAACGCTCGCGCTCGCGGCTTGGCGAGCTCGAGGTAGGTGTCCGTGAATCGGGTCCAGAAGAAGCTCTCCGTCTCCTGGAGCGCATGCGCGTAGTGATAGGCGTCGTAGCTCTTCGTCGCGACGGAAACGAGCTCGTCGAGCTTCACGACGAAGGCCCGATCCAGCTCGCTCGAGATCGGAGCGACCTCTCCGGTCTGGGAGAGCACGAACTTTCCGGCGTTGAAGAGCTTCGTGACGAGACGCTTGCCGATCTTCCAGACCTTCTCGTCGAAGGCCGTATCCGAACCGAGTCTCGCGCTCGCCGCCCAGTAGCGGGCGGCGTCCGCCGTGTAGGCCTCGATCATCGGCAATGGAGTGAGCACGTTGCCCTTGCTCTTCGACATTTTCTTGCGGTCGGGATCGAGGATCCAGCCCGAGATCAGGGCATGGCGCCAGGGCGCCACGCCCTCGTGAAGCAGGCCCTTGGCAATCGTGTAGAACGCCCAGGTACGGATGATGTCGTGGCCCTGGGGCCGGACGTCCGCAGGGAAGAGCTTTGCATGACGATCCGGGTCATCGACCCAATGCGAGCTGATCTGCGGCGTCAGCGAGCTCGTGAACCAGGTATCGAAGATGTCCGGATCGCCCACGAATCCGCCCGGCCGGCCCCGCTGCTCCGCCCGATGGCCCGGGGGCACGTCGACCGTCGGATCGACCGGCATCCTCTCCTTCGCGGCCACGATCGGATGGTCGTAGTCGGGCTCGCCCGCTTCGTCGAGTGGGTACCAGACGGGGATCGGCACCCCGAAGTAACGCTGGCGGGAGAGGCACCAGTCGAGGGAGAGGTTCTCGGTCCAGTCCCGATAGCGCGCCCACATATGCGGCGGATGCCATTCGACGCTACGACCGGTCTCGAGGAGTTCCGCCTTGCGATCCAGCAGCCGGCAGAACCATTGCCGGGTCGGGAGGTACTCGAGCGGACGATCGCCCTTCTCGAAAAACTTCACCGCGTGTTCGATCGACTCCGGCTCGCCCTGCAGCGGATTTCCGTTCCCGGTCGCACTGCCGGTAGGCTCGCGCAGCATCTCGACGATACGAGCCTGCGCCTGCTTCAGGTTCTTTCCGGCGAGCTCCGCATACGCGGCGTTCGCTGCCTCGACGCGCAGGCTCTCGAAGGGGGGCCGTGCGAAGTCGATCTCGCGGAGCCGCCCGTTGGGCGCGACCACCTGGCGCAGGGCCAGCCCCTGCTCGCGCCACCACTGGACATCGGTCTGATCGCCGAAGGTGCAGACCATCAACACGCCCGTGCCCTTCTCGGGATCGGCCAGCTCGCTCGGGAAGATCGGCACCGGCGCGAAGAAGAGCGGCGTCACCGCCCGCTTGCCGAAGAAGGGTTTGTAGCGCTCGTCGTCCGGATGCGCGGTCACGCCCACACAGGCCGGCAGGAGCTCGGGCCGCGTCGTCGCGATCACGAAGGCAGCGTCCTCGCCCTCGACGCCGAACTCGATGTGATGATAGGCGCCGGGAAGCGACCTGTCCTCCACCTCCGCCTGGGCGACCGCGCACTGGAAGTCGACGTCCCACATGGTCGGCGCGTTCGAGGTGTAGACGTGTCCCTTCTGCCAGAGGTCGAGGAAGGACGCCTGGGCCGTTCGGCGACAATGGTCGTCGATCGTCTGGTACTCCTGTCGCCAGTCGACCGAGAGCCCGAGACGGCGCCAGAGTTCACGGAAGGCGTCCTCGTCCTCCTCGATCAGCCCGAGGCAGGCCTCGATGAAATTCGGTCGCGAGACCAGCCGCGGCGGGCTCTTGCGCTGCCGGGCCGAGGCCTGCTCGAGCACGAGATCCTCTACGTAGGGCGTATCCGGATCGCAGCGGACATGGAAGTAGTTCTGTACGCGGCGCTCGGTCGGCAGCCCGTTGTCGTCCCAACCCATGGGGTAGAAGATGTTCATCCCGCGCATCCGCTGGTAGCGAACGACGACGTCGGCCTGGGTGTAGGAGAAGACGTGCCCGATGTGAAGCGAGCCCGAGGCCGTGGGCGGCGGCGTGTCGACCACGAAGGTCTCGTCGCGCGGACGCGTGGGGTCGTAGTGGTAGACGCCTTCCCGCTGCCAGATCTCGTCCCAGCGGGCCTCCGCTTCGGGCGCATCGAAATGCTTGGGAAGACGGGCCGGGTCGATCGACCGCACCCGCGGCCGGGGGGCGCCCCGCGTCGCTTCGGACTCGCTCATCTCGCTCTCTCTGCCCTCTCCCGTCCTCGAATCGCGGATCGACTCCGCATCGCCCTGTATGCATCGCCCTCGCGGAGAGCCGGCTCGCGCCGACGCCGGGCGGAGCTCGGAGCATACTGCAGGCGGAGCCCGGATCGCCCCCGGTGCCTTCACCCGAGCATCGACCCGGCCTTCCTCCGAAGCGGAGTCCCTGGAATCGGAATCCGGAGTCGCTTGGCTCTCGTGAACGGACCGCGTCCGTCCGATATCCAGAGCCATGTTTTTCCGCAAGCGTAGAAGCAGCGGACCCAGGAGGGCGAGACCCGCCGACGTCCCGACACCGACCGTGCCGGAGGAGACGACATCGACGCCGTCCGACGCCGGCTCCGGCGCGCCGGTCTCGGCGGATCAGGCGCTCGATTTCCTCGCTGAGCTGCTGCGCGGCTACGGCGAATACGCCTTCGAGATCGAGCAGCGAAGCGCCGAGGAGATCGAGGCGCACTTCGAAGCCTGGGCGCGTCATCTCCTGGTCGGACTGCCCCCGCCCCCCCGCGACGCCGTGGCGGCGGACGTTCCCGCGGCGACCGCGGCGGCGGGCCGGGATCTGCCGGACCGTGGCGGACGCCGGGATCTGCCGGGCCTGCGCCTCGCCTTCCGGGAGCACCGAAAGCACGAGCACACCTATGTGACGACCTCTCTAGGACAGTTCCGGGAGGCCGCCTGGTCGTTCATCAGCGGTCTCCGACGCTCGCTCACGGCCGAGCAATCCGCGGATCGCCGCATCGGCCATCGCATGCGGAGGCTCGAGAGCGCCATCCGCGGCGGCGAAGCCACGAGGATCCGGTCCGAGGCCCAGGAGACCGTCCAGCTGCTCTCCGAGTTCCTGGCCGAGCGGGGATCGCGTCAGCAGGCCCAGATCCGCGAGATGGCCGCACGGCTCGAGAACCTGCGCGATGAGCTCGACCACGCCCGGGCCCAGGCGGCGATCGACGGGCTGACGGGTCTCTACAACCGGGCGGCCTTCGACGAGCAGATCGAGCGGGAGATCGACCTGGCGACCCTCTTCGGACGCCACCCGTGTCTGATCCTGATCGACATCGACCACTTCAAATGGATCAACGACAATCGCGGCCATCCCTGCGGCGACGAGGTCCTGCGGCAGTTCGCCGGGACCCTGTCGCGCTGCTTCATGCGCCGGGACGATTTCCTGGCCCGTTTCGGGGGTGAGGAGTTCGTCGTCGTGCTCCGGGACATCGACCTCCCGACGGCCGGCGAGCTCGCCGAGCGGGCCATGAACACCATCCGCAACCTCGAGGTCCAGTACGGAGAGGAAGAAGAGCCGCTACGGGTCACGGCCTCGATGGGTCTCGCCCGCCTACGTGCGGGCGAGACCTCCGCCAGCTGGCTCGAGCGGACCGATCGGGCGCTCTACCGGGCCAAGGACCTGGGAAGGGATCGCGTGGAGGCCGACCCGATCGACGCCGAGGCGGGCTGAGCTCGCAATCCGGGTGGCCGTGAGCGCATCTTGCTCTTGTCCCTCCGGGTGATCCGGCGCGCTCAGGTCAGGCGCCGGGCGACGCGCCTTGCCAGAACCCCGCCTGCCGCATAATCTCTCGCTCCCTCCGCAGGTCTTCGCGGATACCGCCCGCGACGGACCGGATCGATTCGATCGGCTGAGACCGGCTCCAACCGGCGAGCCCGAACCGGTCCGCGGCGGCAGGCAGGCGCGGCCGACCGGACGGCGGGAACGAACGAGCAGAAAACGAGCATGAGCAGGGGTGGCCCGCATGGGGTTGCGCCCGCCCACAGGGTCGACGCCTCCGGGTCGACAGGAGTCAGGCGTTTCGATGGCGAAGAAATCGCAGATCAACCGGGACGATCGTCGCCGGCAGCTGATCGACAAATACGCTGCACGACGGGCGGAGCTCCGCAACAAGCTGAAGGACGGGAACGTCTCGATCGAGGAGAAGATCGAGGTCCAGGCCGCCTTCGCGAAGCTGCCGCGCAACTCGTGTCCCACGCGCAAGAACAATCGCTGCGCGATCTCTGGCCGCTCGAAGGCCTATTACAACAAATTCGGCATCTCGAGAATTGCGCTGCGAGAGCTGGCGCTGCGCGGACAGCTGCCCGGCGTACGCAAGTCGAGCTGGTAGGCGGGGAGAACCATGAAGCCCGAGATCCATCCCGAGTATCATCGCGTGATCTTCGTCGACTCCGCGACCGGCAGCGAGTGGGAGAGCCGCTCCACCGTCACGTCGAAAGAAACCCGCGAGCTCGACGGCGTCGAGGTCCCGGTCGTCCGGCTCGAGATCTCTTCGGTGAGTCATCCGTTCTGGACGGGGAAGATGCGGGAGCTCGATGCCGACGGAAAGATCGATCGCTTCCGGAAGCGCTACGGCGCGGCCAAGAAGTCGTAGGAAGTCCTAAGACGACGACCCGCCGTCCAGCATCACTCGCCCTCTCGCTCGCCCCTTCTCTCGCTCATTCCCGCCGGGAGCGCGAACGCGGGACGTCATGGGACGTCATGGAATGTCTGAGACTGCGCTCGACCGTTTCCGCCTCGACGGCAAGACCGTCCTTCTGACCGGGGCCTCGTCCGGGATAGGACATCATTTCGCGGGTACCCTCGCCGAGGCCGGGGCGCGGGTGGTGCTCGGCGCCCGGCGTGACGAGAAGATCGCCGCCCGGGTGGAGGAGATCCGCGGGGCGGGCGGCGAGGCGATCGGCGTGCCGCTCGACGTGCGGGATCAGCAGAGCATCCAGGCCTTCTTCGACGCCGCCGAGGCGGCCTACGGTCGCATCGACGTTCTGGTGAACAACGCCGGTATCGAGGCGGGCGTGAAGACCTATGCAATGACCGACGACGAGGCCTGGGATTCCGTCATGGAGACCAACCTGAAGGCGCCCTGGATCTGCAGCAAGGTCCTCACCGAACGGGTTGTACGGGGCGGCTGGCCCGGCGCCAGCATCGTGAACATCGCCTCGATCACCGCAACCCGAGGCACCAAGGGCATCTTCCCCTACGCCGTCTCGAAGGCGGGCCTCGTCCGCGCCACCGAGGTGATGGCGCTCGAGGCCGCCCGCTACGGAATCCGCGTGAACGCGATCGCCCCGGGCTACTTTCTGTCTGATGTGAGCCGCGTCCTGCTCGAGGGCCCGACCTCGGACGCCTTTCGCAAGCGCATCCCGATGCGGCGTTTCGGAGAGCACTCCGAGTTCGACGGAGCCCTGCTGCTGCTGGCGAGCGACGCCTCGAGCTACATGACGGGCTCGGTCGTCGTCGTGGATGGCGGGCATCTCTGCGCGGAGCTCTGATCCCGGGAGGACGGAGCCCGGCCGGATGGAGCGAGCGCCTGATGGATATTGATCTAGAGCATCTCGAAGCCGTCCTGCCGCGCTACGAGTTCGCCGGTCCACGCTACACGAGCTACCCGACGGCCCCGAGCTGGAAGGGCTCCTTCGATGCGGAGGAGTTCCGGCGTCTGCTGCGGGAGCTTCCGCCCGACGAGCGGGAGCCGGAGGGGAGCGAGCTTGCCCTCTACGCCCACGTCCCTTTCTGTCGCAGCCTCTGCCACTTCTGCGCCTGCAATCGGGTGATCACCCGCAAGCCCGAGCTGCCGGCGCGCTACCTGGCCGTGATCGAGCACGAGATCGCTGCAGCCCGGGATGCGCTCGGCTCCCCCCATCGCGCTGCCCAGCTGCATCTCGGCGGCGGAACCCCGACCCATCTCGACCCGGACGAGCTCGGTCACTTGATCGACGTCCTCGACGCGGCCTTCCCGCCCACCGCCGACGCCGAGCGCTCGATCGAGGTCGACCCCCGCGTCACGAACCTCGCCCACCTGGACGCGCTCGAGGCGCGGCGATTCGATCGGATTTCTCTGGGCGTGCAGGACTTCGATCCGCGCGTCCAGCGGGCCGTGCACCGCGAGCAATCCGTCGAGCAGGTGGACCAACTGGTCGAGGCGGCGCGGCACCGGGGCTTCGAGGGCGTGAACTTCGACCTCATCTACGGCCTGCCCTTCCAGGACGAAACATCTTTCGACCGGACTCTCGACCGCGTGATCGGGCTGTCTCCGGATCGGATCGCGCTCTACTCCTACGCGCACGTCACCTGGGTCGCGAAGCAGCAGCGCGGTTTCGAACGCCACGACCTGCCGAGCGGTGCGCAGAAGCTCCGGATCCTGCTGCGCGCCATCGAGCGGCTGCTGGCGGCGGAGTACGAGTTCATCGGCATGGACCATTTCGCACGCCGCGACGATCCTCTCGCAGAGGCCGCCCGGGCGGGCGGGCTCCACCGCAACTTCATGGGCTACACGACCCGCAACGCTGCCGATCTGATCGCCTTCGGGCCCAGCGGCATCAGTGAGCTGCGCACCGCCTTCGTGCAATCCGTCCGTGCCCTGGATGACTGGGAAGCACGGGTGGATCAGCTCGGTCTGGCGTCGTTCCGGGGCCATCTGCTGTCGGAGGACGATCTGCGGCGGGGCTGGATCATCAAGCAGATCATGTGTCGGGGAGGGGTCCGGGCGCGGGATTACGCCACCGAGTTCGGCGGGGAGGACTTCGCAGAGCGCTTCGCCCATGAGCTCGGCCGGCTCGAGACCTTCGAACGCGATGGGCTGGCCGTCCGAGAAGGTCCGGGCGACTTCCACGCCACCGACGCCGGTCGACTCCTCCTGCGCAACCTGGCGATGGTCTTCGATGCCTACCTCGAGGCCCAGCAGCGGATGGAAACGCCCCTCTTCAGCAAGACCGTCTAGCTCTGACACACCGTCTGGTCGTGGTCCTGTCGTCTCGCCGTTATCGGCTCCTGATGGAGGCCCCCAGCCCGGAGCGCCCGTGCGACAAGCTGTCCCGCCCCGCCCGGCGCGAAGGGACACGGTGTCACTCGCAGCCCCCGGCCGAGCGGCCACAAAGATGACGTCCACGTCATATTTGGTATTCCGCTTGCAGTTCCTCCGGTAGAGCGCGCTCGGCGGCCGATCCTGGTGGGAGCAGTCCGCGAGCCCATCCCGGGCCGTCAAAGGCTCGTAGGAGGACCTACCGATGTCGAATTTCCTGGACGCCTACTCGATTCAGCAATGGCTCGAATCCTGTCCTCAGGGCTACCTCGTGGACACCGAATACGGCCATCAGCCGGGCGCACGGGAGCCCGGCCTGCTGCTCGAGCATCCGACACTACGAGAGGAGGCGATCTCGACCACCGTGCAGCTGGTGATGGGCGAGCGGGCGGCGTTGGCAGCCTCCTCGGGCCTGATCAACGCGGCCCCGGACCCGGCCAGCAAACGATTCCTCGCGACCCAGACGCTCGACGAGGCGCGCCACGTCGAGATTTTCACGCACCGTCTGTACGACCTCGGCGTCAAGAAATCCGAGCTCGAGGACACACTGACCCGCTTCGCGAACCCCCATCTCGTGCAGTTCGCCGAGATCCTGCTCGAGAAGGTCGACAAGGGCGACTTCGTCGCCGGGGTCGTCGGCCAGAACATCGTGCTCGAGGGTCTGGCCTTCAGCGTCTTCGAGATGATGCAGGCGGCCAACGTCGAGATCAATCCGAAGTTCGCCCAGACCCTTTCCGGCACGATCGCCGACGAACGGCGCCACGTCGGTTTCGGTGAGAACCGGATCGGCTCGCTGATCAAGGAGCATCCCGACAAGAAGCCCGAGGTCGAGAAGATGCAGAAGGAGATGGCCTACCACATGCTGGCGACCTTCGCGGATCGCTTCCGCGGGCAGGCCGCGACCCTCGAGGAGACCCGGCGTCTGACCCAGCAGGCTGCCGCCGAGAGCGGCGCAGCGCCGGGGGCCCGGATCTGGCATGGCACGGATCTGTCGAGCGCCGACCCCGCCGAGATGGAGGCCGTCCTCGCGGACACCGTCCTGAAGGAGTTCAAGACGCGTCTCGGGCGGATCGGATTGGAGTACCAGACGCCCGTCCAGCCCTGATCCACGAGCTCCGGTCCACACCTCAGGCAAGGAGAGTGACGCCATGCCGCCGTCCCTCGGCTCGCCGCCGGAAAGCATCGAGCTTCACGGTCGCGAGCACTCGGCCTTTCTCGAGGAGGTCCACTCCTTCGAGTTCTGGTTCCAGTCGGTCGAAGGCTATCTGAACGACCACCCCTACGGCGTCGCTCCCGATACCCCCCTTCCCGAGCTCGAGGAGGGCGAGCGCCAGAGGCTGATCTCGACCCTGTCGACCTACTGTGTCGGCGAGGTCGCCGCGCTCGACGGCGCGAGCGGCATGATCGGCTTCGCACCCAGTCGCCAGGCGAAGATCTTCCTCGCCACGCAGGCGGCCGATGAGGCGCGTCATCTCGAGGTCCTGCTCCATCGGCTCGCCGAGCTCGGTGTCTCCGATGCGGACAGCGCGTACGAGGCCCGGGCGAATCGGAATCTCCTCGCCTTTCGCGACCGCCTGCTCGACTTCGTCGAGGCCCGGGACTGGGAAGCGTCGGTCTTCGCCCAGAACGTGATCCTCGAATCGATGGAGTTCGCCGTGTTCCGATCGCATATGCAGACCGCCGACCCGCGCACCGCCGAGATGCTCTCAGGGATCCTGAAGGACGAGAGACGTCACATGGGATTCGGGGAGAACGACCTCGGCCGCCATCTCGCCCACGCTCCCGAGGCGCGTCGGCGACTTCGCGAGATCAAGCAGGAGCTCGACTCCCTGGTCCTGGCGGCCTTCGACGAGAGCCTCGGGGCCCTCGGAATGCCCGCGTCCGAGCGGCCCGAGGTGGGCCGCCTCTACCTGGAGACCGTGGCGCGGCTGGGGTTCGAATCGTGACGGATCCGCTGCTCGACAGCGCGGAGTTCGACCCGAGCGATCCGACAGCCGAGACGGCGAACCCTGGCAGGCCCGAGAAAGCGCTGCCGAGACGGCGCTACCGGCTCGAGGACGATACGGGCTTCGACGAGGTACCCCGTAAGTACCGGCGGTTCTATCGCCGCTGGCGGGGCGCGGGCGATGCGCTGGCGCCGAACGAGGTGATCTGTCCGGTCTGCAAGGTGGTGATCCGATCAGCGCGCGAGCTGCGACCGGGGGACCGCGTCTACTGCATGCCCTGCATGTCCCGGCTCACGGTCGTACGAGCCGATTCGGGAAGACTGGAAGCGAGGGTCGAGTACTGAGAGCGGTCCTCAGCGACCGGAGAGCTTTCGGCGGATCTTGTTCTTGAGTCGGATCGCGGCGGGCTCGAGGCGGGCGTCGGCGGTCTGGAGCAGGAAGGCGTCGAGCCCGCCCTTCTTCTGTACCGTGCGCAGGGTCCGCACCGCCACGTTCAGAGAGACGCGCTGACCGAGCGCCTCGGAGAGTAGCCGCACCTTCTGGATGTTGGGCTCGAAGCGACGATTGGTGGCGCGATGCGAATGGGACACGTTGTGTCCGTACTGAACCTTCTTGCCCGTGAGTGCACAGCTGCGTGCCATCGCCCTGCTCCGTCCTGCGATCGTCGCGCGTCGGTCGCTTGATCGACGTTCAATCGACGCTGTATCGTCCGTCGTTCTATTCTGATCCACAATGGTGATCCACGGAGGTGATCCACGGAGGTGA
>CAYWGW010000024.1:27730-32746 GCA_964457385.1 uncultured Spirochaetaceae bacterium
GGTGATCCACGGAGGTGATCCACGGAGGTGACCCACGGTTGCGGTCCACCATCCGGTCCGACCCCTACATCGACCACGGCCGGACGGATTCACGCCCTAAACCGGCTCTCCGGCGCGGCGAGGTGTAGCGTAGGCGCTACCACGGGGTCAACCAGGAGGGGGATTGCGCCAGACTCCTGCCCCGCGGGACCAATCCCAGCCCCTGCAAGGGAGGCCATCACGGAGGGCCGCCCGCTATCCTCGCCCCCTTCCAATGAAAGGAAGCGACAACGTGGTCACGATCGGCATGAACTACCTCGTCATCCCCGGCAAGGAGCAGGTCTTCGAGGATGCCTGCAAGAAGGTCGTCGAGACCATGCGAGGCATCGAGGGACACGAAGCCTCATCGATCTATCGCGAGATCGGAGACGAGGAACCGGCCTATCTGATCGTCTCCCGTTGGCAGAGCGAGCAGGCCTTCCAGGACTTCGTGGCTTCCGATGCCTTCAAGAAAGTCACGAACTGGGGGTCGCAGCACATCCTGCGCTCCCGCCCGCAGCATACGACCTACCACCACGGCTGATCACGAGGCTCTCCGTGCTCCCGCTCTCCATCGAGGGACTGCCCCTCCATACGCGCACGCTCTCGGTCGTGATCTCGCGATCGGGCGCCGGGAGCTGGCTCGCCCGCGGAGACGTGATCGATCTGCGCAAGAATGGCCTCGTGCCCTCGACCTACGATCTCCAGCCCTCGGGCATCATCCACTCGATGAGCATCGAGCTCGACCTCGATCCCGAGACCCTCACGATCGACGGGATTCGCCTGCAGCAACCCTTCGTCGCCATCGAGGCCGCGCCCGAGACCGGTGGCGAATGCTGCCGCGATCCAGCGCCGCGGCTGCTCGCGCTTCAGGGGGAGACGCTCGACGACGGATTCGGCCGCCGGCTCGGCGCGGTCTTCGGCGGTCCGCGCGGCTGTTCGCATCTGCAGACGCTGTTCCAGCTGATGGCCTCGACGATCCCCCGCGCGGCCGCGCTCGAGAGGGCTCGTGCAGCGCAGGAAGGAACGACCCCGCGGATCCACGAACGCTTTTTCCGCCGCAGCCTGTTCCTGGACGGCCACGATCGCGACGACGGTACCCTCGACGTCGCGATCCAGCTGACCGATACCCATTCGCGTCCGGTCGGACCGCGGGACGGCGCGATCGCTCGTCTGGCCCTCTCCCACGAGATCAAGCTCCACGCTCGTGTCGACCGCAAGCGCTTCCGGATCCAGACGATCTCGGCGCGCGAGCGCAGTCGAACGCCCGAGACGCTCGGCACCGCGCCGTGGACGAATCACGACGAGCGCATCGCCTGCCTGGTCGGCGTACCGCTGATTCCCGGGCTTGCCGCCCGCATCTTCGCGCTGACCGGCCCGGATCCCTTGGCCCGGCCGTTGCGCGACGTGCTGCTCCAGCTCGCACCCGGCTTCATCCAGGTCATGGCGGCCTTGATGGACGCCTACTACGAGGAGCGGGCCCGCAAACCGTCGAACGAGGTCGTGGAGCCGCCCGCCGTCGCCAACCTCGGAGGCAACCAGAACAGCTGCTACATGTGGCGGACGGACGGCTTCATCCTGCGATCCCGGGCCGTGCGCGACGCGGCGCCGGACCGACCGGACGTGCCGGGATCGCCCGAATTGCCGGAATGACCGCGCGGGGCTCAGGCGTCCGGATCCGCGCAGCCCGGGCCCATCTCGCGAAGGAAGACGAGCAGGCGGTTGTGGGCGGGCATCTCCTGCATCGCGATCCGTCGTAGTCCGTTTGCCTGCGCCACGGGATCGATCGCCGCGAGGTCGCGGACACCCCAGCTCGGATCGCGGCGGCGCAGGTCGGCGTCGAAGGCCGCATTGCTGGGGGCCGTATGCTCGCCCTCGATCCTGAACGGACCGTAGAGAAGCAGCAGGCCGCCGGGGCGCAGCACCCGGGCGGCACCAGAGAACAGCGCGAGGGTGACCTCCCAGGGTGCGATGTGGATCAGGTTGGCATTGAAAACCGCGTCGAATCCAGCCTCCACCGGCCAGACCGTCTCGCGCACGTCGATCGCCACGGCGGGGGCCAGATTTTCGATCGCCTCATCGGCAGCCCAGGACGCGATCGACGCGAGACCCTCGGCTTCGATCTCCGAGGGCTGCCAGTGGACATGGGGCATCCGAGCGGCGAAGAAGGCCGCGTGTTGACCCGTCCCGCTCGCGACCTCGAGCACGCGCACGCGATCCGGGCCGGGCAGCCAGCGACGAAGCTCTGCGAGAATCGGCTCCCGGTTGCGATGGGTCGCAGGCGCGTCTCGCTTCGACATCTTTCCCCGATCGTTCCCGCAACCGACTCGAACCGAGTCCGCGCCGACGATCCGACGCGTCAATCCTGATTCAGCTCAGGCCCCCAGGCCCCGTCCCCCTCGATCCACTCACTCTGGATGGGCATGCGCCGGCTGTTCTCCCAGGTCGCATTCATGGACCCGGAAATGATCCGGCCTTCCTCGCAGCCCAGGAAGGGATACTTGATCCGGAACAGCCTCGAGCAGCCCTCCGCGCTCGCTTCCCTCTCTCCTTCGACTCCGACCTCGGCGCCTCCACGACTGAGATCGATTCCGTCGAGCGCCGGCGCAACACCGGCGCCAAGGAGCGCGATCAGCACGACCAGCGCTCCCGGTAGCCGCCGAAAAAGCGAACCCGCCCCGCGATCGGAACGGGGATCCGGAACGTGGATCGGGAGAGAACAGGAACCAGCAACAGCATTCACGACGAGCTTCATGGCGGAGCCCCTCCGGCCTCGACGGCCTCGGTGTCCGACCTCGCCCCCCGACCCCATCTTCGCATGGATCCGGGGGGCGGCTCAAGCCTGGGCTCGGCTACCCGCGAGCGACCCGCGCGGAGGCAGCGCGACCCCTGCCGACGGCATGGGCGGTCCGGGAGAGCCGCAGAGACGGGGACGCCGCTGAACGGGTGTGGAGGATTCCGAATCGAGGAGAGCGGGCGGAGAAGCGGATCAGGCGGCCGCGCGTCCCCCGAACGGGGACATCAAGCGGATCCCTGGCCCGTCGCCAGGAGCGGCTCGAAGCGGGCCTTGTCCAGGGCCTTCATGTACGCGTCCTGGGCGGAGACCTTGCCTTCCTTCGCGTAGGCGAAGAGCACATCGTCCATCGCCTGCATACCCTGATTCCGGCCCGACTGGATGATCGAGTTGAGCATCTGACCGTTGCCGTCGCGGATCACGTTCGGCAGGCCGGCGGTCTTCAGCAGGATCTCGTTGGCCGCGATGCGCCCCCCCTTGTCGGCGCGAGGCAACAGGAGCTGGGAGACGATCCCGGCCAACGACTCGGAGAGCGACAGTCGGACCATGTTCTGCTCCTCGGCCGGGAAGGCATCGATGATCCGGTCGATCGTCTTGGCGGCGTTGTTCGTATGCAGGGTACCGAAGACGAGCATGCCCATCTCGGCGGCCGTGATGGCGAGGCTGATCGTCTCCTGCTCCCGCATCTCGCCCACCAGGATCACGTCGGCGTCCTGGCGGATCGCGGAGCGCAGGGCCGGCCCGAAGCCCTGGGTATGCAGGCCGACCTCGCGATGGGAAAAGAGGCAGTTGCGGTTCTGGTGCACGAACTCGACCGGATCCTCGATCGTCACGATGTGCCGGGAGCTGGTCTTGTTGATCTTGTCGATGATCGAGGCGAGGGTCGTCGACTTTCCCGAGCCGGTCGGACCCGTCACCAGCACGAGGCCCTGCTTCAGATCGGCCAGCTCGGCGATCGCCCGGGGCAGATTCAGGTCCTCGAGCGAGATGATCTCCTCCGGGATGATCCGGAAGACCGCGGCCGCACCGCTCTGCTGGACGAAGTAGTTGGCTCGGAAGCGGGCCACGCCCTCGAGACTGAAGGCAAAGTCGAGGTCACCGGTCGTCCGGTACTCCTCCCAGCTCCGCGGCGCCGCGATCTCCTCGAGGATCTCCCGCAGCTCGGTGTCCGAGAGGACGGCCTGACCCTCGATCGCCTGGATTCGTCCTTTCGCGCGGAAGCGGGGAGGCTGTCCGGCGACCAGATGGAGGTCGGATCCGTCGTTCTCCTTTAGATGGACCAGCAGGGGATCGATTCGGGCCATGGGCTCCTCGGCTCTTCGCGCTGAGACGGACGACTCAGGCGCCCGCGGTGATCAGCTTCTGTTCTTCGGCCAGCTCGAGCGCGATCTCCCGCGTGATCCGACCCGCGGCGACGAGGTCGTTCAGGGACTGCTCGAGCAGGTACATGCCGTGCGACCGTCCCGTCTGCATCGACGAACGGATCTGGATCGTCTTCTCGTCGCGGATCAGGTTGCCGATGGCGCGATTGATGACCAGTAGCTCGAGGGCCGCGACACGCCCCTGGCCGTCGGCGGTGGGCACCAGCCGCTGCGAGATCACCGCCCGCAGCGACTCGCTCAACATCGCCCGGACCTGGTCCTGCTCGTTCGACGGGAAGGCCCCGATCATTCGATTCACCGTCCGGACGGCATTTGCCGTGTGCAGGCTCGCCAGCACGAAATGACCCGTCTCGGCTGCGGTCATCGCCAGGCTGATCGTCTCGAGGTCCCGCAGCTCGCCGATCACGATGATGTCGGGATCCTCGCGAAGAGCACCGCGCAGTGCCCGGGAGAAGCTCGTCGTGTGGTGGCCCGCATGGCGTTGGTTCACGAGACAGCGCTTCGAGGGATGGATCACCTCGATTGGATCCTCGATCGTCAGGATGTGCTCGTCCCGGGTCTGGTTGATGTGATCGACCAGGGCGGCCAGGGTCGAGGATTTTCCGCAGCCGGCCGGTCCGGTGACCAGGACCATCCCCTGATGATAGTTCGTGTACCTGGCGAGCTCCGCGGGCAGGCCGAGTGACTCGAGGGTCGGCGGGACGTCCGGGATCGAGCGGAAAACGACGTCGAGCCCGCGCTGCTGGCGATAGGCGTTGGCCCGGAAGCGACCGACTCCCGGCAGGTCGAAGCAGAAGTCGATCTCCCCGTCGCGCGCGAGCA
>CAYWGW010000025.1:0-32274 GCA_964457385.1 uncultured Spirochaetaceae bacterium
CTTCCAGCTGGGCTTCACCTACGCGCCGCCGATGCAGCTCCTGTTCGGGAGCGAGTCCCTCGATGCGGCGACCTGGGCTCGCATGGTCGGAGTCGGATCGTCGGTCCTCTTTCTGGTGGAGCTCGAGAAGTGGCTGATCCGCCGGCACGCCAGTCCCCGCTGAGGGGGCCGGATCGGCGGTCGACTTGCCCCCCCATGCAGGACTGGCACGCTCCGACAGGAGCCGCTCGGATTGCGTGGTTTTCGACGCCGGACCCGGAGGTCCGCCGTCCACGGCCGTGGGCACGCTCCCGGGCGGCCGTGTGGTCCGAACGCTCACTTCCCGACCCCGGGATGCCAACCCGCATTCCCTGCGACCCCCTGGCTGGAGGCCTTCCCCGATGAACCCGACCCGACGACTACACGATCTCGGCCAGAGCCTCTGGCTCGACAACATCACCCGCGACCTGCTCGATGACGGCACCCTGAAGCGCTACATCGCCGAGCTGTCGATCACTGGCCTCACCTCCAATCCCAGCATCTTCGACGCGGCCATCGGCGGCGGCGACAGCTACGACGCGAGCATTCGCGATAAGGCGGCCGCCGGCGACTCCGGGGAGTCCCTGTTCATCGAGCTCGCCCTGGAGGATCTGCGCCGGGCCGCCGACCTGTTCCGGCCCGAGTTCGACACCACCGGAGGGGTCGACGGCTGGGTCTCGATGGAGGTCTCGCCCCTGCTGGCCCGAGACACCGAAGGCACGATCGAGGCCGCCCGGACGATCTACGACCAGGCCGATCGACCCAATCTCTTCGTGAAGATTCCCGGCACGCCGGAGGGCATCCCCGCCATCGAGGCCTCGATCTTCGACGGCGTCCCGATCAACGTCACCCTGCTCTTCTCCTGCGATCAGTACCTGGCCGCCGCCGAGGCCTATCTGCGGGGCATCGAGCGACGCCTCGAGGCGGGGCTCGATCCGCGGGTCGGCTCGGTCGCCTCGCTCTTCATCAGCCGCTGGGACGTCGCGGTCCAGGACGAGGTGCCGGAGGAACTGCGCAACCGGCTCGGCATCGCCGTCGCCCGCCAGACCTATCGCAGCTACCGGGAGCTGCTGGACTCGAAGCGCTGGCGCACGCTCGCCGACGCCGGTGCCGAGCCGCAGCGGCTGCTCTGGGCGAGCACCGGCACCAAGGACCCCGAGGCGTCCGACACTCTCTACGTGGAGGCGCTCGCGGCCCCGGATACGGTCGACACGATCCCCGAGAAGACGCTGCACGCCTTCGCCGAACATGGCGTCGTCGGCGATCCGCTGCCCCGCGACGGCGGGGATGCGGACAGCCTGCTGAGCCGCTTCTCGGAGGCCGGCGTCGACCTCGACGCCCTGGCCCTGCGACTGCAAGAAGAGGGCGCCGAGGCCTTCGTGAAATCCTGGGAGAAGCTGCTCGGCCGCATCGCCGAGAAGAGCGCCTCCCTGGCGCAGACCGGCTGAGGGATCGGGTGACCGCCCTGACTCGACGCCCACAATGGCGGGCGCTGGAGAAGCACGCCGAACGGCAACGCGGCATCCATCTCCGCGAGCTCTTCGCCGCCGATCCCACGCGCGGCGAACGCCTCTCCGCCGAGGCGGAGACGGTCGGACTCCATCTCGACTACTCGAAGCAGCGGGTCGACGACGAGACGCTCCGGCTGCTCCAGGAGCTGGCTCGCGCTTGCGAGCTCGAGGAGCGCATCGCCGCGATGTTCCGCGGCGATCGGATCAACACCACCGAGGATCGAGCGGTGCTGCACGTCGCCCTGCGCGCGCCGGCGGAGGCCGTGATCGAGGTGGACGGCCGCAACGTCGTCCCAGACGTCCATGCGGTGCTGGATCGGATGGAGGCCTTCAGCGAGCGGGTCCGGAGCGGCGCCTGGAAGGGTCATGGGGGCCGTCCCATCCGCAACGTCGTGAACATCGGTATCGGTGGCTCGGACCTCGGACCAGTGATGGCCTACCAGGCCCTCCGCCACTACGTCGACGCGAACCCGGTCGACCCGAACCCGGCCGACGGGGACCGATCCGACCACGACCGGACATTCCGCTTCGTCTCGAACGTGGACGGCAGCGACTTCGTCGAGGCCACGCGCGATCTCGACCCCGCCGAGACGCTCTTCGTCATCTGCTCGAAGACCTTCACCACCCTGGAGACCCTCACCAACGCCCGAGCCGCCCGCGATTGGTGTTTGAAGGGACTGGGCCGGAAGGGAGGCCAGGGAGGGACCGACGGCAACACCAGCAGCGCGGATCGCGAGGGCGGGCGACTGGACGCAACCGCCCGGGCGATCGTCGCGAGGCATTTCGTCGCCGTCTCCACGAACGAGGAGGAGGTCGTTCGCTTCGGGATCGACCCGGACAACATGTTCGGCTTCTGGGACTGGGTCGGCGGACGCTATTCGATGGAATCGGCCATCGGGCTCTCGACGATGCTGGCGATCGGGCCGCAACACTTCCGAGCGATGTTGGCCGGCTCCCACGCCATGGATCTACATTTTCGCGAGACGCCGCTCGAGCGGAACCTGCCCGTCCTGATGGGTCTGCTCACGGTCTGGAACGTGAACTTCCTGGACGCCGCGAGCATCGCCATCCTGCCCTACGAGAAGTACCTGGAGCGCTTCCCCGCCTATCTGCAGCAGCTGACCATGGAGAGCAACGGCAAGCAGACCACTCACGACGGCCGCCGCGTCGACCATGCGACGGGACCGATCTACTGGGGCGAGCCGGGCACCAACGGCCAGCATTCGTTCTACCAGCTGATCCACCAGGGCACCCACCTGATCCCCTGCGATTTCATCGGCTTCTGCCAGCCCCTGAACCCGCTGGGCGATCAGCACGATCTGCTGATGGCGAACCTCCTCGCCCAGAGCGAAGCCCTCGCTTTCGGCAAGACTCCGGAGGAGGTGGCGGCAGAAGGCGTCCCGACTGCGTTGGTCCCGCATCGCAGCTTCGAGGGAAACCGGCCGAGCAGTACGCTGATGGCCGAGCGACTCACACCGAGGATCCTGGGCGCCCTGGTCGCGCTCTACGAGCACAGCGTCTTCGTGCAGGGCGTCGTCTGGGACATCGACTCCTTCGATCAATGGGGTGTCGAGCTCGGCAAGGCGCTGGCAACCCGGATTGCCGACGAGCTGGCGACCGGTGACGGACGCGAGCTCGACCACGACAGCTCGACCAACAGCCTGATCCGCCGCTACCTACGACTGCGCCGGCCCCGGGACGAAGACGTCCGTTGAGAAGCGGCCGAGCCCGCAAGCGTGGCAGCGGTCGGCCTCTTCAATCCGCCGTGCCGATGTCATCGAGCAGCGCGGCCATCACGATCTCGTTCTCGCGCTGCTCGTGTGCCTGGACGACCTCGGCGAGTCGCTCGAAACGGTCGGCCACCGCCTGCCACCCCTTCCGATCGACATTTGTGCTCCCGCTCAGCTCGACCACCGCCCGCAGCTCGTCCGCCATCGCAGCGTGCTCCCGACACAGGCTCTCGACACTCCGCGCGAGACGGGGCGCGGCCCCGGTCGCGAGCCGCAGCTCCTCGTGACGCTCTTCGACCGCATGATGTCGGCGGAGCTCGCGCTCGAAGTCGCCGAGCAGGACCCGGGCTGCAGCGATCTCCTCCCGGGACGGATCGGACCCGAGCCCGGCATCCTCCCGATCGACCGCGAACCCCAGACGCCCGAGGCCCCCGATCGCCCGCTGCAGCGTTCGCAGCAGGCTCCGGAGGCTGGCGTGCTGCACACGCATCGCCATCGCGTAGTCGACGGAATAGCCTCCCCGACAGGTCGGGCAGGTCGCCGTAAAAGGTGCCATCCTCAGATCGGTCAGCGGGATGTCTCCCCCGCACAAAATGCAGCGATCGAACTCCCGCCTCTCGATGCGATGAAGCGCCGATCGGATCCGGGCCTCCTCGTGGTCGATGCGATCGAGCTGGTCGTGGAGCGACGACAGACAGGAACTCAGCTCGCCCGTCCCCCGATCGAGTCGAAGTCGTTCCCGGATCGCGTCGCGCTCGATTCCTGTTCGGCGGCGGACGAGCGCATGCAGCTCGTCCTCCAGCTCGCGTCGCATCGTCGCGAATTCGGCCACCGTCGAAGCCTCCCCGAAGCGAGTCGTCCGCTGGGATCGATCCGCTCGTACCTCCCGCTGCTCACCTGCCCTATGGAAACCAAGAGGAAGCAAGCCTCATGCCCCCTGACCGGGGTCCGATCCGGATCGATCCTGGACCCACGGCCCCCCTCCCGGCGCGACATCGGCCGGGCTCCGGGTGCAGGCATGCGCCCCATTGCATCCCAGGCCATGGCCCCATGGAGTCAGAATGTCACCGGCTGAGTCGGGTCGACTCGTCGGCAGGGCCCTGCGGTCCCTGGGCGTCAGCGCCCTCAGGCCGACGTTCCGAGTCGCTACACTCGCCCTCATGCTCAGCGGATGGGATGGATGGAAGGCCGCCCTGATCGACCTCGACGGGGTCGTCACCGACACCGCTCGCCTCCACATGCGATGCTGGAAGCAGGTCTTCGACGAAGTGCTCGAAGGGCGCGCCGCAGCGGGGGCCGAGGCGAAGGATGTAGACCTCCGACCCTTCGATCCCGAGCGGGACTATCGCGAGCACGTGGACGGGAAGAGTCGGCGCGACGGAATCCGGGACTTTCTCGCCTCCCGCGGAATCCGGCTTCCAGAGGGTGAGGACGAGAAGGGGGCGGACGACGAGAGCGGCGAGGATACCGTCTCTTCGATCGCCCGACGCAAGGACCTGCTCTTCGGGCAGAGGCTGGCGACCGAGGGGGTCGATACCTATCCGGGGACGCTGCGCTGGATCGAGCAGCTGCGGGAAAGCGGAATCCGCACGGCCATCGTCTCGTCGAGCCATCACTGTGCCGAGGTCCTCCGTGCTGCCGGGATCGAGGCCCTCTTCGACGAGCGCGTGGACGGCGAGCTGGCGGACCGGATCGGACTCGCCGGCAAGCCGGCGCCCGACTTCTTCCTCGAAGCCGCGCGACGCCTCGGCGTCGATCCGAGACAGGCCATCGTGGTCGAGGACGCACTGTCGGGAGTGCGCGCGGGCCGTGCGGGACAATTCGGCCGGGTGGTGGGCGTGGCGCGTCACGACAACGCCGCCGAGCTCGCGACCGCCGGAGCGGACATCGTCGTCCGTGATCTGCAGGAGTTGATCCAATGAAGGATCGCCGAGGTCGTTCGCGCACGCCCGACTCGCGCTCGCTGGCCGCCCAGGTGAGCCCTCGCCGCCGATCCCTGCCTCCGCGCGAGGTCTATCCCGTCGAGCCCTGGCGCGTGGTCGAACGCAGCTTCATGCCACAGTTCCTGCCGCAATACGAGGCTCTCTTCGCCGTCAGCAACGGCTACCTCGGAATCCGCGCCACGCCCGAGGAGGGCGGTCCGTTCCACGAGACCGGGACCTACCTGAACGGCTTCTACGAGACGTGGCCGATCGTCTACGGCGAGGACGCCCACGGATTCGCCGAACACGGACAGACGATGCTCCAGGTGCCCGACGGCACGCTGATGAAGCTCTATGTCGACGACGACCCGTTCACGATCGATACCGCACGACTCATTTCCTTCGAGCGGGCGCTCGACCTGCGTGCCGGGCTGCTGAGCCGCGACGTCGTCTTCGAGACCTTCGACCGCAAGCGCCTCGCCGTGCGCTCGAGCCGCTTCGCGTCCCTCGAACATCGCCATCTCGCGGTCCTCCGCTACGAGGTCGAGGTGCTCGAGGGCACCGTCGGCCTCACGATCTCTTCGGAGCTCGTCGCCGGGCGCGAGCCGGGAGAGGCCCGGAACGACCCCCGCCGTCCGCAGCGCCTCGACGGCGAGGCGCTGCGACCGACGGATCATCGCGCCCGGGATCGACGCGTCCTGATGAACCTCGAGACACGCCTGAGCGGGCTCCGCATGGCCTGCGCCATGGATCATGCGTTCACATCGGACGGCGAGGTCACGATCGAGGAAGCGGACTGCATCGAGGATCGTGGCCGCGTCGTCTTCCATACACGGCTCGAGCGCAGCCAGAAGCTCGAGATCGTGAAGCTGTTGTCCTACCACCACTCGGATCGCGCCGATGCGGGCGAGCTGCGCTTCCGAACGCACCGGACCCTCGACCGCGCGATCGAGCTCGGATTCGGGGAGCTCGCCCGCGAGCAGCGCGCGCGGGTCGCCGAGTTCTGGGCGACCAGCGATGTCGAGATCGAGGACGCTCCGGAGATCCAGCAGACCGTCCGCTTCAACCTTTTCCAGATCCTCCAGGCGACGGCGCGAGCCGAAGGATTCGGCGTCCCCTCGAAAGGACTCACCGGGCTCGGCTACGAGGGCCACTACTTCTGGGACACGGAGATCTACGTCCTCCCCTTCCTGTTCTATACGCGCCCGCACGTCGCACGGAGCCTGTTGGAGCATCGCTACGCCCAGCTCGAGCTCGCCCGCGAGCGCGCCCGGGAGGTGGGACAGAAAGGCGCCCTCTTTCCCTGGCGGACGATCAACGGCCGGGAGGCGTCGGCCTACTACGCTGCCGGAACGGCCCAGTACCACATCAACGCCGACATCACCTTTGCAGCCCAACGCTATTCGCAGATCAGCGGCGACCTCGACTTCCTGGCCCATGGATTCGCAGAGATCGCCGTCGAGACCGCGCGGCTCTGGGCCGACCTCGGCTTCTACTCCGCGCGACGGGATGGACTCTTCTGCATCAACGGCGTGACGGGGCCCGACGAGTACAACACGGTCGTCAACAACAATGCCTACACGAATCTGATGGCCCGGGAGAACCTGAAGACCGCGATCGGGGCGGTGGATCTGCTGCGAAAGCACGCGCCGAGCGCCCATGCCCAGCTCATCCGGGCGACCGGGCTCGAGTCCGCGGAGCTCGAGGAGTGGCGCCGCGCCGCCGACCAGATGTACCTGCCCTACGACGAGAAGCACGGGGTCCATCTCCAGGACGACGGCTTCCTCGATCTCGAGCCCTGGGATTTCGAGAACGTCCCCGAGGACCACTATCCGCTGCTGCTCCACTACCACCCGCTCGTGATCTATCGGCATCAGGTCATCAAGCAGGCCGACATGGTGCTCGCGGCCTTCCTGCTGGGGGAGCATTTCACCCTGGCGGAGAAGCGGAGGATCTTCGACTACTACGATCCGATCACGACCGGCGACTCCTCGCTCTCGGTCTGCATCCAGAGCATCGTGGCGGCAGAGGTGGGCTACCACGGCCTGGCGAGCCGCTACTTCGCCGACGCCTCGGCCATGGATCTCGGCGACGTGGGCGGGAACGTCCGCGACGGATTGCATGTCGCTGCCCTCGGTGGGACCTGGATGGCGCTGGTCCATGGCTTCGCCGGTCTGCGGGACCATGGGGGCAGGCCCCGCTTCCGACCTCGGCTGCCCGAGGGCTGGCGGCGGCTGCGCTTTCGGCTGCGGGTCCGGGATTCCGTGCTCGAGGTCGCGATCGAGCCCGAGCAGGCGAGCTACCGTCTGCTCGAGGGATCGATGCTCGACATCGAGCACGAGGGAGAGACCCTGCGTCTGAAGACTGGAGCTGCGTGCGTTCGAGCCTGCCGGCCGGCCGAGGAGCACGCGCGTCCGGCGAAAGACGTGCGCTCCTCCGTTCCCTCGCCCTGAACCCGACGGAGAATCCCGGTCGTCATGAAGCTCCGATCGTGAAAGCGCAGATCCTCGAGTACTGGGATCTCATTCGTTCCAGCTTCTGGTTCCTGCCGGTGCTGATGGTCTGCGGGACCGTGGCATTGGCGTTCACGACGGTCGCGTTGGAGGCGCCGACCCAGGAATGGCTGAGGGAGAGATGGGGCTGGAGCTTCGGCGGCGGTACGGAGGGGGCGAGCGCCGTCCTGGCGACCATCGCGGGCTCGATGATCACGATCGCGGGCGTCGTGTTCTCGATGACCCTCGTCGCGCTCTCGTTGACCTCCTCCCAGTTCGGGCCGCGGATGCTCCGGAGCTTCATGCGCGACACGACGACCCAGCTCGTACTGGGCACCTTCGTCTCGACCTTCCTCTACTGCCTGATCGTGCTGCGAACCCTCCGTCGGACGGAAGAGATGGTCTTCGTCCCGCAGCTTTCGGTCTCCTTCGCCGTGCTGCTCGCCGTCGTGAGCGTCGGGGTCCTGATCTACTTCATCCACCACGTCGCCGTCTCGATCCAGGCCAACGAGATCGTCGCGCGGGTCAGCGCGGAGCTGCTCCGGGGAATCGATCGGCTGTTTCCCGCCGAGATCGGACGGGGCTGCCAGGACGTCGAATGCCCGCCCCCGGACGACGAGTTCCTCGAGCGTCTCGAAGCCGAGGCGGGCACCATTGACTCGGCAAGGGACGGCTACGTCCGCTTCATCGACGGCGACGCGCTGATGGCGCTGGCCGTGGCGCAGGACGTGGTGCTGCGTCTCGAACGGAAGCCCGGCCACTACGTGGTGGCCGGACATCCGCTCGTGCTCGTCTGGCCCGGTGATCGCATCGACGACGCACTCATCGAAGGCATCCAGCTCGCCTTCGCGCTCGGCACCCAGAGGACCCTGGGGCAGGACATCGAGTTCGCCATCGATCAGCTCGTCGAGATCGCGCTGCGGGCCCTCTCCCCGGGCCTGAACGATCCGTTCACCGCGATCGTCTGCCTCGACCATCTCTCGTCGGCGCTCTGTCGGTTGGCCGAGCTCGAGCCGGCCTCGCCCTACCGCCACGACGCCGAGGACCGGCTGCGGGTGATCGCGCCGCCGATGTCCTTTTCGGGCATCGTCGACGCAGCGCTCAACCAGATCCGCCAGGACGGACGATCCAACGTCGCCGTGACGATCCGATTGCTGGAAACGATTGCCGTCGTCGCCCGCTCCACGCGGCGGGAAGAGGACCGGGCCAGCCTCCTGCGACATGCCGAGATGGTCGCGCGCGGCGCCCCCGAAGCGCTCTCGGAAGGCGAAGACCGCCGTCAGGTGGAGGAACGCTACCAACGAGCGCTGCGGCTGCTCGCGGAGCCCAAGAGTTCGCGGGATGCCAGATGACCCGGGATGAGACAGACTCCCGGCCGGGACCGCTCCGCTTTTCCCGGTCCCGAGCGGGGAGGCGTCGTTGAAGTTCGTGTTGCGCACCATGGGGGGCCTGATCGCGGTCCTCGTAATCGGCCTCGTCGGTCTGTTCTTCGTGGCCCGATTCTCCGACGGACCCCTCGCAATCGTCGCCGGCGGCCCCTTCACGAGCGGCGAGCTCGTGACCGATCCCGAGCCCGACTGGTCCTTCGTCCACGACGTCCGGGAGGTCGAGTTCCAGCTCCTGGATCCGCCGCGCTCGCGCACCACATGGATCGTCGAGCACGATGGCCGGATCTATGTTCCGAGCGGCTACATGACGACCTGGTGGGGGCGGCTCTGGAAGCATTGGCCCTACGAGGCCGAGGAGGACGGACGCATCCTGCTCCGGATCGGCGACGATCTCTACGAGCGGCGGCTGGTCCGGGTCAAGTCCGATCCGGCTCTAGAGCCCGTTCTGGCGGAGCTGGGCCGGAAGTATGCGGGGGGCACGAAGATTCCCGTAGAAGCAGTGTCGTCGGGCTCTCTCTGGATCTTCGAGGTCGTGCCGCGAAGTTGAGCGCGGGGCCCCCGGCAGGATCGACGTGATCCGCCGGATGTGAACACATAGAGCCAGATGAATATAGAAAGACACAAAGGAGTTCATTGAATGAAGACGATCCGACTCGAGCTCGATTCCGATGACGCCGCGATGCTCCGCGAGGAGCTCACCTCCGACCTCTCCGAGCTCGGCTACGAGATTGCCAATACCGACAGCCACGACTTCAAGATCCGATTGCGAGCGAAACAGACCTTCCTTCGTCGGATCCTCGAGCAGCTCGGCGAATAGCCCGCGCTGATCGACCACGAGTCGACTCGGCCACGACGTGCCGGCCTCGAACTCGACTTCCCGTCTCCTCTACTCCTGGACACGAGCACAGGTGCTCTGCGTGGACACAGTCGTCTGGGTATGGGGACGGACACTGGAAATCGCAGGGTGCCCTCTTGCCCTTCGGGGAAACGGGGATCGGCGGGCTGGACTGCCCGTGGTCCGGCCGCATTTTCATTCATATCTCGTAACATATGATATAAGTAGCAGTTCGAGTCGGGCACGATCGCCTCGGAGTCGCTCTTATGGTTTCTCCCCATCGCTCCGTTGACGCTAGGCGGAGAACGGCTCGATCTCACTCCAGAAAGTCCGCGATTCCGGCGGTGAGACTCGCCCTGCTGATGGGAATGCTCTTCGTGATCGGGGGCCTGACGTCGGTCGCCGAGGCCCGCACCCGGAGCTTCTGCGCCGGGGCGGTCAGTCGAAGCTGTGGTGGCCATCTGGAGCCGGTCTGCACGAGCGGATCCCAATGCGACGATGGACATAGCGTCTACAGCGGCTCTCCTTTTCCCATCACCATCGACTGCCCGTCGATCATTCCCAACACGACCGTCACGTCGGGATGCTACGACGAGCGTCCCGACTGTGGCGACTGCAGCGCGTCGGGTCAGATCCCCTGCCCCGCCGAGAGCGAGCCCTGGTGCACCAGCGGCTGCGATGCCGGACTGGCACCCGATCCCGTGACCGGGCTCTGCCGGACGCCGCGCGGTCCCGGCGATGCCTGCGGCCCGGCGGCGCCCTGCGGATCGGGACTCGTCTGCGATCCCCTGGCCGGCTTCGTCTGCGTGAGCCAGGCCGGTGCGAACGAATCCTGCGCGGATCCCTTCGTGAGCTGCCAGGAGGGGCTGCAATGCACCCTCGCGCTGCAATGTTCCCACGAGCCCGCCCGACTCGGGGAGACCTGCGACGCGACCGCGCCCTGCGGCGAGTTGCTCTTCTGCAAGGCCGGGATTCCGCAGCGCTGCGATCTGCGTCGCGGGCTCGGCGACGCCTGCGGACCCGGGGCTCAATGTCTCGAGGGGCTGCAATGCGATCCCCTGGCCGGCTTCGTCTGCGTCGAGCCGGCGGGGCCGGACGACGCCTGCCTCACACGCAGCTGCCGCGAGGATCTCGTCTGCACCGCCCAGCTTCGATGCAGCCATCAGCCCGGCCTCGACGGAGAGTCCTGCGATCTCGTGAACCGCTGCGCCGAGGGACACTTCTGCGACGGCATCACCAACGGCATCGCCGGCGCGATCTTCGGAACCTGCCGCGCGTATACGAAGCCCGGCGAAGCCTGCTTCCCGAACCCGAGCGGTCTCGACGACTGCGTCCCCGGGACCTCCTGCCAGCTCTTCGTGGAGGACGACTCGGCCAGCACCCGCTGCGCGGTCGCGGGCTCCAGCAATCCAATCCCGCCCGCCGCCTGCCGCGCCTTCTACTCGCCGGCAATGCGGGCCGAGGCAATCGCGGCGGACCTCACGCTGACGGTGGGATCCGGAGTGGAGACGGCCGCCGGCGGCGGCCGGAGCACCGAGGTCGGCGTCACCTACGGCGAGGATGGACGTTACGGCTGTCATTTCAGCGAGTGCAGCGGCGCCAACCTGGATCTCGGCATCGAGGCCTTCACCGTCCTGGGCTTCTACGACGCCTTCACCTCCGTGCCCGGCTTCTCCTTCGTGAGCTTCCAGGAGGCGCAGATCGCGGGCGTGCTGAACTTCGCGACGATGCAGATCTTCGCACGAGCCAACGCGACCGACCCGACGCCGGGTGCCTTCATCGGCACCGCCGACGCGCTCTCCCTCGGCACCCCGACGAATCCCTTCCCCGTCGCCGGGGGCGCGGTGCTCTGCTCGACCAACCTGCGCGAAATCGATCTCGTCACCTACGAGAGCGGCCTCGTCGCCCCGCGCTACATCCCGGAGCCGAGCGCGCTGGCGCTCTCCCTCGCCGCGCTGGCGACGCTGGTCGCGATCCTCCGGCTCAGGACCGCCCGCCGGGATCGCACGATCGAAGGATCGTGAACCGACCGTTCGCCGATCCGGCATCCATTCGTCACTCGCGCCTCCGATACTGGCGGAGGCAAGCGTTCGACCGACGAGCGCCTGACCCGATCGATCGGGAGCTCGCCCATGACCTCGGCCTCGGAGCCCACGCCGGGATCCATCCCTACCCGACACGCGATCGGCGTGCGGATGGTCCGAATGCGCCGGGCCGCGGCGGACGTCGTCTGGCTGCTCCACGGCGCGATCGTCGCGACGGTGATGTTTGCAGGACTGCTGCCCTTCGAGATCCTCTGGTGGCTGATGCTGGCTCTCGCACCGATCATGCAGCTCCAATGGTGGGCCAACCGGAATCGCTGCGTGCTGACGACCCTCGAGCATCGACTCCGCGAGGGCGCTCCGTCCGAGGCGGGGGCTCGGGCGACGCCGCACGAAGATACCGCCCCGGAAGGCACCTTCGTCGGCCGCCTGCTACGCCCCTGCGTCGGTGAGCTCTCGAATCGGGCGATCGATGGAATCGCGACCGGCGTGCTCTGGATCGGTTTCGTCGTCTGCGTCGCGCGGATCGGGCTCGGCTGACGCGCGCGGGAAGCCACCAATCCCGCTGACGCGCGTGACGGCCGGGACGATGCCCGGGACGCCCGGGGCGACGCCGAACGATCCACCGACCCTTCCCGCGGCCGCCTCGGCGGCCGGCACGATCGCCGCGCGGGCGAGCGTCGGCTGCGGCTGCGGCTGCGGCTCGAGGATCAGCGCCTCGACCCGCATCCAGCCGAGCCGACCCCGCATGGAGCCTCCGCAGCCGTCCATCCGCGAGACCCTCCGCCAGGCCCCCTCGCGCTCGAGCAGCCCGACCCGGCACGGCGCCTCGAGCTCGCCCACGCCGGGCCAGCGTAGATCGGGCCCCATCCGCAACAACACCCGCTCCCGCGAGAGCCGGGCGAGACCCGAGGCCGGCAGGCGCCGCGGCGGCTGCAGGGCAAGCCAGCCGACGATCAGCACGAGGATCAGCGGGCTCCCGATCCAGAGCAGCGAACGCAGTCCCATCGAGGTCCGGCTCAGGAGCGGACGCGGCGGGTCGCTGGGATCGACCACCCGCAAGACGGGGCGTCGCGGTGCCCGCGGCCAATCGCGCAGTACCCAGACCAGCGCCGCAATCCACGGCAGGATCAACCAGCCCAGTGCCAGCGTAAGGACGAGGACGGGGAGCCGGCGCCGATGCTCGATCGCCTCGGCGAGCATCCAAGGCAACAGGTAGAACAGGATCGCCAGGAAGAGGACGTACTCCACGATCGCAAGCCTCGCAGGAAACGCCTTTCACGCTACCGCGGGATTGCGGCGGGTCAAACTGCGGCTCGATCGACCCCCGCCGCGGTGGGCTGCGGCCGAGCACTCAGTCGGGCGCGTCTGCGCCGGGCATGGCCTCGGGCGTCAGCCGTCCACTGCGGCTCATCACGTCCTGAACCCAGTCGAAGACGCGCCGATCGTGGCGGCGCTTCTTCGCGGCGCGCTTGCCGAGCGAGCGCAGCGGCATCGCCATCCGTGGATTGTCCGACAACGCATTCTCGTGTCGATCGAGGAACTGCCAGTAGAGCGAGGTGATCGGACAGGCCTTCGGCGAAAAATCGCAGCTGCTGCAGTAGTCCGACATCTTGTGGATGTACGCCGCGCCCGACACGTAGGGCTTGGTCGTGAAGAGGTCTCCCAGGCCGAAGCTCCCCATGCCGAGGACGTTGGGCTCGACCACCCAATCGTAGGCATCGGTGTAGGCGACCCAGAACCAGTCGGTGAGCTCGCGCGGCGACACGTCGAGCAGCGTCGCGAGATTCGACAGCACCATCAGGCGCGTGATGTGATGGCCGTATCCGGTCTCCCAGACCTCACGCACCACCGTGTCGAGACAGTGGAGGCCCGACGGCTCACCCCAGAAGGCGGGCGGCACGCCGCCCCGCGCACCCAATACCGAAGGACGAGCGCCTCCGTCCCCCGCGATCGGCATGTCCGGGCTCCGCCACGCGCGACCGCGCCACGCCGACCAGCCGCCGTCGCCCGGCTGCTCGGCCACGGCGGGCTGCGTGCCCTTCCGAAGCACGCCCTTCGGAAGCTGTCGAAAGCCGTCCGTCGCCTCGTGAACGTGGTGCATGAACTCCCGCCAGCCGAGCACCTGTCGGATGAATCCTTCCTGGCTCGCAAGCGGGAGATCGAGGCTCGCCACCTCCTGCACGACGCGCGCGGGCAGCAGGCGATGGTTGTGGAGCAATGCCGAGATCCGCGTATGGAAGAGCGTGCGCGCCCGGTCCGACATCGCGTCCTCGAAGGGTCCGAACTCGGGCAGGCAATGGCGCTTCGCGAATCGCCAGGCGCGCTCGGCGTCCTTCGCGGTCGCGGGCAGATCCCGCACGTCGAGATGGCCCGGATGCTCGGCGAAGCGACGCTCGATCAGCTCGCAGACCTCGGTCTTGATCTCGTCGACGGGAAAGGTCGGCGGCGCCGGCTCCGGGGGTTCGCCGCGCCAGGCCTTGCGATTCTCGGGGTCGAAGCTGAACTTGCCGCCACGGGGCTTTCCGTCCTCCATCAGAAGGCCGGTCTCGCGTCGCACGTGGCGATAGAAGGCATCCATGCGCCAGCGAAGCGGCTTCGACGACGAGCCGGCCGCCTCGAGCTGGGCGTCGAACCAGGCCCGCGTCGTCAGCCAGCCTTCGTGCTCGAGCTCCTCGATCAGTCCCTGCTCCACCAGCGGCGCCAGATCCCGGCGCAGCTCGCGCTCCGCAGCACGCATCATGCGCAGGGGGCCATGCTCGCGGGCGAAGGGCTCGAGCTGCGCGGAGTAGGCGCCCTCGCCGGCCAGGTAGCGCACGTCGACGCCGCGCTCCGCCTGCTCGAGCGCGAAGTGGCGCTGACTGGCCAGCACCATCGCCAGCTTCTGTTTGTGGTAGGGGCGCAGGCCCGGCTTCCAGAGTGTCTCGACCATCACGATGCCGAGCGCCTCCGGCGCCTCCCGCGAGAGCGGTCCGATCCGGTCGGAGAGCTGGTCGTAGGGCACGAAGAGCCAGCGCCGGGCCCGCGCGCGCGAGCGCGACTGCTTCGAGTCGGATCCCTTCGAGAGCCGGTCCTCGAGAAGACGTCGAAAGGCGCTGGGCAAGAGCGGATCTCCCTTTGGGCGTCTCGGACATCGGCGCGCTCCCCCGCAGCATAGGGCGGAATGGGATGTTGCGAATCGGGACGCGACGGTCGACGATCTGGGGACGCTTCCCGGCGGAGCTCTCCGCCCGGATGTCGCGCGGGCGTGTTGCGTCCGCAATCGCGAGGTGATGAAGATGCTGGGTTGGCAGGTCGGCGAGGTTCGGATCACCCGCGTCCAGGAGCTCGAGGCGCCCGGCCTGTCCTGGCTGGTCCCCGATGCCACCGCGGAGAACCTCCGGCCGATCCACTGGATCGCGCCCTTCGTGAACGGCGCCGGCGAGCCGCTGGTCAGCGTGCACGCGCTGCTCGTCGAGGCGCCCGACCGCCGGATCGTCGTGGACACCTGCGTGGGCAACGACAAGCAGCGCGCGACTCCGGGCATGAACGGGCTGCAGACGCGCTTCCTCGAGGATCTCGAGCAGGCCGGGACTCGCGCCACGGAGGTCGACACGGTCGTATGTACCCATCTCCACGTCGACCACGTCGGCTGGAACACGCGGCTCGTCGACGGCCGCTGGCTGCCCACATTCCCGAATGCCCGCTATCTCTTCGGGCGTCTGGAGTGGGAGCATTGGCGGGACGAGCAGGCGGAGGACACGCGGCAGATACTCGAAGACTCCGTGCGGCCGGTCTTCGACGCGGATCTCGTCGACCTGGTGGAGACCGATCACGCGCTCTGCGACGAAATCCGCCTCGAGCCGAGCCCTGGCCACACGCCCGGCCACGTCTCCGTGCGCATCGACTCCCGCGGCGAGTCGGCCGTCATCACCGGCGACCTGATGCACCATCCCTGTCAGATCGCCCATCCCGAGTGGGGAGCGGTCGTCGACGTCGATCCGGCGCAGGCCCGAGCCACCCGGCGAGACTTTCTGGAGCGCTTCACCGACCGCCCCACTCTCGTGATTGGAACGCACTTCGCCGGCCCCACGGCAGGTCGGATCGTCCGCGACGGCGACCGGCTGCGTCTCGACGTGTAGCGGCAGCCGGCTGGAAGAAGAACGATCGTGCCGACATCTGGGAAGACGACGGAATCGCGAGACTCGATGCCTGGGATGGGGATCCCTGGATGAACGGGATGAAAAAGTGGCTCGTGCGAATCCTCGTCGTGATGATCGCGGCGTTCTCGTGGGGGTTCTGGCTGCTGTTCTTCTCGGCGCGCCCCCCGCTCACGACCGATCCCGCCACGCTCGCCGGAGATGGCAGCACGATCGACTACTGCGACCTCCCCGAGCTCGATGGCCGCGGCAAGAGTGCGCCGGAGATCCCGAAAGGAAACACGCCCGGCTGCAGCTACAGCCACTTCCCGCTCCCGATCCTGGCGGAATGTCGCGAGCCCCTCGTCGAGGGAGCAGCCGACATCCGTGGCTTGTGGATTGGCGTGGCGGGGGATCATGTCGGCCACGTCGAGCGCGTGGAGCAATGCGGCCGTCGCACGGTGATCACGACCTCGGGCATCATCCACGACGCCGGCCCCAACAGCACCCTGGGCGAGACCACCGACGACACGGAGGGCTCGGTGCTCTTCAGCGTGGGCGATCGGGAGTACTGCCCGCGGACGTCGGCCAGCATGATCTGGAACGACGGCGTGCTCGAGTTCCGCCCGTTCGGCTGGGGGCCCGTGGTCGTGAGGCGCTACCTGGATGGCGGGCGGCTCGTCTGGGAGTACGCCGACGGCAGCATCACGCGCATGGAGCGAATCTGTACACTGCCCGAGGACCAGAAGGTTCCCCGCCCGCGAGGTCGGCGTTTCTGATGCCCGTCGAGGGGAATCTGCGAGTCTACGGCTCCCGCATCTCGTACTACACGGGCAAGCTCGAGTGCTATCTGCGCTATCGCGGCATCGCCTACGAGCTGCTGCCCACCGAGCCCCACGCCCGGGCGATCCGGGCCGGGGCCGGGACGGTGCAGATGCCCGTGGTCGAGCTGCCCGACGGACGCTGGATGTCGGATACCACGCCGATCCTCGCCTGGCTCGAGGGTCGCGAGGGTGAGCACGAAGGCCCGCAGACGACCGCACCGATCCTGCCCGCGGAGCCGGTGATGCGCTTCGTGGCGACGCTGCTAGAAGACTACGCCGACGAGTGGCTCTGGCGCGCGGCCATGCACCATCGCTGGAGCCATCGTCTCGATCGCGAGCATGCGAGCGCGCTGCTCGCCGACGAACTCCTCGAACATCTCCGGATTCCGCGAGCGGCCAAGCGCTGGCTGCTGACCCGTCGCCAGTACGGCGGCTTCGTGCGCGGAGACGGAGTCACGGCGCGGACGCGCGCCCATGTCGAGCAGGGCGTCACGCGCGCCTGGGCGGCGCTCGAACGCATCTTCGAACGACGACGCTTCATCCTCGGCGACCGCCCGAGCCTCGCCGACTTCGGCTTCATGGGGCCGATGTTCCGGCATCTCTCGATGGATCCGACGCCGGCGGATCGCATGCGCGCGGAGGCGCCCGGGGTCTACGCCTGGGTCGCGCGGATGTGGAACGCGCGCGCCACGCGCGCCACGGGCGAGTCGGACGCCCGAGCCTTGCTGCTCGACGCAATCGACGAGCCGATTGCCGCGCTGCTCGTCGAGGCCTGCCAGACTCATCTGGTCCAGCTGCGCGAGAACGCCCGTGCCTGGGCGCAGGGCCGGCGCCGCTACGACCAGACGATCCAGGGCGTGCAATACGAGGCCGTCCCGGTCTCGCGCTACCGGGTCTGGTGTCTCGAGGCCCTGCGCCGGGCGTGGGTCGAGCTCGATCCGACGGCGCAGCAGACGCTGCGCGAGTTCCTTGCCGAGGCCGACGTCGAGGCCGAGGCCGAGATCCTCTGGTGGCCGGAGCTGCCGGCGCCCTCGGACTACGATCCGGAAGGGCGCGCGCCCTTCAACCGGGCGATCAACGTTTTCGGCCGGGGCGTGCCGGGGTGAGCGAGCCAGCCCGGGCCTGTTCGGGAGTCGAGCGCTTTCAAGCTTCGAGCGTCTCTGGGCTTCGAGCACCTCCCACCTTCGAGCGCCCCTAGCCCTCGAGCGCCACCCCGTAGTAGTCGGTGTAGGGTCGTGTTCGCTCGCGCAGCGTGGCTGGATCGAAGCCCCAATCCTCCGGCGAGTATTTGTGCTTGCCGAACTTTCCCTTGGGCTTGCTCGCCACGTAGCGGCGGATGGCGTCGGCGTGCTCGCCGAGGAAGGGCCTCTCCATCTGGCCGTAGAGCTTCTCCACCGCCGCCACCGGATCGGCCATGAGATCGCTGAAGTGCGAGTCGACGATCCGGTCGGGCAGCTCGCCGGCCTCGCGTCGCTTGGCCAGCGCGATCATCATGTCGCCCATGCCGCCCATGGCCTCGGGCAGCTCCACCTCGTCGCTGCGCTCCCAGCGCACCGTGGCCAGCGTCGAGAGACCCGAGGGCTCGGTCTTCAACGGATCGCGGTGGGTGTGGATCATCCAGGCGTCGGGATAGGTGGCGAAGAGCAGGTCGACGAAGACGAGGTAGAGCGGCGTCTTGATCACCCAGGTCTGCGGCGGCCCGCCGTGCTGAAGCGTCTGCAACAGCGCCCGGTGATACTGCATCGCGGCGGGGTAGTCGGGCAGCCAATTGGGAAGATTCGCGATCATGCCCCAATGGCCGCCGGTGAAGCTCGGAAGCGTCAGCGTCACGCACTCCACGGGCAGGTCGGCGCGCAGCTCGTGGATGGCGGCGAACTCGGGCTGGACGTCGGTCCAGAACTCCTGCTCGCACTCGGCCAGGGCTTGGCGCGCCTCGGCACTCTCGGCGCTGGCGAAGGGCACGGGATGGATCCCCTCCCAGGCCAGCGGGGCGCGCGCGTTCGGGTCGAGGGCCAGCAGCTCGAACAGGATCGAGGTGCCCGAACGCGCCGGACCGGTGATCACCATCGGCGCGAGGATCTGCTCGTCGGCGATCGCCGGTCGCTCGCGTCGCGCGCGCGCCAACAGCAGGCGCGTCCGCAGCCCGCGCAGCAGCTCCTGGCGCGTCATCAGCCGACCCAGGGCATTGAGCCGACCGGTCGCCTCGATCTCGGCGATCAGATGGTCGAGCCGCCCGCACCAGTCCCCGTCGAAGTCGCCGAAATCCTCGAGCCCGTCGGTGCTGGCGATGGCCGTGCGAACCAGGGCGTCGGCGTCGAGAGGGACGAGATGCTCGGGGCCCCCGACGGAGTCGCCCATCTGGTTCAGGCGGCGAGCCCAGTCGGGGCGGGTGTAATGCTCGGCCAGCTTCATGATCCCGGGCATGGATTCTCCTCGCTCGTGGCGGTGGGGACCGAAGTCGATCACTCGATCACCTCGGTCTCGATCTCGATCTCGATGTGTCCGACGTTCTTCTGCGGCCACAGGAAGCGCCCGGAGATCATACCGTTCTCCAGGCCCGCGGTGTCGGGCCGATTCGGGAGGTCGTGATCGCGGAGGCCGCCGATCGCGGACGGCTAAAACGGTTTCGAAACTTCCGGCGGCGCGAACCTTCGCCTCCGGCGCCCGCCTCCTGCGCGCTGAAACGCGGCGGCGACTCGAGGCCCGAACCGGGAACGTCATTGACCCGGACGTGCACGGACATGGACGTGCATGGACCTGGACAAGCATGCAGCCGTGGCTGCGATCATCAGATATGGCAACATCCTGGTATGTCGAAACCGAGCCCCACGCTGCACGAGGTGCTCGTGTCGGCGGCGCGGCTACAAGAGGTGGTGCCGGACGCCGTCCTCATCGGCGACTCGATCGCGGCGCTCCACGCCGGCCACCGGGACTCCTTCGATCACGACCACGTGCTGGCCGACCTCGTCGAGCGCTACCAGGCGGTGCTCGAGGCCGTCGAGGCTACGGAGGGATGGGCAACCTCGGTGCGCGCCTCGAAGCCTCGCTTCACGATCATGGGAAGCCTGGGCGGTGTCGAGGCCGGTCTTCGCCAGATGCGCCGGCAGCGACCGCTCGAGACGTGCGAGGTCGAGGTGGAGGTCGGCGCCGTGGTCGTCGCGCCCACCGCGGCCGAGGCCTTACGCGTGAAGGCCTATCTCGTGGTGCAACGCAACGTGGTGCGCGACTACCTGGACGTGGTGGCGCTCGCCGATCATCTCGGCGAAGACGCCGCCGTCGAGATCCTCGCCAACATCGACGCCTACTACATCGATCGGTCGGGTGAAGAGGGTTCCGTATTGACGTCGCTCGTCGTCGCACTCGCTGATCCACGGCCGCGCGACGCCGACGTGGTCGAGGAGCTGCCTCGGTACAAGGGACTCGACGAGCGGTGGCACCGGTGGGAGGACGTCGTCGCCGCCTGCCGGGCACTGGCGCTCCGCCTCGTGGGAGCTGCCTGATGGGCGTGAAGTTCCGCAACGTCGATGCGTCCCCGACCGACGACGTCCGCACCTGGCCCTACGAGGCTCTCGTCACGGTCATCGACCGCGGCCTCGTGCCGGATTGGAAGCCGGTGTTCGCGGAGATCCGGCGATCGCCGTGGGGCACGGTCGCCCGGCGCGTGGAGCGCTACCTGAGCTACCACGAGCCCGACGGCGCCGGCGCGCTGTTCGCGCTGGCGATCGAGTACGCCCGGGCCCGGGCCGACGATGCCGGCGATACCGACGATGCCGATCGGGCGGGGCCCCAGCGTCGGGGATGAGACCGTGCGGATCACCCGGCGCCGGCTCGCTGCGTCAGGGTCTGGGCGTCGACTCGGCCCGATCGAGAATCGGATCGAGCTTGTGGAAGAGCGGGTTGGCGAAATCCGGGTCGCTGCCCGCCAGGATCATGCCGAGGCGGAGCAGGCGCCGGTGCATGATCGGCACGATCAGCCCATCGCGGGCCGCATCGTCTTCGGCGATCACCTCGAACAGGGCCGTGTCCGCTTCGGCCAGCGACGCGTGGACCCGGCCGGTCACCCGACTGATCTCGTTCACGGCCTCTCGCTCGAACCAGTCTCGATGGCGGGCGTAGCCGAGGAGGAAGCGTGGGATGTCGGCCATCAGCTTCTTCTCCCAGGGCTGGAACGCGCTCGAGGTCGGCAGACGCTCGATGTCGACCAGCAGCTTGCGAAGGCCCGAGTCTTCCCAATCCTGGATCACCGGCTCGGGCAGATGCAGATCGTAGTCGAGCTCGATCTCCTGAAGCTCGGCGATCGCCTCGAAGGCGCGGCGCATGATGCTCGAGTACTCGAGCACGCCTTCGATCCAGTTGCCCCCACGCGTTTCGGGATTCATGAACATCCTGGCCGCGATCCCCGACAGCTGCAGGAAGGCCACGGTGTGATAGCCGACGACGCGAAGGTCGACCTCTCGACCGCTGACCTCTTCATAGCGGCGGTACAGCGCCGGGATGTCGCCCATGTTCTCGAGCGGATGGCGACCCCGAAAGCAGGCCAGATCCCAGTGGGTGTCGCCGATACTGGCGATCTCGAAATCCATCACCGCCCGCACCTCGGGGCCGACCGACATGAACTGCCCGGCGTCGCCCGCGATGAAGCGGGCCTCCTTGCGATGCTCGGGCACGTTGCGTCTCAGCCAGGTCTGTAGGAACTCGGCGACGGTGTCGTGGTTGCCCGTCTGCACGCCGATCCGGTACATGCGCTCGGATTGGTGTAGCGCGATCTCGCGCGCCGTCTGCGGCGGCCGACTGAGCTGGCGGATGTGCTGGAACTCGCCGACGGGGACCTCGTGAATGCGGGCCAGATGCTCCATGTATCCGAGCAGCGCCTGCCAGCGCTCCGGGCCGAGCGTGTCGGGGCTTTCGATCGCCGTATGCACCATGCCCGGCGCGCGGTCGTCCGTCTCGACCCAGTCCATCACGAAGGCCTTGGGGAAGTCGACCCAGCCATGGATGTGCGGGACCTGGATGCCGTTGGCCTCGAGCACCTGCATG
Organism: uncultured Spirochaetaceae bacterium; assembly: GCA_964457385.1. Lineage (GTDB taxonomy): Bacteria > Myxococcota_A > UBA9160 > UBA9160 > UBA4427 > UBA4427. Next base: position 21,918 of record CAYWGW010000025.1, read on the forward strand.
ACCTCCATCTCGAAGCGCAGGTCGTGCTCGCCGGCGATCGGGCGATTGCCACGGAACAGGACGGCGTGACTCCCATCGCCGTCGCTGTACGTGACCTTCCACTGCGGCCGCCAGCGCTCGAGCCGGACGATCTCCTCCACCTCGCCACCGAGATGGGCCGCCACCCACTCCCGGACGCCCGAGAGTTGCTTCGCCTCGAAGGCATCGTGGTCGAGGGTGTCGAGCGGGCTTGCGGGGTTGGTCATGGATTCACTCCTGGATGATCAGAGGCCGAACGAGACGAGACGTCGGAATCTCATACGGGTAACGCCGACCCCTGGCGAGGACAAGACGGGCTGCGATCGCGACATTGCGCCGACCCCGATCCGGACTCAAGCCACCCGACCCGATCGGCCGAAGATGCTCCCAGACTCGAACGAGGAGCGGGACATGGAATCGGAGCAAGTCGTCTGGGAGGGGCGTCCCTCCCCGATGGAGCACCTGGGCACCTTCATCGCCTGTGGGCTCTTCGTGTGGCTGGTCGTGCCCGCGGCGGTCGCGGTCTGGCGTTACCTCGAGCAGATCTCGATCCACTACAGCCTCACCAACGAGCGACTGAAGGTGAGGACGGGCGTCCTGTCCAAGCGCCAGGAGGAGCTGGAGCTCTACCGCGTGAAGGACACCAGCCTCGAGATCCCCTTCTTCCTGCGCCTCTTCGGTCTGGCCCACGTCGTTCTCTACTCCTCGGACGCCTCCCACTCGGTGATGCGCCTGCGCGCGATTCCGGACGCCGAGCGGGTGCGCGACCAGATCCGGGGTCTGGTGGAGAAGCGGCGTGAGGCCAAGGGCGTCCGGGAGCTCGACGTCTGAGATGCCGGAGATCTTCGCCGGCCTCGGGTTCGCGGGAATCGTCACCCTGGTCGTGCTGTCTTCGCTCTTCTGGCTGGTCCAGCCGATCTGGGCCATCGTCGACTGCATCGATTCGGATCGGGACCGCGAGACCAAGGTCCTGGTCTCCCTGGCGATCTTCTTCACCTGGTGCTGCGGCAGCCTGGTCTACGGGCTCTTCTTCTCCCGCTCGGGCACCCTGCGCAAGTTCACGGTCTTCTCGCTCCTGATCATGATCCTGATCGCCATGGCCACCTTCGTGAGCTGTGTTTCGGCCATCACGAGCCAGGCCAGGCGGGCGGCGGCCGAGGCCGAGACCGAGCGTGTCGAGGCAGCGCGTAAGGCGGCGAACTTCGTCCCCGACCCGATCGCTCCCGACGCAGTCGCCCCCTTCCAGGCGATCCTCTTCGCCTCGACCGGTCCCCAGCGCACCAGCACTTCCCTGGCCGAGTTCACTCTGGCCGGGCCGGTGCTCCAGACGGCCCGGGATATCCGGGGAGGGATCCGCCACGTGACCCACGACGCCGAGGCTGGGCGCACCTTCGCCCTCACCCCTCACGATTTCGGCGCACTCTCGCCGGAGACCGGCGAGTTCATCAAGATCCACGTCGACCCGAGCTTCGAGTTCTCCTGGCCCAAGGGAATCGCCTGGGACCCCGATCGCCGATCGGTGGTGGTCATGACCTCTCACGTCTATACGCGGCTCTACGCCTACGACCCGACCACGTCCGCCTGGTCGCGGCTGCCCGCAGAGTTTCGAGACCTCTCGGCGATCGGCCTGGCATTCATTTCCGAGAAAGACGTCTTCTACACCGTGGCCGCGAGCCACGGTGCCACCGAGATCGCCGAGCTGCAGCGCTTCAACTCCCAGGGCTCGGGGCTCGGGCCCTTGCGCCTGGCCCCTCCGATCCCGCTCTGGGAGACCGACGACGTGGACCAGCTGCAGCTGCACTCGAGCTCCGGCCGGCTGGTGCTGATGCTGCCCTCCGGTCCCGACTCCGCCAGGCCCGCGCGCCTCTTCGTGGTCGACCCCGACACGGGTGTGGTCTCCGCCGCGCCAGCCCAGTCCCCGCATTACGCCCCCGTCGCGGCACGCCTTCACCCACCGCGAGCCTGAGATCCGCAGACACGCGCGCGCGCCGAACCGAAGCCGATCGATGCGAGGAGCGAGGGGAAGCGCGATGGGAGGCGCGATGGGAGGCGCAACGAAGAGCCGGATCCATTGGCCGACGCTGATCTTCGGCGCGCTGCCCGCGACCTACCTCGCCTTCCCCGCCGCCTTGGGGATCCTCTTCGGCGGCTTCGCGAGCCTCAGCCTGAAGCCGACGGCCTTCCTGATCCTCGCGACAGGCATCCTGGGCTGGGTCGGCGCGATCTCCCTCTGGTCCGCGGTCCGCTCACCGCGACCGGTGGAGCACAGGACGGCCCGGGGGCTGGTCCTGGGGATCGCGGGCGCGCTCGCCTACGCCGCCTTGCGTCTGCTGAACGAAGAGGCGGAGCAGCGCCTGACACTGTGGCCTGCCTGGCTGGTGCTGGGACCGATCGCGATCGGGACCTGGCACCTCCGGGCGCATCGACGCGGGCCAGCGAAGCCGACCGGCGGGAACGTGGACGCGGCTCCCGAGCCGATTCCGCGCGCCACCTCCCCTGTCGCGCGCCCGCTGCGGATCGAGACCGTCGAGCGCGTGCTGAAGGCCCTGCTCTTCGGCGAAAGCCTCGTCGGGCTGGCGGTCGCACCGAAGGTGCTAGGCGACTCCTCGGGCTGGGGGTCGCTCTACACGGCGCTGGTGACCTTCCCCTTCGCGCTCGGGGTGGGCGTCGTCGGCGTGTGGGCCTTCTGGCGCTTCCCGGAGCTGCGCCGGCTGTCGGCCGTGCTGCTCGGGCTGCTCGTGTCGTGGCCCTGGCTCTACGCGCTGGCGGGGCGCGCGCTCGGCGCGGAGACGGCCTCCGACTACGCAGCGCGGGCGGCGCTGTCGCTGCCCGGAGCCGTGATCCTGTTCGTGCCCCGACAGGTCGCGCTCTTCGTGCCGGCGGCCCTGCTCGGTCGACGGAGCTTCCAGGTCCTGATTCCGCTGCAGGCGTTCCTCGTGCTGCTCTGGCTCGCGCTGGCACCCTGGGCGCCTCCCTGGTCGCCGGATCTGGATGCGGCCGGCCTCTGGAGCATGGCGAGCCATCTGGTCGCATCCGTCGTGGTCGGGACCCTCGGAGCCACGCTCGGCTATGTCGCGCTCTTCACGCGGGCCGGACGGGAGCACATGGGCCTCGTCGTGCTCTCCCTGGTCGCGAGCGTCGTGCTGCTGGCGCTGAGCGCGCTGAGCTTCTCGTTCCTGTGGTTCCTTTTCGCGAGGGCATCGATGGGATGAGGGGCCGCCGGACGAGCCCCCGAAGCACGCGGGGCGGCCCTCCGGCACGCGCTTTCGCGACCCCTACTCGTTCCAGCCGATTCCGTCCGTCGTCTTGCAGTTGAAGGCGTCCCGTGCGCTCTTCACCTGCAGGTAGCCGGGCGTTCCAAACAGCGGAATCCAGCCCAGCCAGAACTTCTTCTGCGGCATGTTCTCCGACCACGATCCGAAACCCTTCAAGAAGTACTCTCCCAGGCCGGGATGCAGCACGGACAGCCATCCGGCACCGGTGCTCGAGCGCCCGTTCGGGCAGCGCCCCTCCTCGGCGGCGAGCGCGCTCGGACCAGCGGCCAGGACCAGCAATGTGGCGACGAGAGCGACGATCCTCTTCATGGAAGCCTTCATGAAACCCTCCCTCCATGCGGCGTGTGCGGATTCGGGCGAGAGCCTACCGGTCAGCTCACCGCGCATCCACCGCGTATCCACGGCCCATCCGCCACGCGACCGGAGCCGTATGCACCGATCGCGAACGCTCACGGTCTCGTGGTGGTGACGGCGAATGCCCGTAACGGTTCACCCGCCTGGTCCCGTCATCAGCCTGTGCGCGGGCGTACTTCGAGCGACCGCAGACTCCGTCTCAGGGCGTCGGGGGGGGTGCCCGCGAGCGACGACTCGACCTCGGCGTGGGTGTGCTCCCAGATCGACAGGGCCCGACCGAGTAGGCGGCGGCCCTTGCGCGTGAGACGTAGGCGGCGGCGCCGCCGGTCTTCGCGATCGATGTCGATGGCGACCAGGCCCTGCCGCTCCAACGGCTTCAGCAAGGCGGTCAGGCTCGTACGATCCATCCCCAGCAGGCTCGAAACCGAGTTCATGCTGGCCGGCTCCGGACGGTTCAGCGAGGCGAGCAGCGAGAACTGACCGTTCGTGATGCCCAGCGGCGCGAAGGCTTCGTCGAAGCGCCGCGCCAGGGCGCGTGCAGCCCGACGTGCGTGAAGGCACAGGCAGGTGTCGCGGACGTGGAGGGTGCGTTCGAAGGGTACGTCGTCGGGTATTGACATGCATCCCATAATACGTTGATATCAACTCTCTTCAAGGCCGGGGGTCGGCTGGTCGAACGACGTGCCGACTGTGCGAATCGACTCGAATGAAACAGACCGAGCCAGAACGACGAAGGAGAATCCCGATGCGCTACGTGGACGGAATGCTGTGCGCCGTACCGACCGCCAACAAGCAGGCCTACCTGGAGCACGCGAAGACGGCCGCCGGCCTGTTCGAGAAACACGGCGCGGTCGCGCTGGCTGAGTGCTGGGGCAACGACGTGCCCGAAGGTCGGATGAACTCGATGAATTCGGCCGTGATGCGCAAGCCCGACGAGACCGTCGTACTCTCCTGGATCGTTTGGCCGTCGAAGGAGGTGCGGGACGAGGCCTGGGAGAAAATTCGTATCGACACCACGATGAACGCGGACACGATGCCCTTCGATGGCCAGCGGATGATCTTCGGCGGATTCGAGGCGTTGCTGGAGCGTTGAGAGAATGCCGATGCAAGAAGAGGAGCCCCCCATGGAGTTCGCTGCGCGACCGCCCGTACCCAGGAGCACAAAGCATGAGCGGAGTTCGTGTTCTCGTCGGCACCCGCAAAGGCGCCTTCATTCTCAGCGCGGATGGCCTACGCAATCGCTGGCGGGTCGATGGACCGCTCTTCGGCGGCTGGGAGATGTTCCACCTGAAAGGATCTCCCGTGGAGCCAGATCGAATCTGGGCATCGCAGTCGTCCTCGTGGTTCGGGCAGCTGATCCAGCGCTCGAACGACGGCGGCAAGACATGGGAGGCCGCGAGCAATGTCTTCGCCTACGACGGGGACGCCGGGACGCATCAGTGGTACGACGGCACGCCCCATCCATGGGAGTTCGCGCGGGTCTGGCATCTCGAACCATCGCTCTACGACGCCGACACGATCTACGCGGGTGTCGAGGACGCGGCGCTCTTCCGCTCGATCGACGGTGGCGCCAGCTGGCACGAGCGACCCGGACTGCGAAGACACGGATCGGGGGCGCAATGGCAGCCGGGCGCAGGCGGCCTATGCCTGCATACCATCGTCGAGGATCCGATTGACCCGAAGCGCATGTTCATCGCGATCTCGTCGGCCGGCGCGTTTCGAAGCGACGACAGCGGCGAGTCCTGGCGGCCCATCAACCGGGGTCTCGTCTCCGAACAGATCCCCGACCCGACGGCCGAGGTGGGACATTGCGTGCATCGCATCGCGATGCATCCATCGCGCCCGAACGTGCTCTTCATGCAGAAACATTGGGACGTGATGCGCAGCGACGACGCCGGCGACTCATGGCGCGAGGTGAGCGGCAACCTGCCGAGCGACTTCGGCTTTCCCATCGAGGTACACGCGCACGAGCCCGATACGATCTACGTCGTCCCCATCAAGAGCGACTCCGAGCACTTCCCACCCGACGGTCGGCTGCGCGTGTATCGCAGTCGCAGCGGCGGCGGCGAATGGGAGGCGCTCACGAAGGGTCTTCCACAGGCGCATTGCTACGTGAACGTGCTGCGAGACGCAACGGCGATCGACCGGCTCGAGCCCTGCGGCGTCTACTTCGGGACCACCGGGGGGCAGGTCTATTGCTCCGCAGACTCGGGCGACAGCTGGCATCCGATCGTGCGCGACCTGCCGCCCGTGCTCTCCGTCGAGGTCCAGACGCTCCCGTGATCCGCGTGGTCCTGCCCGTCCATCTGCGCACGCTCGCCCGAGTCACGGGCGAGGTCGAACTCGACGTGCCGGCACCCGTCACGGCGGCCGCCATCGTAGATGCCCTCGAGGCGCGTTTTCCGATGCTGAAGGGCACGGTCCGCGACCACGGCCAGTGCAGACGCCGCAACTACGTACGCTTCTTCGCGGCAGGGCGCGACTGGTCCCACGAACCCATGGATGGGCCGGTGCCCGATGTCGTGGCCGAGGGTGGCGAGCCGTTCGTGATCCTTGGGGCATTGGCGGGGGGGTAGGAGAGGCGCGGTCGTGGCGGCGGGGGGCGGTCCTGTCGAGTCTGATTGGGAACGTCGCGAGCGGGACGTGCCATCTCGCGATTCGATTCGTAGCGGACGGCAAGCCCATCCGCCGACGGACAGAACCCGCCGACCTCCCCAGATCCGAGACTGCGCCCCGACCGACCTCGTCGGCCCACGGGCGCATGAGCCATCCAGACTCCGTATGCAGCACAACCGATCGTCCGCGAAGTGAGGAACCGGCGCTGTGGGAGCGATTCAGGCCCTTCCGGGACTCTGACTCCGCCCCGCGCCGAGTCGCGCATCAGGGAATCCAGCTCCGAACCCGGGCGCCCCGCTCATGTCGACGGGTCGTGGATCGACAGCTGCGGCAGTGCGTTCTGTACTCCAGGCCAGCGGTCGTTCTCTTTGAGGATCTCCGGTGGTCTAGTCCTCGAGATCCCCGACATCGCGTGTCACGAGCTCTGATCGCCGCGCCACCGGCGCCAATCCGAGCGTGAGGAGCGCAGCGTCGCGCCTGTCCCGGACCGTCCCGCGACCGATTCCACGGAGCACCATCCCGAGCCGCGGCAGCGTCAGCGTCAGCGCCGACGCTTGCTTCGGTCCAACGCCCAGCGTCCGCCGGATGCCTCGCACGACCTCCCGCACGGCACATACATCACGCGGATTCGGATGGTCTCCCACATGGTGGGCGCAAGCGATGGGGTGGGCGTAGGCGATCGCCGCGACGTGAAGGACCAGCGTCGAGGGGCGCCGGCCCTGGCGCGCCTGATGCGCCAGGTAGGCCGCCACCGTCGCGGGCCGAACCGGCAGGGCGTCCCGCGCGTTCGCCTCGCAGAAAGCCGCGAAGGCCTTCAAGGCTGCCCGGTACGCGCGGTGGGTGTTCGCGGACCGGAACGCCCGCAGGAAGTCCGGGAGGGCCTACTCGAGTTCAGCCGGGAGCGCGGCGTCGGTATCGATCGGGATCGGGTGCCGATCGAGCCCCGGACCCGTCCGATCGCGGATCACTTCCGACAACTCTAGTTTCAGTCATCGGACGTTCAGGGATCTTCTGGGATCGCCTGGGATGGGCAGATGGTGGAGGCGGCGGGAATCGAACCCGCGTCCGAATGGCGTCCGATGGACGCGTCTACGTGTGTAGTCCCTGCTTGATTTCGGATGCGCCAGGAGCGGGGACGGCCCGAGCACACCCTAGCTCGACGTGATCTCACTCCCGGATACGGCCGAGCAGCGCTCGGGAGCCAGTCTCCTTATTACATCCGCGACCCATTAGGAGACGTCATGGACGGATGTCGCTAGTTCCTAAGGGTTAGTTAGGCAGCGAGAGCGTAGTTATCGTCGGCAGTTATGTTCTACCAATGATTGCGGCAGTTTAACGAGGTGGCCAGCGACCTCGACACGCAGCGCCCAACCTCGACCACCCGTCGAAGCCAGATCGCCCCCAACAGCCCTGAGCTTACTCACGGAATCCCCCGAAGCAAGCGCAGCGCTCCGCTCCGGAACGTCCCGGGCCGAGGAGCCCCGGCTGACGGTGCGCGGAACGGCCACGCGTCGGGCTTCGGCAGCCCGTCCGGGGCCGGATCCCCCTCGGGCGGCGGCTCGGGGCTGTGTTACCGTGAAACCGACCTCGTCGAGTTCCGGCCCGTCCGACCGTTCGCGCCCTCCCCGGGCCCGTCCGACGCGCCCGATCCGCGAGGCGGGAGGGATGGCTTTCCATGGTTCGTGTCGTCGCGCTCGTCTCCGTCCTGCTCCTGATCGTCCTCGGATTCTGGTTTCACTACGTGGCCCGCGGCGGCCTGGGCGAGCACGAGGCGCCGGGCACGCCGACCGCGCAGTCCCGTCCCGAATCCGCCCTCGCCGCCCGCAGCGCCGAGATCGATGCGGCGGCCGAGGAGATGCGGGTCGCACGCCCGAAGCAGATCCTGTTCGGCGATCTCCACGTCCATACGACCTTCTCCTTCGACGCCTTCATGCTGAGCCTGCCGATGCTCGGCGGCGAGGGCAGCCATCCGCCGGCGGATGCCTGCGACTTCGCGCGCTTCTGCTCCGCCCTCGACTTCTGGTCGATCAACGACCACGCCGAGAACATCACGCCCCGCCATTGGTCGGAGACCGTCGACTCGATCCGCGCCTGCAACGCGGTCGCCGCCTCGGGCGGCGGAGGCGGGGCCGGGCCCGACACCGTCGCCTTCCTCGGCTGGGAGTGGACACAGGTCGGCACGACGCCCGCGAACCACTACGGACACAAGAATGTGATCCTGCGCAGCATCGAGGAGGGGTCGATCCCGACGCGACCGATCGGCTCCGGCATGACCCGCCGCCGGGTCGTCGAGGCCAATCCCTTCGGCTCGCTCGCGTCCGGCGCCTATCTCCATGCGACCGGCGAGCCCCGGCTCCACGACCTCGCCCGCTACTACGCCGAGGACTCCGCCCACGAGCTCTGCCCATCGGGCGTCCCGGTTCGCGAGCTGCCCGCCGACTGCTACGAGATGGTCGATACGCCCGACCTGCTCTTCGAGAAGCTCGACGACTGGGGCTTCCCGTCGATCGTGATTCCCCATGGCACGACCTGGGGGTTCTACACGCCCCCCGGCTCGGATTGGGCCAAGCAGCTCACGGGCCCGATGCACGACCCCGACCGCCAGACGCTCTTCGAGATCTATTCGGGGCACGGGAGCGCCGAGCAGTACCGGGACTATCAGGCCGTGCGGAGGACGGCGAACGACGCGGACACGGGAGCGGGCGACGGAAGCGGAAACGGAGACCCGGATGACCCCACAGGGGGACGTGTCGTCTGCCCCGAGCCGACGCCTGGCTACCTCCCCACCTGCTGGCGGGCGGGCGAGATCATCGAGGAGCGCTGCCTGGCCCTGGGCGAGTCCGAGAGCGAGTGCACCGAGCGCGCCGCCCTTGCCCGGCGCAACGCTGCCGAGGCCGGGGGCCAGGCCCATCTGACCGTCCCGAACGTCGAGGCGGCCGACTGGCTCGACGCAGGACAGTGTCGCGACTGCGACCAGCCCGCCTTCAACCACCGACCCCGGGGCTCGGCCCAGTACGTGACCGCGCTCTCGGACTTCGACTCGGCGGCGGCAGCCGACACCGAAGGCGACGCGGGGGGCCACGCCGAGGACGACACGGAGGACGCCGAGGACGACGAGCACGCGGCAACCGGGTCGGGCGACGACGATCCGCGCCGCTTCCGGTTCGGCTTCATCGCCTCGAGCGACAACCACTTCGCGCGGCCCGGCACGGGCTACAAGGAAGTCCATCGGGTGGGCTACACGGAGTCCCGTGCGAACCCCGGTGCGGCTGCTCCGTCCCTGCTCCAGCCGTCGGACGGGGGCGACGGGGATCCCGATGCCCAGGCGCGGTCGCGGGCCTGGGATCCGGAGCAGACGGAGCTGCGCGGATTCGCCGTGATGGAGATGGAACGTCAGGCCTCCTTCTTCCTGACGGGCGGCCTGGCCGCCGTCCACGCCGTCGGCCGCGATCGCGGCGCGATCTGGGAGGCCTTCGAGCGACGGGAGGTCTACGGCACCAGCGGCCCGCGCATCCTGCTCTGGTTCGACCTGCTGAACCCGCCGGGCACACGGGGCGTGCCGGTCCCGATGGGCGGCGAGGTCGAGATGGATCGCACACCGATCTTCCGGGTGCGTGCGGTGGGCTCCTTCGAGCAGGCGCCGGGATGCCCCGACTACGCCACGACCGCCCTCGGTCCGGAGCGGCTCGAGCGGATCTGCAAGAGCGAATGCTTCAACCCGACCGCGCGCCGACGACCCATCCGACACATCGACGTGGTGCGGATCCGTCCCCAGAATCGGCCGGGCGAGCCGATCGCGCCGCTCGTCGAAGACCCGTGGCGTCGCTTCGAGTGCGAGGACGATCCCACCGGTTGTGCCGTCACCTTCCAGGATCCCGACTACATGAAGGGCGGCCGCGATACCGTCTACTACGTGCGGGCCCACGAGGCGCCGGCCCCGGGCGTCAACGCCGGGGGCGTCCGCTGCGAGCGGGACGCCGACGGGCGCTGCACGAAGACGAATCTGTGTCTGGGCGACGCCAGCGACGACTGTCTCGCGGAGCACGAGCCCCGCGCCTGGTCCTCCCCGATCTACGTCGATCAGCTCGACTGAC
>CAYWGW010000026.1:0-31003 GCA_964457385.1 uncultured Spirochaetaceae bacterium
GCAGTACCGGTCCAATCCGTCTGCTTGCCGACCCAGACGATCTCCTCGCCCCGGATCGCCACGGCGTCGACCTCGCCGAGCGACTCGTCCATGGTGATGATATGCGGGCCGACGTACAGGGTGTCGACCAGGAGGCCGTCGGTCGGGGCGTCGGGCGTCGCGACCTTCGACGATCGTTCGCTGCAGGCCCCCGTCGCGATCAGGCAAAGGGCGGCGAGCCCGGCGAGCACGCCAGGAAGGCGGGGTCGCGGGTGGCGGGGACTGGGGGCGATCATTCGGTGGGCTCCCTCCGTTCAGCTCACGCCGGTCCGCTCGCTGGTCGGTTCTGAACGACGACCCCCGGGAATCCATCCCGCCTGGCCGGGGCGGACCTGGATAGGATGGCAGCGAGCCCGGGCGCCAGACCGAGTGTGCCACGCCCCGTCCGGCTACGGGTGCCGTGCTTCTCGCTTCGGAGCATCCCTCAGGGGGCAATTCTCTCTGCCGACGAGGTTGGTTCTCGCGGACCGGCCTACGGGGGAGCGTCGGTAGCCGACATCCCAAGCAAACCCGATCGGGTCCCCTCGGTGAGTCCCCCGGAGCGGGGCCTGTTTAGCCGAGCGCATCGATCTGGAGCAGGTGTTCGCGGGTCAGCCCCGGACTGCAGGGCACGCCGCCGCCTCGAACCGACCGAACGATCATAAGCACCGCCCTCATTCGACGGCAACTCGTAGGGGAAATCCATCGGTTTGCCGCCTAGCGACACTTAGGCTGCAGGCGAGTACGGGCCACGCCGAAGATTGTTGAAAATAATGGTGCTCTCCAGTGTAGGATCGAGGGGTGTCTTTCGGACCGCTCCGAGACGCCCTTTGGTGGAGCGGAGTCTCGAATCCGCGTCGGGCGGTCTCGAATCCTCCATCATCGGCAGAAAGGTTTGCTCGCGAGGGCGCCGTAGATGCCTGACTCGAACTGGACGCGCTCCAGACCCCTGGCGACGGAACTCCCGTGGACGGCTACGAGTCCCGCGATCGCACGACTCCGGACGCTCCCCGAGGATTCGGGGCTCGTGATCGAGACGAGCGAGATCATTCCTTCTGCTCTGTTCCGGCGACGTCACCTCTTGCAGACACAGTGCGGTGTGAGATGAAGCAAATCCTTGCAGGTCTCGTATGGATGATCGTTCTGGGCTGCGGCGGGGACAACCCGACGGCACCTTCCCGGGTCGGCTCGGAGCAGGCGGCGCGATTGGCGCGAATCGAGCCGAGCGAGATCGAAGAGATGGCGTCGATGGAGTCGCATTATGGCGCCGCGATCCTCGCGCACGATGCACTCCGGCAAGGGGATCTCGAACGCTTCAGAGCGCGGATCGCGCTCGCGTCTGATCAGCCCCTACCCGCAAGCGCTCCTCCGCATTGGCGACCCTTTCACGCGTTGCTGCAGGCGGCTGCGCGACGGGGTGTGGAAGCCGATCATCTCGATGCCGCGGCGGACGCTTTCGCACGCGTGGTGCTCTCATGTGGCAGCTGCCATCAGGCTTTGGGCATGGGACCGCCGTACTCTTCAACCACGCTCGACGAGGGAAGCGGCGCCCGCGAGACCGTGAGGCTCGATCACGAATGGGCGACTGAGAGACTCTGGGAGGGCATTGCCGGTCCGCGAAACGACGCCTGGCATCGCGGTGCCGACGCGCTGGCCGCGCGGGAGATCTTCGGTCAGCCCCGGCCCGGGCTCGAACGGGGTGAAGAGTTCGACCGGCGCGCACGGCAGCTGCGTGAACTCGCCGAAGCCGCCCGCATCGCGCGCCCCCCTGCTGAACGCGCCGCCCTCTACGGCCGGATGCTCGCCAGCTGCGGAGGTTGTCATCAACTCATCGGGGTGAAGCTCGCAGCTGCTCAGTGAGTGCGTCGCGCCCTGCCGACTCGAGCATCGCGGGTGAAGGCCCGGGCTGCGGCCGAGTGAGGCGGGGAAGTCCGGCGTGAAACGGTCGGAAACGCCAGTTGATGAGGTAGATAGGAGAAGAATGGGGATCTCTGTGAGTGGACTTCTGCTAGGAAGCAAGAGATCGAGGCAGACGACGGGTGGTGGCCCAGGGCGGGCTCGAACCGCCGACACCGCGATTTTCAGTCGCGTGCTCTACCAACTGAGCTACCGGGCCACCGAGGAGCCGTAGGTTACCCGACCGCCGGCGCCCGTCGAGACGACGGCGATCGAATCTGCTTGAACGGTGTGCGTCCCAGGGGGATCAACCGTCGGTCGTGGCGAGCTCGTCCTTCATGGACTCCCTGGGCTGCGACGAATCGGGCTCCAGGCCGGCCTCCATGCCGGGCTTCAGCCCCGGCTTCACCCCTGGCGCCGAAACCTCGACCCGTGCCATCACGACATTCTCGATCGGTCGGTCCGGGGGGCCCCAGCGTCCGACGGTGTCGGTCTCGACCTCCGCGATTGCGTCGACGACGTCCATGCCCGTGCGGACGCGCCCGATCACGTTGTAGCGACCGTCGAGAGCACGGTTGTCGTCGTGCATGATGAAGAGCTGGCTTCCGCTCGAGTCCGGGTGCCCCTGATTGGCCATCGCCACGACGCCCCGGACGAAGGGGGCTTCGCTCCGTTCGTCCTCGACCCGCTCGCTCATCCCGCCGCGACCGTCGTTGCTCGGATCGCGGTCACGGGAGTTGGGATCACCGCCCTGGATCATGAACCCGGGGATCACGCGATGGAAGGTCGTGCCGTCGTAGAATCCCTCGCGCGCCAGCGTGAGTACATGGGCCACCGAATTCGGCGCGAGGTCGGGCATGAGCTCGATCTCGATCCGCCCCTCGACTCCGGCGCCTTCGATCTCGATCGAGAGAAGAGGTAGGGCCGCACCGCCGGGCCAGACGAAGCTCGACGCGGCCCTGTCGTCGCGGTTGCCCGCGCCGTGTGCCGTTGCGGCGTCGCTCGCCTCGCCGCCTCCGCCGCCGCTGCAGCCTGGCGTGATCAGAAGCAGCCCGACGATCCCGATCCCGATCGAGAGCCCGCTCCAGAATGCCGGCGCAGGTCCGAGCCGGAACGGACGGGCGCGTTCCGGCCCCGCCCCGCGACTGACCTCGTGCCCGCGTCCGTACCCGCGCCGTCTACCCGGCTCGCTCGGGCCCGTGGGTTGGTGTGATAGCCTGCGCGACATGCCGAACTCATCGTCTGGCTCTCCGCGCGGGATGAGACTTTTGCAACCGCGTGGTGAGGGTCGAGCCCTCCTCGTGACGCCTCTCCTTCGTCGTCTTCTTCTGGTTCTTCTGGTTCTTCTGGCGCCGCTGCTCCTTCTTCCGCTCCTGCTCCCGTCCACCCCGGCTGCCGCCGCCTCGGCGGTGCCGGTGACGGGGCGGGCGGGCATGGTCGTCTCGACCCATCGCGACGCGGCCCGCGCCGGGGCCCGGATCCTCGAGCAGGGCGGCAACGCCATCGACGCCGCCGTGGCGACGGCCTTCGCCGTCGGGGTGGCCCAGCCCTTCTCGGCGGGGCTCGGGGGCGGGGCCTTCGCGCTCGTGCGGCTCGCCGACGGCCGGATCCGGGCGCTCGACGCCCGCGAGACGGCGCCCGCGGCGGCGACCCGGACGATGTATGTGGAGCCCGGTGTGCCCGAAGACGCCTCGGTCCACGGGCCGCTCGCCGTGGCCGTGCCCGCCTTCGTGCCCGGGATGCTCGAGCTGCTCGAACGGCATGGCACGATGCCCCTGGCCCAGGTGCTGGCGCCGGCGATCGAGCTGGCGGAGGAGGGGGTCGTGATCGGCCCCTACCACGCGCGCATGGCGGGCTTCATGTCGCGGAGACTCAGCCGGGAACGGTTTCCCGAGACCTGGCGGATCCAGCTCGCGCCCTTCGATCGCGCGACGGACGATGCCGCGACGGATCCCGCGGTGGCGCCGACGCCCGTCGGCCGGCGGCTCGTGCAGAAGGATCTCGGGCAGACGCTGCGGCTATTGGCGGCGCGGGGCGGGAGCATCTTCCGGGACGGTCCGATCGCGCAGGCGATCGTGGAGACCGTGCAGGCGAAGGGAGGCCTGCTCGTCCTCGACGATCTGCGCAACATCCGGCCGAAATGGCGCGAGCCGGTCCTCGGAAGCTACCGCGGGCTGCGGGTGGCGAGCTTTCCGCCGCCTTCGTCGGGCGGGGCGGTGCTGGTGCAGGCCCTGAACGTGCTCGAGGGCTTCGAGCTCGCGCCGCTGCATCCGCGCAGCTCCTCGGCGATCCATCTCGTGGCCGAGGCCATGAAGCTCGCGTTCGCCGATCGCGCTGCCTATCTGGGCGACTCGGATTTCGTCGACGTTCCGATCGAGCACCTCGTGTCGAAGCGGCATGCGGCGTCGCAGCGGGCCCGGATCGACGTCGAGAAGGCCACCCGCATCGAGGGGCCGGGGCAGCTTCCCGACGACGCCGGCACGACCCATTTCTCTGTCACCGACGCCGCAGGGCGCGCAGTCGCCCTCACGATGACGATCAACACGCCCTACGGCTCGGGGATCACGGTCCCCGGCACCGGCGTGATCCTGAACAACGAGATGGACGACTTTGCGGTCGCTCGGGATACGCCCAACAGCTACGGCCTGATCGACACGCAGGGTGCGAATCTCGTCGCGCCCGGCAAGCGGCCCCTGTCCAGCATGACGCCGACGATCCTCGACCGGGACGGTCGTGTCTTCATGGTGACGGGCAGTCCGGGCGGTCCGCGCATCATCTCGACCACGCTGCTCACGATCCTCGACGTGGTGGACTGGGGCATGGATCCCCAGGCGGCCGCGGCCGCGCCCCGCTTCCACCATCAATGGGAGCCCGACCGGCTGCGACTCGAGCCCGAGATTCCGGACGACGTCGTTCGCGCTCTGGAGGCCCGCGGCCATGTGGTGGAGCGCGGCTCTCGTCATTGGTCGGCAGCCGAGGTGATCGTCCACGACGCCGAGCGGGGGGTGTTCCTGGGCGGGGCGGACCCGCGCACGGACGGCGCGGCGGTCGGCGTGGAAGCGGGCGCGGGCGCGCGAGCAGCGACGGAGGCGGCGGGCTCTCGGACCGCGATGCCGGATCGTCTCAGGGATGGACCGAGCTCACGGTGAAGGCGTCCAGTCGGAAGACGCGGCGCGCGACGCGCAGCACGTCCTCGGGCGTCACGCGGGCGAGTCGGCTCAGGGTGAGCTCGCTGCTGTCGGGACCGAGGCCGTAGATCGAGTCGAGGGCCAGGTTGGCCGCTCGGGCGTGACTGCGCTGGGAGTCGATGGCAAAGCCGCCGCTCGCATAACGGATGGCCCGGCCGATCTCCTCGGGATCCGGCGCCTCGTGGACCAGCCGTTCGAGCTCTTCGAGTATGCCGGCCCGGGCGCGGGCGATCTTGTCGGGGGCTGTCGCGATGTAGATCGAGAAATAGCCCGGAGCCAGACCCTCGACGTTCGAGGCGGCCACGGTGTAGGCGAGGCTCTGGCGATCCCGCAGCTCGAGAAAGAGCCGCCCTCCCTGGCCGGCGAGCAGCTGTGAGATCAGCTCGAGGGCGTGACGATCCGGATCGGCGAGGGTGAGCCCGCGAAAGCCCAGGACGAGATGGGCCTGGGCGCGATCCTTCACGAGCTCGACCTCGCGCAGCCCCTCCTCTCGCGGCTCCTGCTCGGGGAGGTCGCCGTGCGCGTCCGCGGGCTCGGACGCGCCGGCGCGGGTGTCCACGTCCGCGTCCGCGCAGTCGGCCGTGCCGGCTCCGGAAGGAAGCGCCGCCAGCTTCTCCTCGAGCATTTCGACCACGCGCTCGGGATCGACGTCGCCGACGACAGCGACTGCCGATCGATCCGCCCGCAGCAGCCGGCGGGCATGAGCCGCGAGATCCTCGGCATCGAAGCGAGAGACCGTTTCGGCCCGGCCCATCACGCTCAGGCGATAGGGATGGCGTTCGAACTCGGTCTCCGCGAAGAGCTGAAAGGCCTTCTGACCGAGCCGATCCTCGCGCCGCTCGAGTGCCGCCAGGGTGTCGCGCCGCTCGCGCTCGATCTCAGCGGGGTCGAGGCGAGGCGCGAGCAGGGCCTCCGCGAAGAGGTCGAGTGCGGGCTCGAGGGTCTCGCTGAGACTGTCGAGGGTGAGACCGATCGAGTTGCGGCCCGAGAATCCGTCGATCTCGGCGGCCAGCCACTCGCTCTCGCGGGCGAACTCGGCGGCCGAGTGGCGGCGGGTCCCCCGCGTCCACATCGCGGCGAGGAAGCGCGTGATTCCGGAGTTCGCCTCGGTCTCGCGGAGCAGCCCGCCGCGACTGGCGAAGCGCACGGCCGCGATCGGGATCTCTGGTCGTCGCAGGACATGCACCCGCAACCCGTTCGCGAGCTCGGCGTCGAAGCGCTCGCCGGCCCCGTCGGCGGTCTTCCGCCCGGTGATCGCCGGACGGGCCCTTTCGCCCGTGCCGGGCGCCTGTCGCTGGCCGAAGCGGGCATAGCCCCGCTCGACCGCCTTGCGCAGAGCGCTCTCGTCGAGGCTGGCCTCCGCCTCTTCGGGCAACAGCGCGGCCAGGGTCAGCGCTTCGGGCCGGAGGTACTGTCGCGCCACCCGCAGCAGGTCTTCCGGAGTCGCGCTCCGGATCAGCGAGATCACCTCCGTCTCCCGCTCCCAGCCCCCTCCCATGGCCTCGAAGCTGCCGAGCTTCGAGGCGAGTCCGGAGACGCTCTCCCGGTCGAATTGCTCGCTCGCCAGGAAGTTGATCCGCGCCCGGTCGAGCTCGGCCTGGGACACCGGCGCGTGTCGCAGCCGGTCGGCCTCTTCGATGATCCGTCTCGTCGCTTCGAGCAGTCGTGCGCCGTCGGTCTGGTAGCCGATGCTGAACAGGCCGCGATCCAGCGGGGTATAGGCGCCGGCGTCGATGCGGTCGACGAGCCCCTCCTGCTCGCGGATCTGGCGGATCAGGCGGCTCGACTCACACTCGCCGAGGACGTAGGCGAGCAGGTCGAGGAGCGTGGCGTCGCGGTCGGCGAAGCGCGGCGCGGGCCAGGTCAGATCGACCCGATGGCCCTCGAAGGGGCGTCGAAGCAGCCGGATCCGCATCGCCTCGGGCGGGGGCTCGATCGGACGCTCGCGTCGCGCCTGGCCGGTTTTCGCATCCCCGAAGAGTCGCTCGATCTCGGCCGTCATCTCCGCCGAATCGAAGTCGCCCACCGCGACGATCATCAGATGCTCGGGGGTGTACCAGCGCTCGAAGAAGCGACGGACCCGGATGCGGTCGAAGCCTGCCACGTTCTCTGCGGGTCCCAGAATCGGCTGACCGTAGGGGTGGACGCGGTAGCTCTCGCGGAAGGCGAGATCGCCCAGCACGTGCCCCGGCGTGTCCTCGGAGCGGCGGATCTCCTCGAGCACGACCTCGCGTTCGCGCTCGACCTCCTCGGCCTCGAAGACCGAGTAGCGCACCGCATCGACGAGCACGTCGAGCCCCTCGCGCCACGCCTCGGCGGGCATGGTCGCGTGGTAGACCGTCGAGTCGAAGGAGGTGTAGGCGTTGATCTGGCCGCCGAGCCCTTCGACGTCGCCGGCGATGTCGCCGACGCCCCGGCGCTCAGTGCCCTTGAAGAGCATGTGCTCGTGGAAATGCGCCAGGCCTTCCTCGCCCGGCCGCTCGTCTGCCGAGCCCACGTTCGCCCAGATCTGCAGCTCGACGACCGCGGCGCGATGGCTCTCCCGGAGCAGGATCGTGAGACCGTTGGGCAGGATGCGTTTCGTGGTGGTGGGAGTGGTGGGCTGACTCAAAGCGCTTCGAGCGTATCGGAGGCGGGGGCGAGTCGCTCGTCTCGCGCGCGCCCCCGCGGCTACTCTCTGCGCGTGGAGCAGACGACGCCACGACAGCCATGGGAGGAGAGGCGGGGTCCTTCCCAGCCGGCCATGGCTCAGCCGGTCACGGCGCAGCCGGTCATGGCGTCGGCCTACGACGACGGCGCGGTCGGCGTCTATCTCCATCTTCCGTTCTGCGAACGGATCTGTCCCTACTGCGACTTCGCGGTCGTGGCGGCGCGGAGCCTCGACCCAGCGGTGGAGGCGCGCACGGTCGCAGGGCTGCTCGCCGAGCTCGAGGCGCGCGCGCCGGACTTTGCGG
Organism: uncultured Spirochaetaceae bacterium; assembly: GCA_964457385.1. Classification (GTDB taxonomy): domain Bacteria; phylum Myxococcota_A; class UBA9160; order UBA9160; family UBA4427; genus UBA4427. The sequence goes on from CAYWGW010000026.1 coordinate 8,057, forward strand.
GCCGGTCGCTGGCCACGATCTATCTCGGCGGGGGGACGCCTTCGCTCTTCTCGCCCCCCTCGATTCGACGGCTGATCGAGGGGGTGCGCGCCGTCTTTCCCGCCGATCCACACGACGACCCGGCTCGATCCCGTCCGCCGGGTCCCGTCGAAACGACCCTCGAGCTCAACCCGAGCAGCCTCGAACGCGCCCGGCTGCCCGGCTTTCGCGAGGCTGGCGTCGACCGCCTCTCCATCGGCGTCCAATCCTTCGACGATCGGCAGCTGAAGCGCCTGGGCCGGGCCCATCGTGCCGCCGTCGCCCTCGAGACCCTGGCAGCGGCGCGGATGGCGGGCTTCGACAACCTCTCGGTCGATCTGATCTTCGCGGGTCCGGGTCAGACCGAGGCCGATCTCGACCGCGATCTCGAGAGGCTGCTCGAGGTCGCGCCCGAGCACGTCTCGACCTACGAGCTGACCTGGGAGCCGGAGACCCCCTTCGGCCGCGCGCTGGCCGCCAGGCGGATGAAGGCCTGCGACGAGGATCGTGCGGCCTCGATGATCGAGCAGATCGAGACGCGCCTCGGGGACGGCGGCTTCGAGCGCTACGAGATCTCCAGCCATGCGCGTTCGGGGCGACGTGCACGGCACAATGCCCGTTACTGGCAGCGGCAGGCGGTGCTGGGCCTGGGCATGGGGGCCCACTCGACCGAGGCCCGCAGTCCGCGGCGACCCCACGGTGCCCGGCGGGCGAACCCGCGGAGCTTCGAGGCGTGGCTCTCGGCGGTCGAGCAGGGCCGACCCGCCGGTGAGGAGGAGGTGCTCACCCCGGCCACCGCCCGGGGCGAGGCGGTCTTTCTGGCGCTGCGCCAACGCGAGGGGCTCGACGCCGCGTGCTTCGAGGCGGAGTTCGGGGCGCCACCGCGGGCGTTCTTCGAGGCCGAGATCGAGCGACTGTTGCATTGCGGCTGGCTGGTCGAAGACCAGGGGGGCAGCGGCGATCTGAGGCTCAGCCGCGCCGGTCGGATGGTTGCGGACAGCGTCGCCGCCGAGTTCGTCGTGGCCGAGGAGGGCTCCGGAGAGCTGCGATGAATTGACGCTCCCCCGCGAGCCGGGTATACGTGACTGTTCGAAATCGTTGAGGTTTTCATCCGATGGCCGACGTCCAGGCGACACGGATCGAGCGACCGGGTCGCGCCGGAGAGCTGAGCGAGCGCCAGGCGATGGTGCTGAGGGCGCTCGTATCGGCGTATATCGGTCAGGCCGGCCCTGTGGGATCGAAGACACTGACTCATCTGATGCCCACCCGGCTCTCGGCGGCCAGCATCCGCAACACCCTGGGCCAGCTCCACGAGCTGGGGCTGATCGACAAGGCGCATGCCTCTGCGGGTCGATCGCCCACCGCGCTCGGGCTGCAGGTGTTCGTGGAGGAGCTGCTCGAGGTGGCGGACCTCGGTCCCCATCAGCGCCGGCTTCTGGATCGGGCGTTGGCGGATGTCGATGCGGCCGAGACGCCCAGGCAGGCTTCCCACCTGCTCTCCGAGCACACCCGACAGCTCGGCTTCGTCGTGGCGCCACGCGTCGAACGGCTGCGGCTTCGCTCCATCCATCTGGTGGGCGTCAGCGCCGAGCGGGTGCTGGTGGTGCTGGTCACCGAGAACGGCGCCGTGATCCAGCGATCGATTGCCCAGAGCGAGCCCGTCGGAGTCCGGGAGCTCGAGCAGATCGGAGCGATCCTGGCGGAACGGGTGCGGGGACGGACGCTCGAGGGGCTGCGGGCGCTGCTCGAGGGCGAGCGGATTGCATTGCGGGGCGAGGCGGACCAGCTGATGCGTCGGGCCTGGACGCTCGGGCTGGGCGCCTGCGAGGGAGAGCCGCTGGGCTCGAGCGAGGATCTCGTGATCGCCACCCGGTTGACGCTGCTCGATCAGCCGGAGTTCGCCGATCCCGAGCGGATCCGCGGGCTCTTTGCGGCGCTCGAGACGAACGAACGGCTGCTCGAGCTGTTGCGGCAGCTCACGGCGGCCGAGTCATCCGGAGCCGGGGGCACGGGCGTGGCCCTGGCGGTGTCGTTGGGAGCGGATCTCGCCGAGCCGGGTCTGCGGGACTGTGCGCTGATCGCAGTGCCCTACGGAACCTCGACGCCGACGACGGAGACGCTGGGCGTGCTCGGCGTGATCGGTCCCCAGAGAATGGATTACGGGCGTGTGATCCCGTTGGTTCGGTACTGCTCCGAGCTGGTCACACGCAAGCTCCTCGCCTGAACGGGCGAGCCCATCGAATCAGTCGAGAATGAGCCGAGGACGAGTCGAGAATGAGTGATCTGCCCGACGACGAGACGAACGAAGGCGAGAACGATCCCCGGATCGAGCCCAGCGCCGAGATGGCGGAAGCGCTGCGCGAGGCGACCGAAGCGCTCGAATCCCGCGGCGCACGGCAGTCGGCCGTGGCAGGCTCGGACGGCTCCAATCAGTCGGGCTCTTCGCCCGAGAAGTCGCCCGACAAGCAGACGATCGAGATGCTGTCTCGCGAGCTCCAGGATCTGAAGCGGCTCTACGAGGAGAAGGTCAAGGAGTTCGAGGACCTCGAGGAACGCAGCATCCGGCTGCACGCGGACTTCGACAACTTCCGACGTCGCAGCCTCAAGGAGAAGCAGGAGAGCCTGCAGTTCGGCCATCAGAATCTCGTCAAGGATCTTCTTTCGGCGGTCGATGATCTGGAACGCGCTCTGGAGCATGGGGCGCAGAATGAGGGATCGGACGTTCAGGGGATCCTCGACGGCGTCGCGTTGGTACAACGGGAGCTGCTCGGGGCGCTCGCGAAGCACGGCGTCACGGCCATCGAGGCCGAAGGGAAGACCTTCGATCCGACGGTGCACGAGGCGATCGGGCAGGTCCCGAGCACGGATGTGCCACCCAATACGGTCCTCCAGGTGCTCCAGAAGGGCTACCTGATCCGGGACCGGATGGTGCGTCCGGCCCGGGTGCTGGTCTCGCGCCAGTCCGAGGGCGAGACATCGCACCGGGCCGGCGACGAGGGAGCCGGGAGCATGTAGAGCCGGCCGGATGCCCGGTCGGGACGGGAAGGGGGCGGACGACCATGGGCAAGGTCATCGGAATCGATCTCGGGACCACGAACTCGTGTGTCGCCGTGATGATGGGTGATCAGGCCGAGGTCATCGCGAACGGGGAAGGTGCTCGCACGACCCCCTCGATGGTCGCCTTCACCGAGAGCGGCGAGAAACTCGTCGGTCAGATCGCCAAACGTCAGGCAGTCACCAATCCCGCCCGGACCATCTACGCGGTGAAGCGCCTGATCGGCCGCAAGCAGTCGGCCGACGAGGTCCAGGCCTTCGCGAAGATCGCTCCCTTCGAGATCATCGCGGCCGACAACGGCGATGCCTGGGTCGAGATCGACGGTCGGGCCTGCTCGCCCCAGGAGATCGCGGCGATGGTGCTCGCGCGCATGCGCGAGACCGCCCAGGAATACCTGGGCGAGCCCGTCGAGCAGGCCGTCATCACCGTACCGGCCTACTTCAACGATGCCCAGCGCCAGGCCACCAAGGAGGCCGGTCGCATCGCGGGGCTCGAGGTGATGCGGATCATCAACGAGCCCACCGCCGCCGCCCTGGCCTACGGCATCAATCGCGACAAGGACCAGAAGATCGTGGTCTTCGACCTTGGCGGAGGCACCTTCGACGTCTCGATCCTCGAGCTGGGCGACGGCGTCTTCCAGGTCCTCAGCACCAACGGCGACACCTTCCTCGGCGGCGAGGACTTCGACAACGTGATCGTCGACGCGATCGCCCATCTCTTCGAGAAGGAGCACGGGGTCGATCTTCGCGGCGACCCGATGGCCCTCCAGCGATTGAAGGAGGCCTCCGAGCGCGCGAAGCAGGAGCTCTCCTCAGCCAACGAGACGGATATCAACCTACCCTTCATCTGTGCGGATCAGGACGGTCCGAAGCACCTCGTACACACCATGACGCGCGACGAGCTCGAGACGCTCGTCGCGGACATGGTCGCGCGGCTCGAGGCGCCCTGTCGGATGGCGCTCGAGGACGCGGGGCTCACGGCCACCGACATCGACGAGGTCGTGCTGGTCGGCGGCATGACGCGCATGCCGATGGTCCAGCGCCAGGTCGAGGCGATCTTCGGACGCGCCCCGATGAAGGGCGTCAACCCGGACGAGGTCGTCGCTGCGGGCGCGGCGATCCAGGGGGGCGTGCTGACCGGCGAGGTGGACGAGGTCCTGCTGCTCGACGTCACGCCGCTTTCGCTCGGCGTCGAGACCCAGGGCGGCGTCTCGACGAAGATCCTCGAGAAGAACACGACGATCCCCTGCACCCGGAGCCGGGTCTTTTCGACGACCGAGGATCATCAGGACGTCGTGCGCATCCACGTCCTGCAGGGCGAGCGGGAGCTGGCCGAGGACAACATGACGCTCGGCCGTTTCGAGCTCGTCGGAATCCCTCCGGCCCCCCGTGGTGTGCCCCAGATCGAGGTCACCTTCGCGATCGATACCGACGGCGTGGTGAACGTCTCGGCGAAGGATCTCGGCACCGGCCGCAGCCAGGGCATCCAGGTCACGGCCTCCAGCGGGCTCAGCGAGGAGCAGGTCGAGCAGCTCGTCCGCGAGGCGGAGGGACATGCCCTGGCCGACCAGGCGCTGCGGGCGCTGATCGACCTCCGCAACAAGGCCGACGCTCTGATGTACTCCGCCTCGAAGACCCTCGAAGAGTTCGCAGACGACGTGGAGGCGGCGGATCGGGATGCCCTGCGGGCCCAGATCGAGAAGACCCAGGGGCTCGTCGGCGGCGAGGATCCCGAGGGCCTCGAGAAGGCCATCGAGGAGCTTTCTCGTCAGAGCTATCAGCTGACCGAGAAGCTCTACGCCCGGCTCGGCGCCTCCGAGGATCCGCACTTCGGGGAAGACCCCGACTGAGCTGGGTTTTCCCCTCCCCCGGGTTGACATTCCGTCCCATGGAACGAGCCTTGCCGCCCGCAAGCCGTCGCGCAGGCGTGCGGGAATCGTTTCGGCTGTCAGCATCGGCCCGCCCGGCCGAGAGGGGATGAGCGTGTGAGCAAGCGAGACTACTACGAGGTCCTCGGAGTGGCCCGAGGGGCCTCGGAGGCGGATCTCAAGAAGGCCTATCGCAAGCTCGCACTGCAGTACCACCCGGATCGCAATCCCGACGATCCCAGCGCCGAGGAGCGTTTCAAGGAGGTCTCCGAGGCCTACGCCGTGCTGTCGGACCCGGAGAAACGACCCCGCTACGACCGCTTCGGCCACGCCGGAATCGGCGGGCCCGGTGGTGGCCCGGGCGGAGACTTCGGCGACCTCGGCAACTTCGGCGATCTCTTCAACGATCTCTTCGGCGACATCTTCGGTGGCGGGGGGGGCCGGGGCGGCAGTCGCCGCGGCCGGGGTCAGCGCGGCGCCGACCTCCGCTACAACCTCGAGATCGACCTTCACGACGTGCTCGAAGGTTGCCAGCCGACGCTGAAGATCCCGAAGATGCGCCGCTGCGAGACCTGCGCGGGCTCGGGGGCGGCCGTCGGCTCCCAACCCGCACGCTGCGGTCGCTGCGAGGGGACGGGCCAGCTCGTCTTCCAGCAGGGCTTCTTCCGGGTGAATCGACCCTGCGAGGCCTGTGGGGGCGCGGGCGAGGTGATCCAGAATCCCTGCAGCGATTGTCGCGGGGCCGGTCGCGTCGAGGGTCAGCAGACGCTCACGGTCAACGTGCCGCCGGGCGTGGAGGACGGCGCCCGGTTGCGGGTCTCGGGCGAAGGCGAGGCGGGGATTGCCGGTGGGCCACCCGGCGACCTCTACGTCGTGATGCGGCTGCGCGAGCATCCGCTCTTCGAGCGCGATGGCACGGATCTACAGATCGAGGTCCCGATTCCCTTCGTCCAGGCGGCGCTCGGTGCGGAGATCGAGGTCCCGACCCTCGACGGCCGGGTCCAGATCCAGATTCCGGAAGGCACTCAATCGGGCCGAGTGCTGCGACTTCGGGGCAAGGGCCTGCCGCCGCTCCAGCCCCGCCTCGACCCGGAGCAGCTCAAGAAGATGCGGGGCGATCTCTACGTGAAGGTCTTCGTCGAGGTCCCGACCAAGCTGAACTCGCGCCAACGCGAGCTGCTCGAGGAGTTCGCGAAGCAATCGGGCACCGAGGTCTCCCCCACGACCAAGGGGTTCCTCGACAAGCTGCGCGACTTCTTCGACTGACTTCCGACGAATCCCGCATTTTCCCGGTAGAATCCAGCTCCTCGACGGGGGCCGCACGCGCATGCACGCGCATGCACGCGGACCGGGGGGAGCCGGGAGCGGACGTGTTGCAGATGATGGGTCGGGACGGCGCGATCGAAGCGAGAGGCTGGCGGAGGGCGGCCCTCTGCTTTCTCCTGCTGCTGACGATGCAGCTTGCCTGTGCGATTCCGGGCTTCGGTCCGCGCGGGATCTCGCCCGAGGAACGCCGCGCCTACGATTCCGCGATGGGCCATCTACCCGCCGATCCAGAGGCCACCTCGGCCGCCCTGGAGCGCTTCCTCGAGATCCATCCCCAGAGCCCCCTGGCCGACGATGCGGCGGAGCAGCTGGCACAGCTGGCCTTCGCCGATGGCCGGGACTCGGAGGGCCTGCGCTGGCTCGGCGTGATTCTGCGCGACTATCGGGACGGCGATCGGGAGCCGTCGGCGCGTCTGCGTCTCGCCCAGTACGAGTACGCCCGTGACAAACGCGACGTTGCTCGGCGATTGCTGGATTCGCTGCGGATCGCAGATCTCTCCCGGGCCGAAGAGCGCGCCGCTGTTCGTCTTCGAGTGGCCCTCGCGGTCACGCCGATCGATCGCGTCTGGCATCTCGGCCGTCTGCGTGCGCTGCTCGAACGGGAGATCGAGGAGCGCCGGGACGAGCAGCGGATCCTGAGCCGGCTCTCGGATCGTCTGGCGGTGGTGGACCGCGAGATCAGGACGCTGATCGAAGGGGCAGCAGGCGCCGAGCTCGAGGAGATGCTGCGCCGGCTGCGGGGACGGCCGCCGGCGGCCTGGGTGGCTCTCGAGGTCGCGCGTCGGAGCCTCGATGCGGGCGACCTCGCAGGGGCGGAGGATCGACTCGAGCGCGCGCAGGCGCTGGTGCGGACGGAGCAAGAGCAGGGTCAGCTGCGGCTTCTCCGCGATCGGCTGGCCATGCTCGAGGAGACGGCTCTCGCGGATGCGGGTCTGCCGCCCCTGCGCGAGCTCGTCGGCCGTCCGCAGCCGAGCACCGAGGGGGCGCGGGGGACGATCGGGCTGGTGCTTCCGCTCAGCGGACGCTTTGCCGACTTCGGTCGGCAGGCACTCCGGGGCGTGCTTCTCGCGATGGATCTGTTCGAGCCCGAGGACGCCGAGGACGAGACGAACAGCCTCGCCCGGGAGGATCCGCGCACCTCCTCGCTCGCAGACCGCCGGGATCGTCGCGTCGCCGCCGCCGACGGCGTTCGCCGATCCAGCAAGCGGATGCGCGTGCTCGTGCGCGACAGCGGGGGCGACCCCGGGCGGGCGGCCGCCGCAGTGGACGAGCTGGCGGCGGATCCCAGCGTCGTCGCGATCGTCGGGCCGATCTTCAGCGAGGAGTCCCTGGCGGCGGCGGCGGCGGCACAGGCGGCCGGCATTCCGCTCGTCACGCTCTCCCACCGGGAGGAGGTGGCGGCGGGACGACGTCAGGTCTTCCGGACGCGCAGTACACCCGCGGACGAGGTCGGTGTGCTCGTGACCCACGCCGTCGAGCAGCTCGGAGCGCGCCGCTTCGCCGTGCTCTATCCCGACAATCCATTCGGGCGTGGCATGCGGAAGGTCTATTGGGATGCGGTGACGGCGAGGGGAGGCAAGATGGTCGCCGCCTCGAGCTACGATCCGACTTCGACGGATTTCTCGGAGCCGATTCGCGACATGATCGGCTACCGCTTCCTCACGAGTCTCGAGCGCAAGGCGCTCGCCGAGCGGGTCCGCGTCGTCGAGGCCGCTCGTCGACTCGAGCCCGAGCAGGCGGGGCTCCTGCGCAAGGCCGCCTACTCGATCCTCGGACCCGAAATCCAGCCCCTCCCCCCGATCGTCGACTTCGACGTGCTCTTCATTCCCGACGTCGCCGACACGGTGGCTTTGATCGCTCCCGGTCTCGCCTATCACGAGGCGAATGGAACCACCCTGCTCGGGTCGAGCGAGTGGCTGGATCCCGAGCTGCTGCGAATCTCCGGTCGTCACGTCTCCGGTGCGATCGTCAGCACCTCCTTCTACCCCCGGAGCAGCCTGCCTTTCGTCTCGGCGTTCGTGGAGGCCTATCGGAAGACCTTTGGTCGTGAGCCGGAGTCCTGGGCTGCGCAGGCATTCGATGCCGCGAATCTCGTCCTGGTCCAGCTCGCATCGGGACGCGAGGATCGGCAGGAGTTGCGAGAAGGATTGCTCGCGACGCGCGCCTATCCAGGTGCAACGGGCGTGCTGACGATGCGAGCGGACGGCAACGCGCGTCGCCGTCCGTTTCTTCTTCGCGTGACGGGGCGTCGTTTCCAGCCGATCGATTGAGTGCAGTTCTCGCGTCCGGTTGCGCCGAGGTTTCCGTCGGGTTGCCGATGCATCGGGGACGTGATCTCTGCTGCGTCAGCCGTCTAAAGTGGGCGGTACCGCGACCGTAAAGCATCCCATGGATTCCAGCCCCCCCCTCGATGGATCGTGCGACGAGCTGCCCGTCCTCGCCCTGCGAGACTTCGTCGTGTTCCCCTACATGGTGCTTCCGCTCTTCGTGACCCGGGAAACGTCGATCGCGGTGATCGAGCAGGCGATGGCCGGCGAGCGCCTGGTCCTGCTCGTCGCGCAGCGCAATCCCGATGCGATCGATCCCGATCCCGAGGATCTGCATCGCATGGGGACCGTCGCGATGGTGATGCGCAGCATGCGGATGCCCGACGGTCGATTGAAGGTGCTCGTCCAGGGGCTCGGCAAGGCACGGATCGAGTCCGTCGTCGAAGGTCGTGGAGGTCTCCGGGTCCGCGTATCGCCCATCGCGATGGACCACGAGGACGCCGACGATTGGACGGTCGAGGGTGAGGCCCTGATGCGAGGGGTCCGCGCCCGCGTGGAAGAGATCCTGCCGCTCAAGAATCTTCCGCCCGAGGTCCTCGCAATCACCACGAACGTCCAGAGCCCCGGTCGTCTGGCGGATCTGGTCGCCTCGAACCTGCGTCTGCGCCTCGAAGAGGCCCAGGAGATCCTCGAGGTCGAGGATCCCCTGGCGCGCCTGCGCCGGGTCGACGTGCTGTTGAAGCGGGAGATCGAGATCACCTCGGCGCAGGCCGACCTGCGGACCACGCCCGTCGACGACGTCGGGATCAATCCGCGCGAGCAACGCGAGGCTTTTCTCCGCGAGCAGCTGCGTGCGATCCAGAGCGAGCTCGGCGAGGTCGATCCCCGCGGCGAGGAAGTCGACGAGTATCGGCTGAAGGTCGAAGAGGCAGGCCTGCCCGAGGAGACCCAGGAGGAGGCCCTGCGCCAGCTCCGTCGGCTCGAGCGCATGCACCCGGACGGTCCCGAGGCCCAGGTCGTGCGCAACTATCTCGATTGGTTGGTCGAGCTGCCCTGGGACCGCTGCTCTCCGGATCGTCTGGAGCTCGAGCAGGCGCGCGAGATCCTCGATCGGGACCACGCCCATCTCTCGATCGTGAAGGATCGCATCCTGGAATTCCTGGGCGTCCGAAAGCTGCGCCAGGACTCACGCGGACCGATCCTCTGCTTTGCGGGTCCTCCAGGCGTCGGCAAGACCTCCCTCGGTCGCTCGATCGCCCGTGCGATGGGCCGGGAGTTCGTCCGGGTGTCGCTCGGCGGCGTCCGGGACGAGGCGGAGATCCGGGGTCATCGACGAACCTACGTGGGGGCGCTGCCCGGCCGCATCATCCAGGCGATGAAGCAGGCGGGTACGAGCAATCCCGTCATGATGCTCGACGAGCTCGACAAGCTCGGCGCCGACTTCCGCGGCGATCCTTCGGCGGCGCTGCTCGAGGTCCTCGATCCCGAGCAGAACCACGAGTTCAGCGATCACTTCCTCAACATCCCTTTCGATCTTTCTCGCGTCCTCTTCATCGCGACGGCCAACATGCTCGATCCGATTCCCGCTCCGTTGCGGGATCGCATGGAGGTGATCCGACTCGCGGGCTACACGCCCGAGGAGAAGGCGGAGATTGCGACGAGCTTCCTGATTCCACGCCAGGTGGAAGAGCATGGGATGACCGACGATCAGATCGTCTGGTCCCGAAGCGCGGTCACGGAGCTCTGTTGCGACTATACCTACGAGGCCGGTGTCCGGAATCTCGAGCGGCAGATCGCGGCCATCTGTCGAAAGGTCGCGCGGCGGCGCGCCGAAGGGGACGAGTCGAAGATCACGATCGGCTCGAAGAGCCTCGACAAGCTGCTCGGGCCGGCACCCTTCTCCAACCTGCATGCGCCGGAGGAGTCGGAGATCGGGCTCGTCAACGGTCTCGCCTGGACCGAGGCCGGCGGCGAGGTGCTCTGCCTCGAAGCGAATCTCTCCCACGGTCGGGGACTCCTGTTGACGGGACAGCTCGGTGACGTGATGAAGGAGAGCGGGCAGACGGCACTCTCCTACGTCCGCTCGATCCTGTCGGAGATCGGGGCCTCAGAGCGGACCTTCTCCCATCGACAGGTGCACGTGCACGTGCCGGCTGGAGCGACTCCGAAGGACGGGCCGTCGGCGGGGGTGGCCATCGCGACGGCCCTGGCATCCCTCGCGGCGGGTATCGAGGTCCGTTCCGACGTGGCGATGACCGGAGAGGTGACCCTGCGAGGTCGGGTGCTTCCGGTCGGTGGGGTTCGCGACAAGGCGTTGGCGGCGCTGCGCGCGGGTATCACGACGATCATCATTCCCGAGCGTAACGTGCCCGATCTGCGCGAGATCCCCAAGGAGCTGAAGAAGCGCATCGACTTCGTTCCCGTACGAACCATGCGCGAGGTGCTCGATGCGGTTCTGGTGTCGAAGCTGGACTGGAAGACAGGCCCGAAGAAGCCGGCGCCGCCTTCACGGGCTCCGGCTCGAGGTGTGGCTCCGGTCCACGCGGGCGGGTGGGGCGGGACGCGCGGGCGAGGCTGACGCGACACGGGGCGCTCGTCGACCTACGTTCGTGTGATGTCCCGCAGCACCCGAACGTTGGCCGATGTCGGCGAGTCCGCTCTCATCGAACGCATCGGAAGTCGGGCCGGACTGAGCCCCGGCCGGAACTGGCCGCTCGCCATCGGCGACGACGCAGCGATCCTACGGCCCCGGGCGGGCTGGGACGTCGTCCTCTCCGTGGATGCCGTCGTCGAGGACGTGCATTTCCGATTCAGTCGGGAAGCACCGCGCACGATCGGTCGACGCGCGCTGATCGTGAACCTCTCGGATCTCGCGGCCATGGGGGCCGAGCCGCTCGGTTGCCTCCTCAGCCTGATGGCCCCGCGCTCGCTTGCCGTCGCGGTCTTCGACGGCCTCGTCGAGGGCGTGATCGCCGAGTCGACCCGGCATGGTTGTCCGCTCGTGGGCGGCAACCTCTCCGCCGCTACCCGGACGAGTCTCACGATCACGGTCGTCGGCCGCGTCGAGCGCGGCGGCGCACTGCGACGGGGGTGCGTCGCGGCCGGAGATCGGCTCTTCGTGACGGGTCGTCTCGGAGTCGGGGCGCTGTCGCGGCTGCGCGCGGACCGCGCGAGCGCCCGGCTGCGACGCCTGCCGACGCCCCGTCTGGCGGCCGGCCGCGCGCTTGCGCGGCTTCCGACGGCAACCGGCTGCGTCGACCTCTCCGACGGACTGACGACCGATCTCGCCCACCTCCTCGGAGGCACCGGGCTCGGCGCCGAGGTCGATCCCGCCGCCTTGCCGCGGCCCGAGGGCTTCGAAGCGGCCTGTGCGAGATTGGGAGTGGATCCTCTCGAGCTGCTCTGTGCGGGGGGCGAGGACTACGAGCTGCTCTTCGCCGTGAGGCCCCCGAGCGGGGCCGCTCGGGGGCGGCCGCCGTCCCTATCAGGACCGGCTCTCTCGATCCGACTCGGCGTGCCCGTCCGTGAGATCGGTCGGGTCGTGTCGCGTCCGGGGCTCCACGGCCTTCCCGTTCGCGCCAGGCCGCATCATTTCTAGCTCTTCGGACCGGCCGCTGCGGCCGTCAAGATGGGCCTGGGAACATCCGATAGGCCCCTCGTGCGCCTGTCCCTGACCGTCAAATTCGTGATCGGCTCGCTCGTCGTGGCGGGTGCGACCTCCTTCGTGCCCGACCTCGCTCGCCGGCTCGGTGTCGAGTTCTCGACCTGGGGCACGTTCTTCGTGGCCCTGGGCGTGGGAGGCGGGATCGGATTCTTCCTATCGCGGATCTGGGGCCTCAAGTTCGACGAGCTGCGCAGCGCCACCGATCGGATCCGCGAGGGCGATCTCCGCGTCGTGATCCAGACCCGGACGCGACCGGCCTTCAGCGACGAGATCGACGACCTCGCCATGAGCCTCGCCGGCATGCTCGAGCGGCTTCGCGCCCTCGTGGCTCGCGTCCAATCGACGGCGCACTCGGTCTCTGCATCTTCGTCGGGACTCGAAGGGGCACTCGATAGTCTGCGTCGGAGCAGCGAGGCGATCTCGGGGACCGTCGTGCGCCTGGCGACCGGGGTCGCCCAGGAGCAGGAGCTCCTCGGTCAGGCATCGCATCAGATGGGTCAGATCTCGACCGAGATCGATCTGAATGCGGGACGCGCGCGGGAGGCCTTCGGCTTCGCCGCAGAGGCCAACCAGAAGGCGGGTACCGGCGTCGAAGTCGCCCGGCTGGCGATCGAGAAGATGAAGGCCGTCTTCGAACGAGTTGAGGGCACGGGCGCCAAGGTCTTCGAGCTCGAGGCGAAGACGCGCCACGTCCATCAGATCACCGAGATCATCACGAGCGTCGCCCATCGCACGAACCTGCTCTCGCTGAACGCCTCGATCGAGGCCGCGCGTGCGGGCGAGGCGGGGAGGGGCTTCTCGGTCGTGGCCGACGAGATCCGCAAGCTCTCGGAGAGCGCCGGTCGCAGCGCCGACGAGATCAGCCAGCTGATGCACGAGATCCAGGCCGACACGGCGATGGTGGCGGATGAGATGCGCCAGTCGAGTCAGGTGATCGGTGAGGGTCGCGAGGACGTGAACACCATCGCGGGCGCCCTCGGTCAGATCAGCACCGCCGTTTCCGAAGCCGCGCAGCGGGCCGAGGAGATCTTCCACGGCGCCGACAGCCACTCCCTGAACGCCCAGGCCATGGTCTCCGCCGTCGAGGAGATCGCCAAGGTGGCGGGAGACAACGGCCGCGGGATCACCGAGTTCAACGAGACCGTCCGCAGTCAGCTGAGAACCCTCGGCGAAATCTTCGCCTCGGCGGAGGCCCTCGCCGGACTTGCCAGCGAGCTCGATCGCTCCCTGACGATCTTCCGGACGGAGGGCACCGGCGAGTCGCCGGCCGGTTCCGAAGAGGACAGGGCGGTCGAATCCTCCGAGGCACGGTTCGTTTCCGGAGGACGGTCCGAATGAGTGGGATCGGTGCCTCGCAGCGGACCGAGGGGGAGCGGCTGCTCAGCTTCGTCTTCGAAGACGTGCACTATGCGCTGCCGATCGCTTGGGTGGTCGAGGTGGCCGAACGCGATCGCATCACCAGCGTCCCGTCGATCCCCCTTCCAGTCGGCGGCGTGATGAACTGGCACGGCGAAGCCCTGCCCCTGGTGGCGACCGAGCTGCTGCTCGGTCGGGAGGAGGCGGGCGCCACGCCCTTCGGTGCCGCGACGACCGTCGGCTACGCACAGGAGCAGGTGCTCGTCGTCTCCCGCAAGCCGGGTCATCCCGCACGATTGGGGATGCCGGTCGATCGGGTGATCGGCCTGGTGGACGGCGGCGCCGTCCCGGGCAGGTCGCCCGGGACGGGTGGCCTCGTCGTCGAAAGGAGGCCGCTCGAGGGCCGCATGCTTCACGTCCTCGATCCGTCGGCTCTGGTTCTGCGCGGCGGCGAGGTGATCGAGAGCGCTGCACGGACGTAGCGCTCGCTTCGGGGGGAAAGACCATGGCACGGATACTGATCGCGGACGACGCGTCCTTCATGCGGCAGATGATTCGGGAGATCATCGAGCCGGAGGGACATGAGGTGGTAGGCGAGGCGACCAACGGCATCGAAGCGGTGGAGCTCTTCCGGGAGCTGCAGCCGGAGCTCGTCACGATGGACATCGTGATGCCCAAACGCTCGGGGATCGACGCCGTGAAGGCGATCCTCGCCGAGCAGCCGTCGGCCTGCATCGTCATGTGCAGCGCTCTCGGACAGGAGACCCTCGTGACGGAGGCACTCCAGGCGGGCGCGCGTGACTTCATCGTGAAGCCCTTCAAGCCCGACAGCGTGATCTCGACACTGAAGAAGGTAATCGAGAAAGGCGACTGACGATGGCGCTCGACATGGCCAAGTACCGACGGATCTTCATCGAGGAGGCGACGGACCATCTCGGGGAGATCAGCCGTGCGTTGCTCGATCTCGAGAAGGAGATGGGTAACGTCGAGGCGATCGACACGCTCTTCCGGATGGCGCATTCGATCAAGTCGATGGCCGCCTCGCTCGGCTACGATCCGGTTGCGGACCTGTCCCATCGGATCGAGGATCGTATGGAGGGCGTGCGAGGGGCCGGCCGGGTCCGCAGCCCCCAGGAGCTCGCTCTGCTCTTTCGCGGGCTCGAGACCCTCGAAGCGATGGTGCGTGCGGTGTCGGCGGAGGAGCCGTTGCCCCAGGTCGATGAGTCGCTTCTCGAGGCCCTCGCCCGGGAGGAGGCCGCGCCCGGCACCCCCGATCGCGTGGGGGGAGAGCCAAAAAAAGTCCCGAGCTAGAGCCCGCTGCTCCCGCGGCGGGCCAGGCGTCGGCGCCGGGAGAGCCCGCACCGGCGAAGGGCGCCGGAACGTCCGCGAACCAGGCGGCGTCGCTGAGTCCGACCGTCCGGGTCCGCACCGAGACCCTCGATCGCTTTCTGTCGGCGGTCGGCGAGGTGATCCTCAGCTCGAGCCAGCTTCGGACCGGCATCGCGCGTTATGTCCAGGACCCCGAGGTGGCCGATGGCTTCGACCGCGTCGATCGGCGCGTGGCGGAGCTGCAGCGCCGGGTGCTGGAGCTGCGGACGGCTCCGCTCGTGCGGGTCACGGAGAATCTCCCGCGCACGGCCCGGCAGGTGGCGGAGAAGCTCGGCAAGCGTGTCGAGGTCGAGATCGTGGGCGCCGAGCTCGAGCTCGATCGCTCGATCCTCGACCGGCTCTCCGAGCCCCTGCTGCATCTCGTTCGGAACGCCGTCGATCATGGTCTCGAGACACCCGGGGATCGACTGGCGGCCGACAAGCCCGAGTCGGGTCGGCTCGTGATCGAGGCACGACGGCAGAAGGACTCCATCGTGATCGACGTGCGCGACGACGGGCGCGGCATCGATCTGGATTCGGTCTGCCGGCGTGCGATCGATGCGGGCCTGCTGCACGCCGATCTCGCCATGGACCTGCCTCCCGAGGAGATCGCGGCCTTCATCTTCCATCCCGGCCTCTCGACGGCCCACTCGATCTCGGAGGTGTCGGGCCGCGGCGTCGGCATGGACGCCGTGAAGGCGACGATCGAGAGTCTGGGGGGCGGCGTCGAGCTGCGTACCGAGAAAGGAAAGGGGACCACGACGACCCTGGTCGTGCCGATCACGGCCGCCGTACAGCGCGTGCTGTTGGTCGGTGTCGCGGGTGAGCGGGTCGCGATTCCGATCGCCAAGGTCGAGCGCATCGTCGAAGTGTCTCTCGAATCGATCGAGGATGCCGCCGGGGAGAGCTTTGCCCTGGTGGACGGAGAGCCGCTTCCCGTGTTGGGGCTCTCTCGTGCGCTGCGGATCGAGGGATCGGAATCCGAGCTCGTTTCCGTGCCCCTCGTGCTGACGGATGTCCGGGGCGAGCGGGTCGCGCTCCGCGTGGATCGCTTCGAAGGCCAGCAGGAGATCTACGTGAAGCCGGTGCCGGAGCTGCTGGCGCCCGTCCGGATCCTCTCCGGCCTGACCGTGCTCGAGGACGGAAGTCCCGTCTTCGTACTCGATCTGAATCAGCTGCTGTAGACGGCGGTCCTGCGCGAACATGGACGAACGACGCAAAGCCCGGATCGATCGCCTCGCCGAGCTCGCCAACGTGGGCGCCGGCCATGCGGCGGGTGCGTTCGGGCAGCTGGTCGGCGAGACGATCCGGACGGAGGTGCCCATCCTGATCGAGGGGGATGCGGTCTCGCGGGATGGATCCGGGCGCCCCCCGCCGGCCGAGGGCTTCGCGGGCGTCTTCTTCGAGTTCGAGGGCTGCCTCGACGCGATCGTGGCGATCCTCTTTCCCCGTCCGTCGAGCGAGCGACTGGTGCGTCGGGTCCTGGGGATCGAGAACGACCCGCTCGAGCTTCCGTTGATCGAGTCGGCCCTGATGGAGGTCGGCAACATCCTCGCGTCCCACGTGGCTTCGGCCATAGCCGATACCTTGCGAGAGCGGCTGCTGCCCTCGATCCCCTCGCTCGCCATGGAGGCTGCGGAAGAGACCTTCGCTGGCTGGATCGAGGAGAAGCTCGGACGGGAGGCCCTGCGCATCGAGTCGCGCTTCCACGACGACCGCTTCGAGCTCGAGGGCCGACTCGTGCTGGTTCCGACCTGCGGCGTCTAGCCTTCGTCGAGCTCAGGGCAGGATCTCGATCGGTGTCCCTTCCCCGATCCGTTCCCAGAGCTCGTCGATTTCGTCGTTGGTGACGGCGATGCAGCCGTCCGTCCAGTCGAAGGCGTGATGCGCCGCGCCGAGCCAGCTCCAGCCCGGGGGCAGGCCGTGGATCACGATGTCGCCGCCTGCCGAGACCCCCCGCGCTTCCGCTTCCCGGCGATCGTTCTCGTTGGGATACGAGATGTGCAGCGATCTGTGGAATCGGCTGTGCGCGTTCCGATAGTCGATGACATAGCGGCCTTCGGGCGTACGTTCGTCGCCCTCCTCCTGCTTGTGGCCGATCGGATTGGCACCGAGGGCGATCTCGTAGGTGCGGACGGCCACTCCGTCTTCGAGAAGCGTGAGTCGCCGGAGGGCCTTTTCGACCCGGATCTCGACGCCGCCGGCGGAGGCAGACCCCGGCACGACGAGCGGCAGGGCGAGCAGGAACACGAGCGGCAGGGCGATCAGGGCTGCGTGGACGAGCGGAAAGAGCCGCTGGCGTCGCGTCGTCGCGCTCCGTCTCCGGGCGCCGGATTCCCACTCGCGGCTCGTCATAGCGGGTGGAAGGGCCAGATCAGGGGCGCCAACGCGACGGTCAGGGCGCCGAGGAGGAGGTTGAGGGGAAGGCCGATCCGGACGTAGTCGCTGAAGCGATAGCCGCCGGGACCGTAGACCATCAAGTTCGTCTGGTACCCGATGGGCGTCGCGAAGCTCGCCGACGCAGCCATCATGATCACCGCCACGAAGGGCCAGAGACTCACACCGAGCGTCGCGGCCGTGGCCTGGGCGATCGGAAAGATCAGCACGGCGGCGGCGTTGTTCGTGATCAGGCCGGTGAACAGGCTCGTGATCGTGTAGGTCGAGATCACCGCCAGCCAGGGATTCTCTCCCGCCAGGCTGATCCAACCCTGGGCGATGACGTTGGCTGCGCCGGTCGCGTCCAATGCCCGTCCCACTCCGAGCGAGGCACCGATCACGATCAGCACCGACCAGTCGACGCTCGCCCGGGCCGCCGACGGCGAGGTGCAGCGCGTGAGGATCATGGCGGCGCCGGCGAGGAGGGCTGCTTCGAGCATGGACAGGAAGCCCATCGAGGCCGCCGCCACCATCGCCGTCAGGATCGTGATTGCGACCCAGGCCCGTTCGTGTCGCGGAATCGCGGCGCCTTCGACCTCGCTGACCAGCAGGAAGTCCCGCGAGCTCCCGTGCTGCTTGACGAAGGAGGGGCGGGACTCGATCAGGAGCGTATCGCCCGGACGCAGCTCGATGTCGCCGACCTTGCCGGCGATCCGCTCCCCGTTGCGAGCGACCGCGAGGACGACGGCGTCGTAGCGGGATCGGAACTCGGCGTCCCGAATCGTCCGTCCGACAAGCGGAGCGCTCTCGGAGATGACGACCTCGATCAGACGCCGCTCGGGGCGCGGGGCATCGAGCTTGAAGAGCTGGTTGGGCGCCGGGACGAGCCCGCGGAGACGAAGCAGATCCGCCATCGACTGGACGACCCCCACGAAGAGCAGACGGTCCTGGGCGCGCAGCGTCTCGGCCGGCCCGACGGCCGGAAGGATCGTCTCGGCGCGTTCGATCTCCGCCAGGAATGCACCGGGCAGGTTACGGAGCCCCGCGCCCTCGACGGTCTTCCCCACCAGCGGGCTCGCCTCCTCCACCAGCATTTCGATCGAGTATTCGCGGGCGCTTTCGGATTCGAGCAGGGGCGGCTTGCGCTCGGGCAGCAGCCAGCGGCCGACGAACAGGATGTAGAGCGTTCCGGCGATGGCGGTGGGCGCTCCGATCGCGCCGATCTCGAAGAATCCCATCGGACCCAGATCGGTCGACCCGATGACGAGCCCCTGCACGATCAAGTTGGTGCTGGTCCCGATCAGGGTGCACGAGCCGCCGAGGATCGCCGCGTAGCTGAGTGGGATCATCAGCTTCGAGACCGAGATTCGACAGCGCCGGCTCCACTCCTCGACCACGGGAACCAGCATGGCCACCACGGGTGTGTTGTTGAGGAACCCGCTCATCGCGATCACCGGAAGCATGAGCCGGAGCTGGGCCGAGGCGATCGACGCAGGACGTCCCAGGACCCGGGACGCGAGCGCATAGACGGCGCCCGTCTGGACGAGACCCGAGACGACGACGAAGAGCGCCGCCACCGTGACCAGCCCCGGGTTTCCCAGTCCGGACAGCGCCTCCTCGGGGTCCAGGACGTCCAGTACGATCAGCATCGTGAGCGCAGCGACCAGCACCATGTCGGGTGCGATGCGGGTCCCGATCAGAACGCTCACCGTGGCGATGACGACCGCGATGGACAGCCAGCCATCTACTCCCAAGGGTGTTCCCCCAACGGATCTCTCCCCGCGCCTCGTGCGCGCTCCCGCCCACGAGACGACCCGATGCGCGCGGCGCGATCGTATCAGACGAGCGGAACCCGGGCCTGCGTCGAGGATCTGCATGCGGGCTGCCTGCGGCCCGGCTCGATTCGAGCTAAACCCTCGCCTGGATGAATTCCGACTCCGTGCGCGCATTGCTGGAGGCCGTTCGGGAGGGTCGTCTCGGCGTGGACGGGGCGGCCGATCGACTGGCACACCTTCCTTTCGTCGATACGCCCTTCGCGCGGGTCGATACCCACCGCGCCCTGCGACAGGGCATTCCCGAGGTCGTGTACGGGGCGGAGAAGACCGCCGAGCAGATCCTCGAGGTCGCGCGCACCCTGATCGGAGTCGGCCAACACGTCCTGGTCACGCGCGTCGAAGACCGCAAGGCCGCCACGATTGCCAGCCAGATTCCGGACGCGGAGTACGATCCGGTGTCGCGGCTCGTCTGGATCGGGCCCGAGGAGGTGCCGATCCAGGGCAAGGGCACGATCCTCGTCGTCTCGGCCGGGACGGCAGACCTGCCCGTCGCCGCCGAGGCGTGTGAGGTCGCGCGTCGATTCGGGAACGAGGTCCAGCTGGTGCAGGACGTCGGGGTGGCGGGTCTGCATCGACTCCTTGCGGCGACCGAGGATCTGCGTGCGGCGCGGGTGCTGATCGTGGTGGCCGGGATGGAGGGTGCCCTGCCTTCGGTGGTGGGCGGACTCGTCGATCGGCCGGTGATCGCGGTGCCCACGAGCGTCGGCTATGGCGCATCGCTCCAGGGTGTGGCGGCGCTGCTCGGGATGCTGACGAGCTGTGCCTCCAACGTCTCGGTCGTGAACATCGACAACGGCTTCGGTGCCGCTCACGTGGCGACACTGATCAACCGTCTCTGAACCCGCGATCAGGGGGTGTTTTTTTGGTCAGCGCCGGGAATCGAGACGAGGTCCTCCGCAGCGGGGGCCGGGCGTCAAACGCGAATTCGGACGGGGAGCCGGACGCCAGGCCGGGCCGGAACTCGGGCCGGAGGCCGAGGCAGGCCCGCGTCGGCGCGCGGATCCTCCACCTCGACGCCTTCTCGGGCGCCTCGGGCAACATGTTCATGGGCGCGCTACTGGATCTCGGGCTGTCGAAGCAGGATCTGCTCGCCGGGCTCGCGCCGCTCGGACTCGAGTTCGATCTCGTGGTCGAGAAGGTGAAGCGCTCGGGCTTTGCAGCACGTTACGTGGACGTCCGCGTGCGGGAGACCCCTGCTCGCCGGGATCGGGAGTTCGATCCCCACCGCTCCCATCACGGCCATCGCGCCCACGCCCATTCCCACGACGCTGATCACGCCTCCGACCACGTTCATCCCCACGCCGATTCGCATGGCCACGACGAAGAAGGGCATGCTCATGGTCGTCGTTACGCGGAGATCCGGGATCAGCTCGAAGCGGCGGCGATCTCGGCGACGGCGAGGACGAGGGCGCTGGCGATCTTCGAGGCGCTCGGCCGCGCGGAGGCGCGCGTCCACGGAACGGCGCTCGAGGACGTGCACTTCCACGAGGTGGGCGCCGTAGATGCGATCGTCGACGTGACTGCGGCGGCGCTCGGGCTGGAGCTGCTGGGCATCGAGCGGGTGAGCTGCACGCCGGTTGCGATCGGACACGGCACGATCCATTCGGACCACGGCCTGCTGCCCCTACCCGCGCCGGCGACCCTGGAGCTGCTGAAGGGAATCCCGACGGTGCCGGCAGCGGTCGAGTGGGAGACCCTGACGCCCACCGGCGCCGCGATCCTGCGGACGGTAGTGGACGAGTTCGGCTGGCTGCCGGCGATGACGGTGGAGAAGATCGGCTACGGCGCGGGCAACGACCGGCCGGGGGTGCTGCCGAACGTGCTGCGGGCGGTGCTGGGACGGACGGGGACGGGAGCCTTCACGAGGGATCGCATCGTCTGCATCGAGACCAACCTCGACGATCTCGTCCCCGAGCACTTCGACCATCTGATGGAGCGGCTCTTCGAGGAGGGGGCACTCGACGTCTCCCTGCAGCATCTGCAGATGAAGAAGAATCGACCCGGCTTCCTGGTCCGGGTGCTGGCCCGGCCTCAGGACCGGGATCATCTGGCCCGCCTGCTCTTCGCGGAATCGACCGCGATCGGCGTGCGGCTGGCGGAGTGGGATCGATTCGTGCTCGAGCGGGAGAGCATCCGGATCGATACGGATCTCGGTCGGGCTCGCGTGAAGGTGATCCACGGTCCGGAGGGGCGGATGGACTACTCGCCGGAGTACGACGACTGCAAGCGCATAGCCCGCGAGCGCGGCCTTCCCCTGCGCGAGGTCGTGGCGTACCTCACGGCCCAGGCGCGCAGCCACGAAGAGCAGGACGCATGAGTGCATCGGAGGAAGCTCGGGATCGGCCGGGGGAGCGGGTCGCGGTGACCGTTCGCGTCGATGCCGCGCCCTTCGATCTGCGCCCAGCGCCCGAGCGGGCGACGGGCGCCGCAGCCCTCTGCCTGCACGGACTGACGGGGACGCCCTGGGAGGTGCGGTCGATCGCCGAGGCCCTGGTGGCACGCGGGATCCGGGCCTACGGGCCCCATGTCGCCGGCCACGAGGGAGGCATCCATCAGCTCGCTCGGACCACGCGGCAGGTCTGGCTGGAGCAGGCAGGGGCGGATCTCGCTGCCCTGGAGCGCGAGCATGATCGGGTCTTCCTGGTCGGGGTCTCCCTCGGTGGGCTGTTGAGCCTGCGTCTGGCGCAGACCCGGGAGGTGGCCGGGATGGTGGTGGTCGGGGTGCCGCTGGTGCTGCGGGCGCCG
The DNA here is from genome assembly GCA_964457385.1 of uncultured Spirochaetaceae bacterium. GTDB lineage: Bacteria > Myxococcota_A > UBA9160 > UBA9160 > UBA4427 > UBA4427. The sequence continues at coordinate 29,934 of CAYWGW010000026.1, forward strand.
ATCCCGCAGCTGCTGCCGCTGGTGAGCCGATGGATGCCGTTCCGGCGCAAACGCGGCTCGGACATCCGCGATCCCGAGGCGGGGGCTCGCCATCCGGGCCTGCCTGCGATGCCGCTGGCGGCGGTGGTCGAGTTGATCGCGCTGCAAGGCGAGGTGATCCCGCATCTCGGTGGGATCCGCGCGCCCGCCCTGGTCGCCCATGGACGCTTCGATCGCACCGCACATCCGCGTGACGCCGTGCGGCTGCATGGCGCCCTGGCCTCGGATCCCAAGGAGCTCCTCATGCTCGAGCGATCCGGCCATGTGGCGACGGTCGACCACGATGGTCCCTCGCTGGCCCGGGCGGCGGCGGACTTCCTGGACGGTCGCGGACCGGATCCACGGGACGCGAGCAGGACGTGGCGAAAGAATGATTGATGCATCGAGCAATAGGGCTAAATCACCACACTCCTGTGGTCGATGAACGGGAGGATCCAACGAGAGTGACTCGGATCACGATTCATTCGAGGCTTTCATGCGCTGGTTTCTCATCGCCGTCGCTGTTCTGTCCGTTCTCGTACTGGGGCAGGGTGTGATGGCTCGGGCCGTGTTCTCAGACGGACTTCTCTCGCCCCTCCCCGACGTCTCGAAGCCGCTCGGCGCATCAACTCCTCCCCCCTCGGGTATCCCGACCGATCAGCCATCGAGCTTCGAAGTGGAGGGGATGCTGAACGCGCAGGATCCGACCCTGCCGAGCCTGCTGATGCTGATCGCCGGGCTCACGGGGCTGAAGTTGGCGGGAGATCGCCCCTGGGCCGATGTGGCTCGTCGGCGCGGGATACGGCGGGGGACGGAGCTCCCTTGACCGGGCTTCCGAGGCGGTCCTGACCGGCCAACGAGGTCCCGGTTCGTCCGGGAGTGGCATCGCACCCACCGTGGCGGTGCTCTCGACCTCGCCCTCGACCTCGCGTCTGGAGGGTCTGCTCGAGCGCGTGGGTGTGCCGCGGGTCGAGGTGCTTCCCGCCGACGAGGCAAGCTTCGTGCTCGTCGAGGTCGACGGCGTCCTCGAGCTTCGTCCGCCGGCGGAACCG
>CAYWGW010000027.1:0-11275 GCA_964457385.1 uncultured Spirochaetaceae bacterium
CCGCTCTCCGCGAGGATGGCGCGGGCCGTTCCCCCGTCGCTGAAGTTGGAGCAGAGCGCGAGTCGATGCTCTCCGGCCAGCGTGGCGAGCACCGCCTCGTGATGGGTGGGTACCGTGAGCGCCTCTCGCAGCACGTCCATGTGGATCCGGGTCCAGGCCTGCGCGAGACCCTCGCGATCCGCCAGACCGAGTCGCGAAGCCAGCCCTTCGAAGCGTCGGAGCGTCGGCAGCTCGAGACCGCGATCCAGGGTCTCCGCGCGGAGCTCCCGATCGACCTCGCGCTGCTCCCGGGCGAAGTCGCCGAGGGAGATTCCATGCAACCCGTCCCGGATCAGATGGGCATGCAGTCGGACCGTACTCGGGGAGAGCCGGCGACCTTCGTGCTCGACGAAGGCGAGGCGCGTGGGATCCTGATCCACGAGCGTGTCGAAGAGATCGAAGACGATTCCGCGAATCATCGGGAGCGGTCTCCGCGCGTCAGGTCTGCTCCTCGAGGACGTCGTCGATCACGCGCTTGAAGTTCACGAAGGGCTGGGCGCCGGAGATGAACCGACCGTTGATGAAGAAGGCCGGCGTCCCCGTCACCCCGAGCTCCCGGGCCTGGGCCATGTCGGCGTCGATGCGGCGGCGGACGGCGTCTGAATCGACGTCGCTCGTGTACCGGTCCATGTCGAGTCCGATCTCCTTCGCATAGCGTTCGAAGGTCGACGGGCTGAGATCCCGCTGGTTCTCGAAGATCCGATCGTGCATCTCCCAGAACTTGCCCTGCCGATGAGCCGCCTCCGCGGCGGCATGGGCAGCCGGGGCCTGGGGGTGGATCGACAGTGGCAGATGCTTGAAGACGATGCGCACTTCGTCGCCGTAGGTCTCCTGGATCTGGTCGAGCGTGGGCCCGGCCCGACTGCAGAAGGGACACTGAAAGTCCGACCACTCCACGATCGTGATCGCCGCGTCGGCCGAGCCGCGGACCGGCGCCTCCCCGAGCGCGACCTCGTAGCGCGTGCCCGGGTCGGGTCGTTTGGGTCGACTCGGGGGACTCGGCCGCGCAGCCGCCCGCTGCGCGTCGCGCTGCCCGCGGACCGCCTCCGCCACGAGCTCCAGCTGCTGCGTCGAGCGGTCGAGCGCGCCCGACAGGATCATGGAGCCCACGATGACGCCGATGCTGATCAGCAGCGCGCCGAGAACGATCGATCGCCCATTGGATTGTCCGGACACGAATCCTCTTCCTCCTCGTTCTCGAGCTCATCCCGGGCGCCGCTCGAGGGTCTCATCCCAGCAGACCGTGCCCACGAGCGGGCCAGGTCGGACCCCGCGAGGGTACGCCGCCCAAGCGCTCCCTTCGACCCCGGAGAGGAATCCCCAAGGGATCATCGAAGCCGGATTTTTGGACGAACGAAGTTTTTCTCGCACACATCCGCGTTCGCCCGGATCATAATCGGTTTGGATCGATTCGGGGGCCCTCTCGGCGCAGCGAGCCCCGTCTTCCGAAATAGCGACCGGGAGACGAGAGAGCGCGCGCGACCTGATCAACCGAGAGGGTCCCTTGACCTCTTCAACTGGCTTCCCAGAGCCATCAGATCTCGTGGCGAAGTATTCGGCGCAGCTCGGGTGAGCGAGAGCGAACCTGACGGCCGATTCGCGCCAGCTGGCTCTGGAGGCGGGCGGGGGAGAGTCCGTCCCGCCGCGCGATCTCGGAGACGGACGCTCCCTCGACGTAGGACCAGAGCAGCGCGCCCTGATCCCGATCGAGATGGCCAATCGCGCTCTCGATTCTTCGCCAGCGCCCTTCCCGATCCGCCAGGTCCTCGGGATCCCCTCCCTCCCGAGCCGGCTCCCACTCCCGGTTGGCTGGCTCGCCTCTCGATCCGGACTCGAGCGCGTCGGCATCGAGGCTCACTCGGACCGATACCCGCGAGAGGACGCGTCGAGCCTCGTCGAGCACCGCCCCTTCCACCCGCTGGGAGACGTAGGCGGAGAGCTCGTGCTCATGGGCGTCGAGGCGACGGTTCCTCAAGGCTTTGAGCAGCCCCCAGTAGCCCGACGACACCAGGTCGTCGTGCCATTGGACATCGAGACCGAATCGAAGAGCGACTCGTCTTGCAAAAAAATGGACTCGGTGTGCGAAGCGGACGACGAGTGCCTCCTCCTGATCGCAGGACTTCAGGGCATCGCATCTCTCGGGGTCGCACTTTCCCGGAACGCACGGGGTCGGGTAGGAACGGACGCTTTCCATGGCCGCGCAGCTTGACCGATGACAGAGGGACTCGAAGTGATCAGCGACACACGAGTGAGACACCCGGACGAAACACGGGTCCTCGCCATCCACGTTCGATCCTGAAGAAGCGTCAGCTTCGATTCGTCGGCTCGATCCGCGTCAGCGATTCGAGCACCGCAGCCGCGGTCTGCGGACGATCTTCCGGCGCCTTCTCGAGCAGTCCGAGGATCAGCTCGGCGAGCGCCGGCGGCAGATCGGGGCGCCGGGTCCGCGGATCCGGCACCGGCGAATGGCGATGGTGATAGGCGACTTCTCCGTCGCCGAAAGGCACACGGCCGGTCGCGAGCTCGAAGAGGGTCACCCCGAGCGAGTAGAGGTCGGTCCGATGATCGACATCGGTGCCGATCACCTGCTCGGGTGACATGTAGTAGGGCGTTCCGCTCACGAGCGTCGTGGCCCCGCGAACCTCCTCGAGAACCTTGGCCAGACCGAAGTCCATGATCTTGACGACCCGTTCCGTCGTCACGAAGAGATTCGCCGTCTTGACGTCCCGGTGGACGACGCCCTGCTCGTGGGCGTAGTCGAGTCCGCGACAGGCCTGCCGTGCGATGCCGAGCACGTTCGCCGGCGAGAGCTGGCCGCGTTCGTGCAGTACGCTCTGCAGCGGCTGCCCTTCGAGCAGCTCCATCGTGATGAAGAACTGTCCGTCCTGCTGATCTGCGTCGTAGACCGTGACGATGTTCGGATGATTCAGGCGAGCCGCCGATTGCGCCTCGCGCAGGAAGAACTGCAGGGCACGCGGATGATGACGCCGCAGCCCCTCCGGCAGCCGTTTGAGGGCCACGACCCGATCCAGTCGGGTATCCCGGGCCCGGTAGACGACGCCCATACCGCCGCGCCCGATCTCCTCGAGAAGCTCGTAGCGCACGTCTCCCACGAAGGCCGTCGCGCCGGCGTCCTGGACACGGCTGCCCGAGCTGTAGAGATGTCCCGTCGCGCTGCGGCGCTTGCGCAGGACCTCGATCCGGCCGGCGATGCCCGGGAAGGTCGGCTCGTGACGCCGTAGGTCCTCGAGCACCTCCAGGGCCCGCTCGAAGTGGCCCGCCTGCTCCCACAGCTCGGCCATCCGTGAATAGCTCTCGGCGGTCGCGAAGCCGGGACGGAAGGTCGCGATGAACTCGTCGAGCTTGCCCGCCGCGAGATCGTAATGGCCCTCGGTCTCGAAGGCTTCCGCCAGCAGGTTGCAGGCCTGGCGAAAATTGTCGCTGGTAGGCTCGACCCGCTGCAGGAGACGGATCGCACGCGGACGCTGCTCGTGGTCGAGAGCCCGCTGGGCGGCCTCGAAGACGCGGCCGCAGCTTTCGAGCGCCGTCAGCCAGCGATCGATCGCCCCCGCCTCCTGGTAGCAGTCGATCGCGCGCTCCCAGTCGAGGGCCCGCTCGAAACACTCTCCCGCGTGCAGGATCGCACCGTCGCGGCGGTGGGCCTCCGCCGCATCGATCCACATCTCGACGCGCTCGAAGAGCGTCGCGGCCCGACCGGGATCCCCCTGCTCGAGTCGCAGTCGGGCGGCTGCGCAGAAGTCGCCCGCCGATTCGTACAGATCCGCCGCGCGTTCGGTCTCGCCCTCCCTCTGGAACATCTGAGCGAGCAGCCGGGATCCGAGCTCGGCCTGGCCGTCCCGCTCGAGCGCGCGAGCCGTACCGCGCAGGTCACCGGTCAGGAACGGCACGACGGCGGGCGGACAGCCCTTGAAGACCACCTCTTCCTGCAGGACATCGACGGCCACATGGGTCGGCCGATAGCTCGAGACCCGCAGCGGACGTTCGAAGGCCCGATCTCCGCAGCCGATCAGCAGTCGATGGTCACCCGGAGGCAGCAGCACGCGAAGCTTGCCGGAGACGGTCGCCCGGGGCTTGTCGACCGGACCAGGTACGGTGATCTGCGCCTCCCGAGCGGGATGATCTCCCCACTTCACTTCCAGATCCACGGGACAGGTCGTCGGACGACCGTCGATCTCGGCCCGCACCGTCCTGCGATGTCGCACCCGAAGCATCCGATGCTCGTGAATCCGATCCAGCACCTCATCGGACACCGGATCGACGAGCAGGCCATCGACGATCACGTGATAGCGTCCCGTGAAGAGACGCTGGAACTGCGTCTCGCGCGATACCAGAAGATGTTCCTTGTGGGTCGAGGCGCCATCCTCGCGGATCTTCTCTTCGGACAAGGGGGCCGGGAGCGAGCGATGGGCCCCACGCAATCGCACCCGGAACAGGCCGCGGAGCTCCTCGGGGTAGTCGATCACCACGACGACGTCCCCGCGCTGTCGCAGCAGGACGAAGAGGGCCGTCAGGACGGCCGCCAGGGCGACGAGCAGGATCGTGCCCTGCTGCAGCCCCAGATCCGACCTACGCCATCGCTGGGCCCAGGGCAGCAGACCCGTTCGGAGGGGGCCGGGCAGGCTCATCACCGCGCGCACCATCCAGGGCTCGAAGTCCTCCCAGGCGCGGTCGGGGCCGGGGATCGGCCAGCCGACGCTGGCGGCGACCGGATGCCCTCGCGGCCGTACGATCGCGGCCAGCTCGATCGACGATTCGAGACCCGATCGCGCCCGCTGCAGCCCGGCTGCATCCGGAGCATGGGGGACCAGCGCATCGATCACCGCGAGCGCCTCGAGCGATCGTCCCTGACTCGCGTAGAAACCGGCCAGGTCGAAGCGGAAGCGGACCTGATCCTCCGCACGACCGGAGGCGTCGAGGCCGAGCAGAAACGCCTGCTCGGCCCCGAGCAGATCACCGGAACGGGCCCGATTCGCCGCCAGGCCGTGCCAGACATCGACAGGAACGACCGGCTCGGATTCGGCGACGCTGGCGTAGGCGACCGCCGCTGCATGCGACTCACCCGCTGCCTCGAGCAAGCGAGCGGACTCCAGGGCGGCGCGATTCAGGATCGGGGCCCGATCCCGCTGTTCCGCGACCTCGGCGGCAGAGCCCCCGAATCGCTCGAGTGCGAGCGCGCGACGAGCCGGGTCGCGGCTGATCGAGGGTTCGAGCCAGGGACCGTGGACGAGCCGTGGCGAGACGCCCAGCGCACCGGATTCGGGCTCGAGCCACCGCCAGGGCCCCGCGAGCACCGTCGCGTAGGAGGCAGTCGAGTCGGAAGGCGTCGAGGAAGACTCCTGCGCGTCTGCTGGCGGCGCCGAGCCCAGCGAGCCGAATCCGATGCCGACCAACATCATCACCCGGACCACCCGGGCGAACGTCGGGATGCGCCGCGGATCCGCGGCGAGGTTCCCGCCCTCCTCCGACCCGCAGCCGGGCCCAGTGGGCCAGTCATGCACTTCGACCGTCGGCCTCACGCCGCCTCCACCCGACACCCCGGACCGATCCGCTCCCCTGACCGTGTCGCCCCGGAGCTCCAGCGCGGGTCGAACCCTCGCTCGTAGCCTCGTCGTACGGGATCTATCGGCAAATCGCCCGCAAGAGTAGCGCGAGGACGTGCGGGCTCGAATGCCGAAGTGTCGTGCGCGCGACCCGAGACGGCCGGCCATCCCGGGTACCCGAGGGTGCACCGGATGCGCATCGACCCGGCATCGGCCGCCCATGGGTGAGCGCATTCGCCCGAATTCGTACATCCGTCACACACTGAATCGCGTCGAGTGTGTCATCCTTGTGACGCGTCCAACCACCCGGGTCATTCAAGTCACCACCGTGACCGCCCTCAATACTCACAAGACTGAGTATCGGAAAGCCTGCAATCAGGTCTCCGGTCGCTTTCTGACGGATTTCTTCCGGGTTCTGGAGCGGCATGGGGTGCCGGCCTCTCAGATCCTGGGCGATCTCCCCGTGCCCAGGGGGGAAGCCGACGCCATCGCGGGACCGGTGGAGTGGTCGGTTTTTGCCGAGTTCATGAAGCGCCTCGAACGCGAGGTCGGAGGCCCCGAGGGTGTCGAGGCCTGCGGTGGTTTCATTGCCGAGCTGGAGCCCGCCGCCGTGCTGCGCGCGCTGGCCGGCTTCGCGGCCTCCCCCGTGATTCTCTACCGCGGCGCAATCCGATGGGCGCTGCAACGAGCGCTTCCTGGAATCGAGACGCGGATCTCGCCACTGCAGGGAAACCAGCTCGTGATTCACGCGGCGCTGGCCGCGCCCCTCCAGTCCTGTCCCCAGATCTTCCACTTCGCGACCGGTGGCGCTCGCGCGCTTCCGCGCGTGCTGGGGATGGCGGACGCGTTGGTGTCTGCCGACATTGGCGACCGCGAGGCGACCTATCGGGTCACCCTGCCCCCGTCCCTGACGCTCTTCGCGCGTCTGCGGCGCCTGCTTCGGAGCGTCTTCTCGGCAGGGGCGGTGGTCGAGTTCCTCGAGCGTCAACAGCTCGAGCTCCATGCACAATACGACGCACTCGAGCGGACCCATGCCGCGCTGGCCGCCAGCGAGCAGCTCCATCGCGCGCGGACCGACGCGGCGGCCGACGTCGTCTGCGAGATCGACGATCGCGGACGCATCGTCTACACGAGCGCCTCGGTCCAGGAGTTGATCGGATACCGGCCCGAGCAGGTCATCGGCAGCCACTACCGCCTCTGGGTCCCCAAGGACTTCCATGCCCTGGCCGACGCCCGCTTCGAAGCGATCGCGAGTCGACGGGTCGATGGCGCGACCTGCCAGGAGCTCATCGAGCTCCACGCCGATCATGGCCGGCGAATCCGAGCGGAGATCTCGATCCGCTCCTACCAGACACCCGACGGCGAATGGCGCCTGGTCGGAATCCTTCGCGACCGCAGCGACCGCAAGGACGGGAAGCCGGCGTCCTTCGCCCGCATCCCTTCCGCCTCCCCGCCCCGCGACCATGAACGCGCTCGGATCGACGAGCTGCGTGACCGTCTGGCTCGTTTCGACCGATCCTCCGGGCCGCCGGAGGCTGCCGATCCCTCGCGCAGCGCACGCGCGCCGCATCCGCTCCACCACTCCCTGGAGATCCTGATCGCGACGCTCGAGAGGGTCGACCTCGACGCAGATCCGCGGGGCGCCGACCGTCTCCACGTCGCCACCCGAGCGATGGTGCGGATCGCGGACGGGGCCCTCGCACGATCCGAGGATCCGAACGCACACGCCGATTGGATCGAGACCCGGAAGCTGCTGGATCTGATCCGCAGCCGCGTAGCCGAGCAGCCTGGCGAACGCGTCGAGCGGATCCGCGAAGGCCCCGTTGGCGTGTCCGAGATCTGGGCTCGAGTCGATCTGCTCGAGCACGCAATCAGCAGTCTCACGGACCACGCCGTCTCGTTGGCCGCCCCCGACCACCATCGGGATCCGATCTCGGTCGGCGTGAGGACCTGGGCCTTGCAAGAAGGCCGATCAGGGGTCGAATTCGTGCTGCGCGTGCCGGCGGCGGCAAGCGCGGCTTCGCGCGGCTCCTCACCCGCACCAACGGGATTTACAGAGCCACGCGCCGCCGCAGACACCTCCGAGCAGGGCGCCCTCACGCTCGCGATCGCGCGAGACGCCGCGAGCGTGCTCGACGGCGAGCTGCTGATCGACGGACCCGAGACAGGAGTGGCAGAAGACCGGCAGCGGTGGCATCGACTCCGCCTCCGGATTCCACAGCCGACCGAGACCGACGGAATCTCCTCTACTCTGAATGGGTCGGAGAATGGGTCGGAGAATGCTTCGGAGGCGAGGGGCAGCTCGACGACCGGCCCGCAGCCCGGTCCCTGACAGGTCAATCCGGTCCGTCAGGCCAGCCGGTCCTGGGATCAGTCGTCCTCGCGCACGATGTCCGCGCCCAGCGAACGCAGCTTCTCGTCGACCCGCTCGTAGCCGCGGTCGACGATCTCGGCATTCTGCACGATGCAGGGACGACGCCCGGAGCAGAGCGCCGCGATGATCATCGCCATGCCCGCGCGGATGTCGGGACTGCGGACGGTCTGTCCTCGCAGCGGGGATGGGCCCGCGATCAGCACGCGATGCGGATCGCAGATGATCGCATTCGCTCCCATCTGGATCAACGAGTCGACGAAGACCATGCGCCCCTCGAACATCTTCTCGAAGAACAGGATCGTGCCTTCGCTCTGGGTCGCGAGCACGAGGAACGGACTCATCATGTCGGTCGGGAACTGCGGCCAGGGCCCGTCGTCGACCTGGGGAATCGCGCCGCCCGCATCCGGCTGGATGCGCGGGGTCTGACCGCTGGGCAGGACGATGCGATCGCTCTTCAGCTCGATCTCGATGCCGAAGCGCTCGAACACCCGATGCATCATCCAGTAATGGCCCCGCACGGTCTCGTGGATCGTGATCCCGCCCCCGGTGGCGGCGGCGAGGGCGAGGTAGGAGCCCACCTCGATGTGATCGGAGACGACGCGATGATGGGCACCGCCGAGCCGCTCGACGCCGGTCACCGTGAGGGTATTCGTGTAGAGGCCGTCGATCCGGGCCCCCATCGAGAGCAGCAGACGCGCGAGGTCCATCACGTGGGGCTCGCTCGCCGCGTTCAGGATGGTGGTCGTACCCCGGGCGAGCGCCGCCGCCATCAGCAGATGCTCGGTCGCCGTGACGCTCGCCTCGTCGAAGAAGAGGATCGCACCGGCGAGCCCGTCGCGTGCGGTGAACTCGAACTCCTCCTCGTCGATCTCGGCACCGAGGCGACGCAGCCCGTAGAAGTGGGTGTCGAGACGCCTGCGACCGATCCCATCTCCACCCGGCGGATGCAGCTTCACACGCCCGAGGCGATGAAGCAGGGGCGCGACGAAGAGCAGGGAGGTGCGTACGCGCTCACAGAGCTCGTAGGGCAGGTCGTGCTGGCCGAGGTCGGCCGCTCGGATGACCACCCGATCACCGGCGCGGGATACGTCCGCACCGAGCACCGAAGCAATCTCGAGCATGACGTCCACGTCTCGAATGGACGGAACGTTCTCGAGCACGACCTCATCGTCGGTGAGCAGGGCGGCGGCGATCATCGGCAGGGCAGCGTTCTTGCTCCCGCTGGCGTGGATCTCGCCCTCGAGCGGCCGCCCTCCGTGGATCACGAATCGGCTCAATGGATCCTCCCCCGCCCGGAGGCCGTGTGGCGCGGATCGGCGCCGTCGTCGGAAGCTAGTCCTCCGAGCCGGACTCCACCTGGATCGTGATCTGCTCGGAGACGACGGGGGGATCGTGGGGAACATGATTGTGATCGCCCAGCAGCAGCTGAAGCGTATGCCGGCCGGGGGCGAGATCCAGGTCCACCTCGGTCTGGCCCGCCCCGAAATGCAGGTGCTGATCGTCCTTCGGAACGGGCAGATCCATCGGGGGCAGATCGGCATCGACGATGAGATGATGATGCCCGGTCGCCGACTTCTGCACGCCCGCCGGCGCCACTCCCATCTCACGCAGACCGAAGCGGACGGTCACGGGGGAGGTCAGGGTGGCGCCGTCCTCGGGCGAGATGAAGTAGAGCACGGCCTGCTCCGGCCGTTCGCTGCGCGGAATCCCGCCGTCGGCGAGAGCCTTCGCAGACGGAAGGAGGACTGCCAGACCGCAGAAGAGGACAGGAGCGAACCGCATCGGGCGTCTTCGGGACAAGCTTGCATCTCCAGTCGCCCAATCGTCGAGTGTCGCGTCGTCGCCGCACGTTCTCGCGCCGCGGCACGTCGAAAAGGCTTGACACAAGTTTAACGCCCAGTCGCCGCGGCGCGAGGGGAGGCCCGGGACCTGATGACCGCCATGGGGGCTTGCTATCGTCCGGCGTGCTCGGCCTCCGTCCAAGGCCGCTTCGGAGAAGACATGCGGATCGGTGATCTCGATGGCCGGAAGATTGGAATCTGTGTTTCGGGCGGGCTCGACAGCAAGTCGGTCACGGCGCGTCTGGTCGAGGCGGGCCTCGACGTCGTCGGATTCACGGCCGATCTCGCCCAGCCCGACGAGGCCGACATCGAGGACATTCCGCGGCGGATGGCTCCCACCGGAGCCGAGACCCGGATCGTCGACCTGAAGCAGGCGATGGCGAAGGCGGCGTTGCTGGTCGTGAAGACCCAGGCCACCTACGACGGCGGCTACTGGAACACGACCGGGCTCGCACGCGCGGTCACGGTCCACGGCCTGCTGGACGCCATGCGAGCCGAGGGCTGCACGGTTCTCGCCCATGGTGCCACGGGCCGCGGCAACGACCAGCTCCGCTTCGAGCGCTACACGAACGTGCTCGCACCCGACATGCAGGTCTACGCCGCCTGGCGTGACCCGGACCTCCTGAAGCAATTTCCCGGCCGAAAAGAGATGGCTGCCTACCTCCTGAAGCGGGGCATCGAGGCCTCTACCGGCCCGGCCAAGCGTTATTCCACCGACGCGAATCTCGCAGGACTCTCCCACGAGGCCGAGGACCTCGAGTCCCTCGATACGCCCGCCATGATCGTCCAACCGACGATGGGCGTCTGGCCTCAGGAAGCGCCGGACCGCATGGAGACCGTCTCCCTGCGATACGAGGCGGGCGTGCCCGTCGAGATCAACGGCAAGGCCCTCGGCGCGCTCGAGATGATGCTCGAAGCGAATACGATCGCCGGACGCAACGGCGTGGGCATCTCCAACGCGCTCGAGAATCGCATCATCGGCACCAAGAGCCGCGGCGTCTACGAGGCCCCGGGCATGGAGCTGCTCGGTCGCGGTCTCGAGGCGATCTACCAGGCCGTCCTCGACCGCCGCGCAGCGGCCCTGTTCCGACAGCTCTCGCGACTCGTCTCCGATCAGATCTACGACGGCCGCCTCTTCGACCCCGCGCCCCGGGCCGCGATCGCCGCGATCGACCTGATGGCGAGCCGTGCGAGCGGCCGGATCGAGTTCGGGCTCTACAAGGGAAACCTCCTCTTCCAGCGGCTCAGCGACTGTCCCGCATCGCTGTACAACCCGGCCGACGCCTCGATGGAGGCGAGTGATGGCCTCAATCCGACCAGCAGCCAGGGCTACGTCGAGGTCCAGAGCACCGAGGCCCGGGCGCTGGCCCGCGCGAGCCAGATCGTGGCCCCGGTCTGGGACTGACCCACGCCACGCGCCCACCGGTCCGCCTGCTCAGTTCCGCCTGCTCAGTTCCGCC
>CAYWGW010000027.1:11375-19964 GCA_964457385.1 uncultured Spirochaetaceae bacterium
TCCGCCTGCTCAGTTCCGCCTGCTCAGTTCCGCCAATGGGCCTCGTCCTCGTACTCGGACTCGGGGCCGGTGTCCTGCGCCGACCAATGGCTCTCCACCAGCGCCTCGAGAGTCCCGGTCGGGATCAGCGCCGATCCCTCGACCCGGGTGGGTGCGGGCAGCGGCTCGTCGGCGGACCCGCCCGAAGCCTGACTCCACCAACTTTCGATCCCGCTACAGACGAAGACGCTCAGGTCGTCGTCGTGATCACAGGCGTCGATTGCGATGACGGGATCCCAGCCCTGACTGCCCGACACGACGAGCGCGAGCAGTGACGTCCCCGGGACCGGAACCAGCTCGTAGTCGTCCCGTCCCGGGAAGACCCATTGGCCCCAGGACGCGGACGCCGCCCTGAACGGGAACCTCGCGTCCGGATTGTCGGGTCGCAGCCCGGGAGGGACTGAATCGTCGATCAGCTCGAAGTCCGTGAGGATGTAGCCGGCGGCGACCTGGAGGGGATCGTGCCAGTCCGTGCCTTTCTTCCCGTGTGCAGCGAGCACCTCGTCGACGGCGAGACGCTCGATCTCTTCGAAGACGTCTTCGCCAAGACCCCGCTCGATCCCTTCGAGCGTCTCCTGATCGTCCAGCCACTGCGCCAGCACGATTCGTTCCAGTAGATTGAGTTCACGCTTCATGATGAAAACGGCTCCTCTGATAGGCGTCCTCGATCCCGCCCGGCTCGCGGGCGGCCTCCGTGCACAGTCGTCCCGGATCCGGCCGCATCCCGACCCGCCCCAGATCCAGTCGATCCGCATCCCAGCAGGTCTGCACGGTCACGTCGGCGCGCGTGAATCCGTCGCTGTGGTCGCGGCAGGCCGTCACCAGCAGCAGTCGCTCGCGACGGAGGTGACCGGATCGACCAGCGGCAATGCCCGGGTCGGGCGCGATGAATCGGTGTTGCGACATGAAAAAACCCGCTCAAAGCACAGCTAGAGCGGGTCACGCAGGAAAGTCCCTGGAGTTCGCTTTAGCTGCATTTGTTACGCGCCCGCAAGCTGAAGCTCAAATCGGCGCAAGAGTCAGACTAGCAGATCAGCCACCAGGGTCAACACCCGACCATGTCTCAACCGCGCCCTTCCGCGCCCAGCCCAGAGAAGAAGACGCTCGCGACCGCGTTGAGCACGTCCGCACGCTCCTATTGCAAAAAGTGGCCGGCTTCCGGGACGATCAACGGCCCCACCCGATTCGGAAAGGCGATCTCGCAACGCTTCGGAAAGTCCTTCGGCACGACCTGATCGTCGGGGCCGTAGAGGATCAGCGTCGGCTGCGTGACGGGCTGCGTCAGCAGCGGCGGCTCGCTCATCGGACGCCCCCACTCGAGCTGATAGGGGGCCCAGCTCGCTGCGAGCCGTCCGGCGTCCTCGAAGGGCTCGGTCATGAAGTCGTAGTCCGATTCGTCGAAGGCTCCGGGTGAGGCCCACAGCCGATGTTCGTAGAAATCCCGGACATAGCGACGGCGACGCGCCGGGGTGTCGAGCTCCTCGAGCAGCGCCTTCCAATCGCGTCCCTGACGGATGCGATAGTCGCCCGTGGGCCCCGGCTCCAGCGGATTCAGTGCGAGTCCGCGCTCCGCGTACCACTCGGCCTCCGTCAGGATCAGGGGAGGGATCGAGTTGAAGAAGATCATCCGCGACACGAGCCCCGGAAAGCGATGCGCCATGTCGCAGAGCACGACTCCGCCGACGTCGCCGGCGATCGCACCGACCGACTCGTGGCCGAGCACGTCGTGTACCAGGACGTGGAGATCCCGCGCATAGAGAGCGATGTCGTACTCGTCGTTCGGCGAGAGATCGGAATCACCGTAGCCCCGCAGATCGGGCACGATCACCTCGTAACCGGCCTGCACGAGAGGCTCGACGTTCCGCCACCAGATCCGCTTCGTCTCGGGATATCCGTGGATCAACAGCAGCGGAGGTCCGCCCACGCCCTCCCGCACGTAGGCGAGCTCCAGCCCACCGCCCGCCCCGTCCGCGACGCGCGCTCGATGAATCGCAAACGCGTCGGGGGAGGGTGTCAAAGGCTGTCGGGGACGGGCGAGGACCATCGGGGGCTCCCGGCGAAGAGAAATGGACGGGGAAAAGGCGATCGCCCCGAGATTCGCGCACGGGACGGATCCGCGCATCGGATCCGTTATCCTCCGCCGCTCGAGGCGCAGCGCGCGCCGAGTCCGATCCGGACCGGACCCTGCCTTCAGGAGGACCTCGATCGATGCGTTCGAATCTACGAAGCCTGCCTGCTCTCATCGCGCTCACGGGTGTGGTACTCACGATGCCCGGCTGTGCCTGGGTCACCCTCACGTCCGAGGCGGAGGAAGTCCGGGTCGCGTCCTCGCCGGAGGCGATCGCGGGCTGCAGGAAGCTGGGGGTGGTAAGCGCCCAGACACGGGCCCGGATCGGATTCATCGCGCGCAGCGAGGAGAAGATCTCGCAGGAGCTGACGGCGCTCGCAAGGAACAACGCCGCCGAGATGGGCGCCGACTCGATCATCGCCGAAGGACCGCCCTCGGTCGACGGCCGTCAGCGCTTCGTCGCCTACCGCTGTCGCTGAGATCGGACTGCGAGCAGGCGTTCCTCGAGGCCATCGAGCTCCGCGCGAAGCGCCGTAGGCAGCCGCTCCCCGAACTTCGCGTAGTGATCCCGGATGCGTGGGATCTCGCCGAGCCAGCCCTCGACATCGACCTCGGTCAGGGCCTCGAGGACCCGATCGCCGAGATCGAGCCCGTCGAGGTCGAGCTCGCCCGCCTTCGGGAGGATGCCGATCGGGGACTCCACCCCTGAGATCTTCTCGGCGCAGCGCTGATGGATCCACTTCAGCACGCGACTGTTCTCGCCGAAGCCCGGCCACAGGAAGCCGCCTTCGTCGTCCTTGCGAAACCAGTTCACGTAGAAGATCCGTGGGAGCTGGGCGCCCGGCCGACGACCGATGTCGAGCCAATGGCTCCAGTAGTCCGCCATGTGGTAGCCGCAGAAAGGCAGCATCGCCATCGGATCCCGGCGCAGCTCGCCCACCGTTCCCGCCGCCGCTGCCGTCTTCTCGCTCGAGATGATCGAGCCGAGGAAGGTGCCGTGGGTCCAGTCTCGCGCCTCATGGACCAACGGCACGATGGTGGCCCGACGGCCCCCGAAGAGGATCGCGCTGATCGGCACGCCTTCCGGATCCTCCCATTCGCGCGCGATCACGGGACACTGACTCGCGGGCGCCGTGAAGCGCGCATTCGGATGAGCCGCCGGCGTCTCGCTCTCGGGCGTCCAGTCGTGCCCGCGCCAGTCGATCGCATGGCTCGGAGGCTCGCTCATGCCCTCCCACCAGACGTCGCCGTCGTCGGTCTCCGCCACGTTCGTGAAGATGCAGTTGGCCTCGAGGCCGCGCATGGCGTTGGGGTTCGTGTCCTCGCCCGTGCCGGGCGCGACGCCGAAGAAGCCCGCCTCGGGGTTGATCGCGTACAGGCGCCCGTCGTCGCCGAACTTCATCCAGCAGATGTCGTCGCCGACGGTCTCGATCGCCCAGCCGTCGATCACCGGCGTCATCATCGCCAGGTTCGTCTTGCCGCAGGCACTCGGGAAGGCGGCCGCGATGTACTTCGAGTCGCCCGAGGGCGAGGTCAGCTTCAGGATCAGCATGTGTTCGGCCAGCCAGCCCTCGTCCCGGGCCATCGCCGACGCGATCCGCAGCGCGAAGCATTTCTTGCCGAGCAGCGCGTTGCCCCCGTAACCGGAGCCGTAGCTCCAGATCTCCCGCGATTCGGGAAAATGGACGATGTACTTGTTCTCGCCGTTGCAGGGCCAGGGGACGTCGGCCTGGCCGGGCTTGAGAGGCGCGCCGACGGAGTGCAGACAGGGAACGAAGTCTCCGTCATCCCCGAGCGCCTCCAGCACCTGCGAGCCCATCCGCGTCATGATGCGCATGCTGGCGGCGACGTAGGGGCTGTCGGAGATCTGGACGCCGATATGCGCGATTGGAGATCCGATCGGTCCCATGCTGAAAGGAATCACATACATCGTGCGGCCGCGCATCGATCCGCGGAAGAGCCCGACGAGGGTCATCCGCATCTCCTCCGGATCGCGCCAGTTGTTGGTCGGGCCCGCGTCCTCCGGCGACTCGGAGCAGATGAAGGTGCGGTCCTCGACCCGGGCCACGTCGGCGGGATCCGATCGCACGAGATAGCTGTTGGGTCGCTTCTCCGGATTCAGCCGCCGGGCGGTCCCGGTCTCGAGCATCCTCTCGAAGAGATGGTCGTACTCGGCCTCGGAGCCATCACACCAGTGGACGGCGTCGGGGAGGGCGAGCTGGGCCATCTCATCCACCCAGGCGAGCAGGCGGGCATGGCGGGTGGGGGCAGCAGTGGGATCAGCATCGGACATTCGGGGCTCCTGACTGGCGCAGTGGGCGCGGGGAGGTCATCGGCCGGCTTGCCCGGGCAAGCCTATGGGACGAGACGCGTTCGCGCCATCGACCCCTCGGCTCGACCACCGGGCCTGGCAGGGACCGAGAGTCACGCCAGAGCCACGAGTGCGCAGAGCATTGCGATCGAGTTCGCTGCAGGTAGGTCACGGGCGCGCGTCGGAGGTGACGCCTTCCGAGGCGATGGGAGCCCGATTGTCGCGAAGCTCGTCCTGGTGGAGGATCTCCTCGATCCGATCGGCGAGCTCCGCAAGGGCCGCGGACCTGGCGCTCGCCGCCAGTCGTGGACGCCGCAGGACCCGGAAGCTCTTCTCGAGCCCCTTCCGAGCTCCGGCCGTCAGGGGCAGACTGTCGGCCGGCGCACGGGCGAGATCCAGACTCTTGCGCATCGCATGCGTCCGCTCTGCGACGAGCAGCCAGTGAAACCGCGACCGGCCGAGGAGCACGAAGGGGAAGTTCAGATTCGTCGACGGTCCATAGCGCGCCAACCGTCCGCCCAGCGGACGGTCCAGAACCCGGAGCTCGGCCAGTCGCCCGGCGCCGACCCACCCGAGGGTGCCGCCGATCGCGGCTCCGACCGCCAGACCCACCAGCAGCGAGGCCCCCCCGACGGCCACGTCGATCGCGCCGCCCGTCGCCGCCCCGCCCGCGGCGCCCACCGTCACCAGATCACGTCGGCGCAGCCCGAAGGTGAGCCAGGTGCCCTCGGAGAAGAGATCGTGCTCGAGATGTTCGAGCTCGGCCGGGTGGGCGTCGATCCCATGGTGTCCATAGATCTGCTGGACGGCGCGTCGATGCTCGGCTTCGAGTCGCTCGAGAGTGCTCCGATATTCCTGCTCTAGCTCCTCCGACAGCGCATCGGGCAGCTCTTCGGATCCGACGCGTCGCTCGACGACCAGGCTGAGGGCCCGCTCGATCAGCTCTGCCATCTCGCGCGCGGCGGCCCGGCGGCGGGCGCCTCGATCCGCGTCGAGCGCCGAGACGGCGGTCTCGATCGGCTCTCGCCAGCCCGCTTCGAGCTCGCCGAAGGCCAGCAGCAGCGAGCGCCGCGTCGCGAAATCCGCCCGCAGCGCATCGATCACCCGCACGACGCGAAAGAACTGACCGAGCGCCGCCTCCCACTCCGCCACATGGGCCCGGCTCTCGATCGGATTGACCACCGCCATGCTCGGGCGGCCCGTCCAACGCAGGATCTCCATCTCCGCCTCGTACTCGGCGCTGTAGGGGACGCCGCCATCCACGACGTAGAGGATGCCGGCTCCTTCCACGATCGGACGCAGCAGCTCGCACTCGTCTGGAAAGCGCCGGTCGTGCTCGGGCTCCGCCAGGAAGTCCGCCACCAGCCGCGGACGGTCCGCGGCACTCGCACCCTCGCGGCGCGACCGCTCCTCGAGCCAGGCCCGGACGCGCCGGGCGCGCTGGAACCCCGGCGTATCGATCAGGGTGTAGAGGTGTCGACCGTCGACCCGCATCGGGTAGTCCCGAGCCCGGAGCGTCGTGCCCGGATCCGCTCCGATCGCCACCGAGTCGTCCTCGGCCAGGGTGGCGACGAGGCTCGACTTGCCCTTGTTCGGATGTCCGACGACCGCGAGCCGCGGGACCAGCTTCTCAGTCATCCGATCTTCCCTCCGCTCCGACCCGGCCGACCACCAGCCTGGAATCGCCCCGTGCCCCGAGCCGGCGGCGCCAGGCTGCGACTTCGGCCTCGCGACCCCCGAGCAGCGCCACGGCGATCCCCCGCTCGGGCCCCAGCTCGGCTCGCATGTCGTCCAGGAAGTCCAGGAAGTCGAGCAGCGGCGGCTCGTAGCCCCGAACCAGGATGAGCACCGCGCCCCCCGCGCGGCCAAGAGCGCGCACCAGCTCCGCATCGGCCTCCAACGATTGGCGTCCGCCGGCGTCGCCGACCTCCGGCGGATCCCCGGACGGATCCTCGGGCGACGCTCGCAGAATTCGACTCCAGGGCTCTTCGTTTGCGCCCCGCCCCGCTCCTGCCCAGCGGATCAGACACGGGGTCGTTCCCTCTTCGACCCGCGCCCGCCACCAGCTCGCCAGGTCCACCAGCGGCGTCCCCCTTGCGTCGAGACCGGCACCACCGCCCTCCACGTCCCCCTCCAGCGGGGCCCGGCCGTCGACGAAGGGCGTGCGCAAGCGATCGAGCAGCTGGTCGACGCCGGGCGTGAGATCCATCGCCGTCGCCGTCGCCCGGGAAAGCCAGAGCCGGATCGCCCACGCCGTCAGCGCCCGGGGTAGCCAGGCGTAGGTCGCGATCGCCATCACCAGGAAGGGCCACCAGCCGCCGTAGAGGATCGGATCCACCACGTGGATGTGATCCTTCGGGACGACCCGGAAGAAGCGGGTCGTCTCGACCAGCTCGAGCGGTGGACTCGCCGCGGGCCAGAGCCATGCCCAGGGCAGCGCCATCCCGCGCACGATGCGGTGGACTGGCTCGGCGCCCACGTCGAGGGTCGTGCTCCAGCCGAAGGCGAGATCGGTGAAGACGACGAAGGCCAGCGTGGCGAGGAGCGCGCCCAACGCGAAGCCGACGCCCAGGAGCTGCGCCCACAGCAGCAGCTGACCCTGCCGCACATCGGAGTAGAGCCGGCCATGAGCGGCCACGCGACCCATCACGACCTCGAGATCCTGCCGGAGCGATTGGGGCAGAGCGCGCAGCAGGAGACCGCCCAGGATGCCCCGACGCAGCCAGTCCCCGAGCCCCAGATCGTGCCCCGCGCCCCCGCGGCCCGCCGCCCGACGCAGCCGGATCATCAGCCAGCCCAGCAGGCTGAGCAGCCATGTCAGCGCCGGAAGCAGGACGAGCACCGCCACGCTCGCCACGATGTTGATACGGCCCTCGTGGACCTCGAGGGACAACAGCGCCGAGGCCGCCAGCCAGCCCAGGAAGAGCCCCACGGATTCGACGAGAGCGGAGAGCGCCCTCAGGGCGGGGGCGATCCGCCGGATGCGCGCCGACAGTGCCGGGCTCGGCGCCTCCGCCAGCCACGCTCGCAGAAGCGCAAGGCGATCCGCGCCGGCCGCTCGCACGCCGATCTCCCGGTCGAGCCGACGCCGCTCCCACTCGTCGAGCGCCTCGTGCTCCGCCAGCGCGAGGACCAGCGCCACCAGCTCTGCCGGCCGGGCCCTCCTGCGAGCGCCACGAACGCCCGTGCCGATCCGTCCTCCCCCGTCCAGACGCGGCCCTCTCGGATGAGTGTGATGGCGATGGCGTTCGGAGCGGCCCGGGTGGATCGTCAGCGGCCTGCGCGCCCGTCGCCAGACTCGAGACGGAACCCACCCCAGCCACGAGCGAGGGCCCGCTCTGGCCCGCTCGGCCGACGACCACGGTAGCACCCCCGCCTCACACGCCTTACCCCCTCGCTTCCCCTCACTTCCGGCTTCCGCTCGCGGGATCCGGACGTCTCCCGTCGCGGAGGCCTCGTCGGAGCAGAGCCGCGGCAATGACCGGGCATCGGTCCGTGTGAAGGCAGCGATCGTTTTCTTCGCCCGATCCTCAAGACAGCCCCCGAGAGGACCGATTTTCGGGATCAGGACGATCCCTCCAACCGGGCCGGACCGCGCGACCGATGGCTGCCTACCTGAAATTCTACGCGCTCGAACGGCCTCCCTTCGGCGAGGGCTCGGGCTCCGGGCTCGTGCTCGGAACAAAGGCCCTGCGCGAGGCTTTCGAGACGATCCGCTCGGGGCTCGACGAAGGGGCGTCGCGAATCTGTCTGAGCGGCGGCGGCGGCCTGGGCAAGACCAGTCTCGCGCGTGCCCTGCCCAGGCTCCTCGGCGAGCAGGCGCGCGTCGCCCTGGTGCTCGATCCCTCGGTGCCCTGGGATTCCCTGCGTGACCCGATCGCCCGTCAATGGGGCCTCGCCCGGGCGGGCCTCGCCCGCTCGCGTCTGCTCGAGGCTTCGCGCAAGCGCCGCCTCGTGCTCGTGATCGACCAGGCCGAGACCGCCAACGAGGCGTTCCTCGACCATCTCGACGTTCTTCTCTGCTATCGCAGCGAGGACGAGCGCAGCCTGGTGCAGAGCGTGTTGCTGGCGAATCTCGAGACGCGGGATCGGCGGGAGCCACCGCCGCTGATCTGGTGGCTCGATCGGATCCATACGCTGCAGCTGGAGTTCGCGCCGCTTCCCCGGGACG